>CAZGRJ010000001.1:0-2143 GCA_964528115.1 uncultured Nitrospirales bacterium
TGAGGGCGCGGTTCGGATTGTGTGAGGCGCTGGATCGCATGTGCCCGAACCGGGTACAACACCGCCACGGGAGAATCCTCCCCGGGAGCCGAGCGAGGCGATGGGCCAGAAACGCGTCCTCGTCGTCGAGGACGAGACCGACATCAGCGAGCTGATCCGCTACAACCTGGAGAAGGCGGGCTACGCCGTCGCCACGGCGCGCTCCGGCGAGCACGCCCTGGAGTCCGCCCGGGCCAATCCCCCGGACCTGGTGCTGCTGGACCTGATGCTGCCGGGCATCGACGGCCTCGCCGTCTGCCGCCAGCTCAAGTCGCAGCCCGCCACCCGCCAGGTGCCCGTGATCATGGTGACCGCCCGGGGCGAGGAGCGCGACATCGTGCGCGGACTGTCCCTGGGGGCCGACGACTACGTCGCGAAGCCCTTCTCCCCCGCCGTGCTGGTGGCGCGGGTGGAGGCGGCCCTGAGGCGCGGGGGCGGCACGCCGGCGCCGGAGACCGAGGCCCCCCTGGTGGTGCACGGCATCGAGATCCACCCGGGCCGGCACGAGGTGAAGGCCGAGGGCAATCCCGTGACCCTGACCCGCACCGAGTTCCAGATCCTCACGCTCCTGGCGCGCCGGCCGGGCTGGGTGTTCTCGCGCAGCCAGATCATCGGCGCCATCCGGGGCAAGGCCCACGGCGTCACCGACCGCAGCGTGGACGTGCAGATCGTGTCGCTGCGGCGCAAGCTGGGGCCTTCAGGGGCCGTCATCGAGACCGTGCGCGGGGTGGGCTACCGAATGCGGGAGTGAGTCCCATCCTCATCGAACCCTCACACAATCCTGCCGGTCTTCTCACACGCCCCGCACGCCCCGTTAACACCCCCTGCCTAGACTCCCGCCCCAATGCCTTTGCACAGTGTGGCTGTCGGGCTCGGGACGATGGTCGTCCCGTGGCCGCCGGGCCACAAACCGAACCACCCCGTCGTAAGGGAGGACTGACGAATGGGACGTTTTACATGGATGACCCGCGCCGCCGCCGTGGCCGCGGGTACGGCCGCCGCGCTGGCGATCGGGACGACCCCGGCGCACGCGTACAAGCTGGCGAACGGCGAGGTCGAGCTGAAGGGCCTGGCCTTCGTGAACTTCACCTCGGTGGACGGCAACCCGGCTGACCCCGGGCCCCCCGCCCTGACCGGCTCCCAGGTGGACGACGCCGCCTCGGGCTTCCACGTCGACCGCGGCTACTTCGAGATGCGCTACCACCCGGAGAAGTCCACCACCTACCGCATCACCCTGGACACCAAGGGCCCGGACCAGGACTACTTCATCAAGTACGCCTACGCCCAGATCAAGATCGCGGGCGAGAACAGCCACTACATCAAGTTCGGTCTGAACCACACCCCGACGGTGGACTACTACCAGTCCGACATCTGGCAGCACCGCTACGTCGCCAAGACCTTCGTGGACGACGTGGGCGCCTACACCTCCTCCGACCTGGGCGTCAGCTTCCTGGGCGAGGTCGCCGACATGGTCAGCTACTACGTTTCGCTCATGAACGGCGAGGGCTACGACAAGACCCCCAACGGCGCCGGCTACGCCATCGAGGGCCGGGTGGAGGTCCACGCCGCCGGGGCGCGCGTGGGCGTGCACGGCCAGAGCGAGTCGAAGCGCAACGGCGTGGACGGCTACGACCCGACCCGCGAGGGCGTCTACGCCGCCTACTTCGGCCCGTGGGGCAACGCCGCGGCCGAGTACCTGATGGCCGATGACGGCGACGCCGCCACCAGCTTCAACGACGGCACGGGGTACAGCGGCCTGGTCAACGTCAACCTGCCGGTGGGCAACAACTCCAAGGCGTTCGCGCGCTACGACTCCATCGACAAGAAGGACACCGGCACCGACCAGACCCTGACCATCGTGGGCGTGGAAACCGAGGCCAACAAGAACGTGATGGTGGCGGTGGACTACCAGAGCCGCGACACCGGAACGGACACGATCAACACGGTCGCCGTCCACGCGCAGATCAAGATCTGACGCGGCACCATCACGAGGGGATGGTCCGCTCGCTAAACATCATCCCTGTCCTCCTTAGCGTGCGGCCAAAGGGCCGGGGGACGCCCTCTCGCCCCCGGCCCTTACCCCCCCTCGGGGGAGGCCGAGCCA
>CAZGRJ010000001.1:2243-14104 GCA_964528115.1 uncultured Nitrospirales bacterium
CGGCAGACGATCGCCCACGACCACGCGGTCAACGCCCTGGACGTGGCGAGCGACGAGCACGTCAGCCGGCTCATCGCCCTGCGCCAGCCCGCCGCCGGCGACATGCGCTTCATCCTGGCCTGCGTGAAGATGGTCACGGACCTGGAGCGGATGGGCGACCTGGCGGCCGGGATCTGCGAGGGCGTGGTCTTCCTGGAGGACATGCCGCTCCACCCGAACCCGGGCCTGGCGGGCATGGGCCGGATCGTCGAGACCCAGGTGACCCGCGCGCTGGCGGCCTTCGCCAAGGGCGACATCGACCAGGCCATGGCGGTCATCGAGAACGACCGCACCGTGGACGCCATGTACCAGGGCATGTACCGCGAGGTCCTCACCTACATGCTCGAGAACCCGCAGTACCTGAGCGGCTACATCATCCTGTCCAACATCGCCAAGAACCTGGAGCGGATCGGCGACCACGCCACGAACATCTGCGAGATGGTCATCTACATGATCCGCGGCCACAACATCCGGCACGTGGACCACGACGCCGCGGCCGCCCTCCTCAAGGAGGGCGAGCGGAAGGCCTCCGGCGACGACGGTGCCGGAGACGGCGGGCGCAGCTGAGCTAGAAGAGCGTTCGGGCCAGGAGGGTCGTGGCCCAGGCGACGGCACCGCCCAGAAACGCGCCCGCGGCCACGTCCGTCGGGTAGTGCAGCCCCAGCGCCACCCGCGACAGGGCGACGAGCAGGGCGAACGGCACCAGCACGGCGGCCAGGGCCGGGAAGTGCCACACCGCCACGGCCGTGAAGCAAACCGCGTGCAGGGTGTGGCCGGAGGGGAAGGAGTAGCGGTCCAGGGGCACGGCCCCCAGGCGCACCTGGCGGTTGCCCACGAACGGCCGGGGCCGTCCCGTGCGGCCCTTGAGCAGGCGGTACAGGCCGAGGCCCACCAGCGCCGCCACGCCCATGTGAAGCGCGGCCCGGACGCCCGCCATCCCGTGCACCAGGGGCAGGGCGCCCATCAGGCAATACCAGAACACCCCGTCCCCCAGGCGGCTGACGGCGGCGAAGAAGCGCCGAATGCCGGCCCGCCAGCAGAACCGGCTCAACGCCACGCACACGGGCAGCTCGTGGCGCGTCACCCACGCGAGGAACGTGCCGGGCCGGGCGCTCACCGGGCACCTCCGCCGTTGCCGGAATCATCTCGCGGCGTCTCGCCGACGCACTGCTCGAGCAGGCGCTCGAAGCCGCCCATGACCTCGTTCCAGTCCACCACCTCGGCGCTCGCCCGGGCCCGGCGCCGCACCCGGTCGAGCAGGGCCGGGTCGGCCCCCAGGTCCACCGTGGCGCGGACGAAGGCCTCGGCGTCGCCCAAGGGGGCGAGCATGCCGTTGACGCCGTGGCCGACGTGGGTGCGGGCCCCGGCGTAGTCGTAGGCCACCACGCCGTTGCCGCTCGCCAGGCCCTCCAGGGTCACGTTGCCGAAGGTTTCCGTCTCGCTCGGGAAGAGCAGCAGGTCGCCGGAGGCGTAGTGGGCCGCCAGGCGCTCGCCGCGCTGCATGCCGCAGAACACCAGGTCCGGGTGGGCCTTCGCCAGGGCCTTGCGCTCCGGGCCGTCGCCCACCAGGATCAGGCGCGCGCCCGGCACCTTCTCCTGGAGCGCCCGGAAGGCACGCACCGCCAGGTCGATGTTCTTCTCCGGCGCCAGGCGCCCCACGTGGAGCACGCCCAGGTCGCCGTCGTCCAGGCCCCAGGCGCGGCGCAGGTCCGGGTCGCGCCGCCCGGGGTGGAACAGGCGGCAGTCCACGCCCCGGGCGATGATCGCCACCCGCTCGAACCCGGCCTGCACCAGCTCGTCCTTCAGGTCCCGGGTGGGGACCACGGTCCAGTCGGCCCGGTTGTGGAGCGAGCGCAGGTAGGCGAACACGGGGCGCTTCAGGAACCCCACGCCGTAGTAGGTGCTGTAGGTCTGGAAGTTGGTGTGGAAGCCGCTCACCGCCGGGATGCCCATGCGCTGCGCCTGGCGCAGGGCCCCCAGGCCCGCCGGGCCCTCCGTGGCCACGTACACCGCGTCCGGCCGCTCCCGGGTCCACAGGCGCGAGAAGGCGCCGCGCCCGGCCAGGCCGATGCGCAGCTCCCGGTACATGGGGATCGGCAGCGAGCGCAGCAGGTGCGTGGGCGGCCCGCCGTTGCCGCCCGGCAGGTCCGCGGGCCCCTGGCGGGGGCGCACCAGGAGGACGCGGTGGCCGCGCTGGGCGAGCCACTCGGTCATGCGCTGGACGGTCCGGGCGACGCCGTTGATTTCCGGCGGGTAGGTCTCGGTGACCATGCAGACCGACAGGGGCGCGGGCGTGACGGGCACGGGGGATGCGGGTTCGGGTTTCATGCACAATCTAATCGCACCGGTCTGTTCGGGCTCCGTGAGGGACCCGTGAATTCTTCGTGCGGATCGCGGAAAACGGCGCCGGAACGGGGCGTTCGGACGGATTTCGGGGGCCCGGCCCGAACCCGTAACGAATGGAAATGTGGTATTTTTTGTAGGATTTTTGGGCACGAAGTCCGCCCGGCCAGCCCGGCCGGACCGCCGCCCCAGGGCACGCGAGGCAAACCTACGCCATGCAGACCTGTCTGATCGTCCGCCACGCCATCGCCGAGGACCGGGAGGTCTTCGCCCACACCGGCCGGCCCGACGCCGAGCGCCCCCTGACCGACGCCGGGCGCGACCGCATGAAGGCGACCGCGCGGGGCCTGGCCCGGCTGGCGCCGGACGTGGTGCGGGTGCTTTCCAGCCCCTGGACCCGGGCCCGGGAGACCGCCGAGATCGTGGCCGAGGCCTACGGCGACCTGCCCGTCGCCACCTCCACCCTGCTCGTGCCGGGGTCCGACCCCGCCGACCTGCTCGGGTGGGTGTTCGGCAGGGCCCATCCGGGCCTGTCCGCCCTCGTCGGGCACGAGCCGCATTTGAGCGAATGGATCGGCTGGGCCACCACGGGCAAGCCCGTCTCCCTGGTGGACATGAAGAAGGGCGGGGCGTGCCTGCTGGCCTTCCCGGACGAGCCCAGGGCCGGCCGGGGGATCATCCTGTGGCTGGCGCCGCCCAGGCTCCTGCGGCGGGTGGGGAAGAAGTGAGCGCCGCCCTGCTGACGAAGCCCACCCCCGACGCGGTGGCGGCGTACGCCCGCAAGCTGATCGCACAGGCCGGCAAGGCGCGGAAGCGGATCGGGGCCAAGGGCGACCCGGAGCACGACCCGGAGGCGCTGCACGACTTCCGCGTCGCCGTCCGCCGCCTGCGCTCCCACCTGCGCGCCTACCGCGGCTGCCACGGCGTAAGCCGCAAGACCGAGCGGCGCCTGCGCGACCTGGCCGCGACGACCAGCGGCGGACGCGACGCCGAGGTCGCCCTGGAGTGGCTCGAAGAGGCCTGCAAGGCGCTGAACGGCCCCAAGGCCGCCGGGTGCGGGTGGCTCATGGCGGAGCTCACCCGCGAGCGGGACGCGGCCTACGCGAGCGTCGGCGCCGACTTCGGTGAACGGTGGGACGCCCTGGCCGTCCACCTGCGGCGGCGTCTGGCCCGGCCGCCCGACCCGGGGACATCCCACCCGGCCTATGCCGCCGCGGCCCTGGCCCGCATCCGCGAGCACGAGGCGGCCCTGAAGGCGCGCCTCGCCCGGGTGCACACCCTGGACGACCAGGAGCCGGCCCACCGGGCGCGGATCGAGGCCAAGCGCCTGCGCTACCTGGTGGAGCCCCTGCGCGGGGCGGTGTCGGGGACGGCGAAGGTGGTCCGGGGCTTCGCGGCCTTTCAGGACACCCTCGGAATCATGCACGATAGGCAGGTGATGATCGGCCACCTGGAGAGTGCCTTGCGCCACGTCGCCGCCGAGCGCGCCGAGCGCCTGCTGGCCCGGGTGGTGGCCGACCCCCTGAACGCCGCCGGCCTCGGCCCCGCGGGCACCGCTCACCCGGACGAGGCGGGCCTGCTCGCCCTGGCGGCTTTGGCCGCCCGCGAGCGGGCCGAGCGCTTCGCCGAGCTGCGCGAGCGCTACCTGACGGACGGCGGCGCCACGCTCCTGGGGCCCCTCGACGGCCTCTGTGCCGCCCTTCGGGAGGCCGCCGGTGGCTGAGCCGCGCGCCCGTTCCGGCGGCTCCGCCCTGCGCGAGCCCGAGGCCGCCCGGGTCCCGCCCGCGGAGCTCTGGCCCGGGACCGTGGCCGCCGTGGACCTGGGGTCCAACAGCTTCCACCTGGTCGTGGCCCAGGTGGCGGAGGGGCGTCCCCGGGTGGTGGACCGGCTGTCCGAGATGGTCCGCCTCGCCGCCGGCATCGACAAGCGCCGCCGCATCGCCCCCGAGGTCCAGGAGCGCGCCCTCGAATGCCTGCGCCGTTTCGGCGAGCGCCTCAAGGGCCTGCCCCCGCAGGCGGTGCGGGCCGTGGGCACCAACACGCTGCGGGCCGCGGGGCCCCACAACGACTTCCTTCCCAAGGCGGAGGAGGCCCTGGGGCACGCCATCGAGGTGATCTCCGGCGTGGAGGAGGCCCGCCTGATCTACGCGGGCGTCGCCCACACCCTGGAGGTGAGCGAGGGGCGCCGCCTTGTGATGGACATCGGCGGCGGCAGCACCGAGGTGATCGTCGGCGAGCACCTGGAGCCGCTCTACATGGAGAGCCTCCACGTGGGGTGCGTCTCGCTGAGCCTGACCCACTTCCCCGGCGGCCAGATCACGGCGGAGGGCATGAAGAAGGCGGAGCTCGCCGTGCGCCGGGAGTTGCTGCCCGTGGCCGCCACCTGCAAGAACCTGGGGTGGCGGGAGGCCATCGGCGCCTCCGGGACCTTCCGCGCCATCGACCGGGTGGTGCGCATGGCGGGCCTGGGGCCGGAGGGCATCACCCCCAAGGTACTGACGGAGCTGAGCGCGGCCCTGGTGCGGGCCGGGCACGTGGACAAGATCAAGCTCCAGGGCTTGACCCGCGAGCGCGCCCCGGTCTTCCCCGGCGGCGTCGCCGTCGCCAAGGCGGCCCTGACGGCCCTGGGGATCGAGCGCGTGGTCATCACCCAGGGGGCCATGCGCGAGGGGCTGATCTACGACCTGATCGGCCGCAGCGGCGCCCAGGACATGCGGGCCCGCACGGTGGACGCGATCACCGCCCGCTACCACGTGGACGCCCCCCACGCCGACCGGGTGGAGGCCACCGCCCGCGCCCTGTGGGCCCAGGCCGCGGGCCCCTGGTCCCTGGGCGACCCGGAGTGGGAGCGCCTGCTCGCCTGGGGCGCGCGCCTGCACGAGATCGGGCGCGACATCGCCCACAGCCAGTATCACAAGCACGGCGCCTACGTCCTGGCGAACGCCGACCTGCCGGGCTTCTCCAACCAGGAGCAGCAGCGCCTCGCCGCCCTGGTGCGGGCGCACCGGCGCAAGTTCCCCGTGGCGGTGATCAAGGAGATGGGCGGCAATCGCAAGGGCCCCCTGCGCCACCTGGCGATCCTGCTGCGCCTGGCCGTCATCCTCAACCGGGCGCGCACCGCCGAGCCGGTGCCCGACGTGAACCTGGACCCGGGGAAGGACGCCCTGGCCCTGACCTTCCCGGACGATTGGCTGGAGGCCCACCCCCTGACCCGGGGCGACCTGGAGGCGGAGGCGGCCTACCTGGAGACCGCCGGCTTCACACTAACTTTCGCCTAGACGCCGGAGCGCTTACGAGCGCTCCGCCAGATCCATGAGGAGCGCCTGCTGGGCCGAGAACGGCGGCTCGGCGCCGGGGGTCAGGCGCGCATAGGTGCCGTCGGGGCGCAGCTCCCACGCCTGGGAGTTGTCGGCCAGGTAGTAGCCCAGCTCCCGGATCACGCGCTCCTTCAGCTTCTTCGACAGGATCGGGAAGACCATCTCCACCCGGCGGAAGAAGTTGCGCTCCATCCAGTCGGCGCTGCCGCAGAAGACCTCCGGGTCGCCCCCGTTCTCGAAGTAGTACACCCGGGTGTGCTCCAGGAAGCGCCCGATGATGGAGCGCACCCGGATGCGGTCCGACACCCCCGGCACGCCCGGCCTTAAGGCGCACATGCCGCGCACCAGCAGGTCGAACGCGACCCCCGCCCGCGCCGCCCGGTAGCAGGCCTGGATGATCCCCGGCTCCACCAGGCTGTTGATCTTGATGATCACCCGCGCGGGCTTGCCCTTGCGGGCGTTCTCCACCTCGCGCTCGATCTTCTCCACCAGGGCGTCGTGGAGCGTGAAGGGCGACTGGAGGACCTTCTTCAGGCGCGGCACCTTGCCCATGCTGGTCAACTGCAGGAAGACGTTGTGGGCGTCCGAGCCCAGGTCCTCGTCGCAGGTGAACAGGCCGTAGTCGGTGTAGAGCCGGGCCGTGCGCGAGTGGTAGTTGCCGGTGCCCAGGTGCAGGTAGGGCCGCAGGCGCTTGCCCTCGCGCCGGACGACGAGGAGCAGCTTGGCGTGGGTCTTGTAGCCCACCACGCCGTACACCACGTGGGCCCCCGCCTCCTGCAGCCGGTTGGCGAGGGCGATGTTGGTCTCCTCGTCGAAGCGCGCCATCAGCTCGATGACGACGGTCACCTCCTTGCCCTCGCGCGCGGCGTTGACCAGGGCGTCCACGATGGCCGAATCGGGGCCCGTGCGGTAGAGGGTCTGCTTGATCACCAGGACGTTCGGGTCGGCCGCCGCCTGACGGATGAAGTCCGTGACCGGCGTGAACGATTCGAACGGGTGGTGCAGCAGGATGTCGTGCTTGCGGATGACCGTGAACATGTCCGTTTTCGGCGCCAGGGGCGGGGCCAGGCCGGGCGTGAACGCGGGGAACTTGAGGTCGGGCCGGTCCACCATGTCGTACACCGCCTGGAGGCGGTTGACGTTGACCGGGCCGTTGACCTGGTAGACGTCGTCCGCCTCCAGGGAGAACCGGGCCAGGAGGTACTGGCTCATGTCCTGGGGGCAGTTGTCCGCCACCTCCAGGCGCACCGCGTCGCGGTAGCGGCGGGACGGCAGCTCGCCCTCCACGGCGCGAAGCAGGTCCACGACCTCTTCCTCGTCCAGGAACAGGTGGCTGTTGCGCGTGACGCGGAACTGGTGGCACCCGCCCGTCTTCATGCCGGGGAAGAGGCTGTCCACATACGTGTGGATGACGGACGAGAGGAACACGAAGTCGTTGGGCCCGTTGCCGTTCCTGCCGGGCGGCAGCTGGATTACGCGCGGCAGGGCCCGGGGCGCCTGAACCACGGCCACGGCGCCCTTGCGCCCGAAGGCGTCCTTGCCCTTCAGGGCCACGATGAAGTTGAGGCTCTTGTTGAGGATGCGCGGGAACGGGTGGGCCGGGTCCAGGCCCATGGGGGTCAGGACCGGCAGGAGGGAGTTCTCGAAGTAGCTCCGCAGCCACGCCTCCTGGGCCTCGGTCCACTCGGTGCGCCGAACGAAGCGGATCCCCTCCTTCTCGAGCAGGGGGATCAGGACCTCGTTGAGCACCCGGTACTGGGCGTCCACCAGGGTGTGGGCCTGGGCCGAGATGGCCTTGAGCAGCTCGGCGGGGGTCAGGTTGTCGGGCCCGGCGTGCACCGCGCCCAGGGCCACCTGCTGCTTGAGGCTGGCGACCCGGACCTCGAAGAACTCGTCCAGGTTGGTGCTCGCGATGCACAGGTAGCGAAGGCGCTCGAGCAGGGGAATGGCGGGGTCCTCGGCCTGCGCCAGGACCCGGCGGTTGAAGTGGAGCTGGCTGAGCTCGCGATTGAGGTAGAGCTCGGGCTGCTTCAGGTCGGTCTCGGCAGGCCCGCGCTCGCCGCCGCCCGCGCCGTCGGACGCGCCCCCCGTGCGGGCGGCCGTCACGGCGTCCCTCCCGTCCCGGCGGGCGCACCCCTACGCCGAGCGGCCCGGAACGCCGGGCCGCGGGCAAGGAGCCGCGCCGTGATGTGGTGCGCCATCCGAAGTCCCCTGCGCAGATTGGGCGCGCGGGCCCAATGGGCATTCACATTATCTTAGCGGCCGATTGTTAGGACTCAAAAAGCCCCCCGGCCGAAGCCCGCCAAAACACGGTTGATTCGGCCCCGGGGGCCGCGTACATTGGCGCGCCATGCCCCGTCCGGGCGCCTCCATCCCCATCGCCGCTTTCCGGCTCCTGCTTCTGGCGGCCATCTGGATGGGTCTTTTCGCCCGCCCGGCCCTGGCGGCCTCGCCCTTCGTGCCCATGGACCACCCGGCCTACGCCCAGGTGGAGGCCTGGGTCGCCCGTGGCCTCCTGCCCCCTACGATCCTGGGGATGCGCCCCTACACCTGGGAACGCCTGGGCACCATGCTGGCCCAGGCCCGGGCGCGCCGGCCCGAGGACCGCAGCGCCATCCTGGCCCTGGCCCGGGAGGTGCACGCCCACGCCGGGATCGGGGACCGCCGCCACGCCGAGATCACCCTCACCGCCGCCCGCGCCGACGGGCAGCCCCTGACCTACGTCAACGTCCCCGCCACGAGCGGCGGCCCCCTGGGGGCCTACGACGCCGGCCTCGGCTTCCCCGAGACCTGGGGCGGCGAGGCCCGCCTGCGCTCGGAGGGCCGCTGGGGCTCGGGGTTCACGATGGACGTGGTGGCGCGTGTCCCGCTCGGCGTCGCCGAGGGCGGCAACCCGGCTCTGCAGGAGGGGTACGCCGCCTTCGACGCGGGGCCGATCCTGGTGGCGACCGGACGCCAGCCCTTCCAGTGGGGCCCGGGCCACGACGGCGGCTTCATCCTGACCGACAACGCCGCGCCCCTGACCGCCCTGCGCCTGGGGCTCAAGGCGCCGCACACGTTCCGGGGGTGGTGGTCGTGGCTCGGCACGTGGGACTTCTCGTACCTCCTGGCGCGCCTGGAGGACGACCGCGTGGTCCCGAACCCCGAGCTGACGGGCCTGCGCCTCGCGTGGAAGCCGACCCGGCACCTGGAGCTGGGCGCGAGCCGCACGATCCTGCTGGGAGGCGGGGGGCGGCCGAGCCTGTCGTGGTCCGACTACGTGACCGTGCTCGGGGGCAACAACGTGGCCGGTGCGGCCGACACGAGCGACTCCATCGCCGGGGTGGACGCGGCCTACACCCTGCCGATGGGCGACGGCGCGGTGCGCATCTACGGCGAATACGCGGGCGAGGACGAGGCCCACCAGCTCCACTTGCCCACCAAGCCCGCCGTGCGCGGCGGCATCTACCTGGCGGGGCTGGGGCCCGCCGCGGCCTACACGGCGCGGGCCGAGTTCGCGGCGACGGACGTCTTCTACAACCACGAGCGGTGGGGCCACAACTTCTGGTACTCCCACAGCACGTACCGGACCGGCTACACCTACCGGGGCCGCATCCTGGGCGACGCCATGGGCTCCGACGCCCGCACCGCGCGCCTGTGGATCACCCGCCCCGGCGCGCGCACCGAGTCGGAGCTGATGCTCGGCTGGTTCGCCACGCGCTTCTCCGACCCCGACCGCGAGGACCACTGGCAGGTGGGCCTGCGCCGCTCGCGCCTCGCCGGGCCGGCGCGCGTGACCGTGGACTTGCGCCTGGAGCGGGTCCGCTACGCCGGCCCGCGCACGGGCGACTGGCAGTCGCTCGTGCTGTTCAGCCTCAACCGGCCCGTGCCCGATGAGGAGGAATCCTCGCCACCCTAGGGCGCGCGCCGCGCGGGCACGGGGGCATTTTCCTGCCCGGCTCCGAGACAAAGGAAAATATCTGTTTGTATGCGCGGAGGGTCTGTGTACAATGCGCCGCGTAGATGGGGGACCTGCCATATGGGACACGATGCGCTCGGCATCGGTCACCAACGCCCGGAGACAGCTCCGGGCCACCGTAACCAGCACCGCTCCGTTCCGCGACCAAGCGCGCTGACGCCGCCGGCGTGTCTCCACGCCCGGCCCCTGCGCGTCCGGTTCCCGCGGCGGTGGCGTCCCCCACCGGCACGGCGGCATCCGCCGCCCCCCGCCGGTCCGCCCGGGACCCACGCCGCGGGGATCGGCACGTGAAGGGCGTCATCCTCGCCGGCGGGCTCGGCACGCGCATCAGCGAAGAGACGGTCACCCGCCCCAAGCCCATGGTGGAGATCGGCGGTCGGCCGATCCTGTGGCACATCCTCAAGATCCTCAGCAGCTGGGGGATCGACGACTTCGTCGTGTGCCTGGGCTACAAGGGCTACATCATCAAGGAGTACTTCGCCAACTACGCCCTGCACATGTCCAACGTGACCGTGGACCTGTCGCGCGGGCGCATCGCGGTCCACGAGAACCGGGCCGAGCCGTGGCGCGTGGCCCTGGTGGACACGGGCGAGACCACCAACACCGGGGGCCGCCTGAAGGCCGTGCGGGAATTCCTCGGCGACGACGACTTCCTGCTCACCTACGGCGACGGCGTGAGCGACGTGAACGTCCGCCGCCTGGTCGCCTTCCACCGCTCTCACGGCCTGCTCGCCACCGTCACCGCGGCCCAGCCGCCGGGCCGGTTCGGCGCCATCCGCATGGGCCACGACGGGGTCCGCGTGAAGCGCTTCGAGGAGAAGCCGGCGGGCGACGGGGCGTGGATCAACGCGGGCTTCTTCATCCTCTCCCCGAAGGTGGTGGACTACGTGGACGGCGCCGCCACCATCTGGGAGCGCGAGCCCATGGAGCGCCTGGCCAAGGACGGCCAGATGGCCGCCTACCGCCACCCCGGCTTCTGGCACCCCATGGACAACATGCGCGACAAGGTCTACCTGGAGGACCTGTGGCGGACGGAGAGGGCGCCGTGGAAGGTGTGGTAGCCGGTGGGGTCGCCGACGCCTCCCTCTGGCGCGGGCGCCGCGTCCTCGTCACCGGCCACACCGGGTTCAAGGGCGGCTGGCTCTGCCTGTGGCTCCAGCACCTGGGCGCCGAGGTGAGCGGCTACGCCCTGGCGCCGGACACGGACCCGAGCCTCTTCAACGTCGCCCGCGTGGCCGACGGCATGGCCTCGGTGATCGGCGACGTGGCCGACGCGGATGCCCTCACGGAGGTCATCGCCGCCCACCGCCCGGAGGTCGTCTTCCACCTGGCGGCCCAGGCCCGGGTCCTGGAGGGCTACCGCGCCCCGGCGCGGACGTACCTCGCCAACGTCATGGGCACGGTGAACGTCCTGGAGGCCGTGCGGGGCCGTGGCGGCGTGCGGGCCGTGGTCGTGGTCACGAGCGACAAGTGCTACGCGAACCGGGACTGGCCGTGGGGCTACCGCGAGGCGGACGCCCTGGGGGGCTTCGACCCCTACAGCAGCAGCAAGGCGTGCGCCGAGATCGCGGCGGCGGCGTGGCGGGATGCGTTCTTCTCGGACCCCGCGCACGGCGACCTCGGCACCTCGGTGGCCACGGCGCGCGCGGGAAACGTCGTCGGCGGGGGCGACTGGGCGCCGGACCGGCTGCTCCCGGACCTGGTCCGGGCGGCACGGAAGGACGAGGCCGCGCGCCTGCGCCACCCCGACGCCGTGCGGCCGTGGCAGCACGTCCTGGATCCGCTGAACGGCTACCTGGTCCTGGCCGAGCGCCTGCTCGCAGACGGCCCGGCCTTCGCCGAGGCATGGAACTTCGGCCCGACCGACGACGACGCCTTGCCCGTGCGCGCCATTGCCGCGCGCGTACGGGCGGCGTGGGACGGGGCCCCGGGGTGGACGCCCGCCGCCGGGTCCACGCCCCACGAGGCGGCCACCCTGCGCCTGGACGCGTCCAAGGCGAGGAGCCGGCTCGGCTGGCGGCCGCGCTGGTCCATCGAAACGGGCATCGCCCGCACCGTGGACTGGTACCGCGCCCACCTGGGCGGCGCGGAGATGCGCAAGCACACCCTGGAGCAGATCGAGGCGTTCGTGCACGCGCCGGACGGCTGACGCTCCGGGCGTGAAGGCCACCCGGCAAACGTCCAGCCGGCAAACGTCCAGCCGG
>CAZGRJ010000001.1:14204-43389 GCA_964528115.1 uncultured Nitrospirales bacterium
CGCTCCGGGCGTGAAGGCCACCCGGCAAACGTCCAGCCGGCAAACGTCCAGCCGGTAGACACTCGGGCGGAACGCGCCCGGGCACAAGATGGGGGATGCAGGCTTGACGGAGGAAGCGGAGCTCCGGGAGGAGATCCTCGCGCGGGTGGCCCTTTACGCCGCCCGGCACCACGCGCCGCGGCCGTTCACGCCGGGGGTCGACCCGGTCCCGGCGGCGGGCAAGGTGTACGGGGCCGAGGAGATGGTCCACCTGGTGGACGCGTCCCTCGACTTCTGGCTCACCACCGGGCGCTACAACGACGCGTTCGAGCGGGCGCTCGCGGACTTCGTCGGCGTCCGCCACGCCCTCACCTGCAACTCGGGCTCCTCCGCCAACCTGCTCGCGGTCGCCGCCCTCACCTCGCCGCGCCTGGGGGAGCGGGCCCTCAAGCCCGGCGACGAGGTGCTCACCGTCGCGGCGGGCTTTCCGACCACCGTCAACCCGATCGTGCAGCAGGGCCTGGTGCCCGTGTTCGTGGACGTTCAGCTGCCCACCTACAACGTGGACCCGGAGGCCCTGGCCGCCGCCGTGGGGCCGCGCACCCGCGCCATCATCCTGGCCCACACCCTCGGCAACCCGTTCGACCTGGACGCCGTGCTGGCCGTCGCCCGCCGCCACGGCTTGTGGCTCATCGAGGACTGCTGCGACGCCCTCGGCTCCACCTGGCACGGCCGCAAGGTCGGCACCTTCGGCGACGCGGCCACGGTCAGCTTCTACCCCGCCCACCACATCACCACGGGGGAGGGCGGCGCCGTGCTCGTGAACGCGCACCGCACGAAGCGCGTGGTGGAGTCGTTCCGCGACTGGGGCCGCGACTGCTGGTGCGCCCCGGGGCGCGACAACACCTGCGGCAAGCGCTTCGCCTGGCAGCTGGGCGACCTGCCGGCCGGCTACGACCACAAGTACACCTACGCCCACATGGGCTACAACCTGAAGTTCACGGACATGCAGGCCGCCGTGGGCCTGGCCCAGATGGCGCGCCTGCCCCGGTTCGTCGAGACGCGCCGGGCGAACTTCGCCTACCTGCGCGGCCGCCTCGCGGCCCTCGAGGAGTTTCTGATGTTGCCCGAGGCGACGCCGGGCGCCGAGCCTGCCTGGTTCGGCTTCCCGGTCACCCTGCGCGAGGGGTGCGGCGCGGGCCGCGTGGACGTGCTCACCCACCTGGACCGCGCCAGGGTCGGCACGCGCCTGCTGTTCGGCGGCAACCTCACCCGCCAGCCGGCGTACGCGGGCGTGACGTACCGCGTCGCGGGCGACCTCGCGCACACCGACCGGATCATGCGCGACACCTTCTGGCTCGGGGTCCACCCCGGCCTGACCACCGACATGCTCGACCACACGGCCGACACCCTGGCCGCGTTCTTCGACGCCATCCCCGCGTCGCCCACCCCCCACGTCCTCGCCGCAACCACCGCCCCATCGGGCCCCGCCACCGGAGACACGCCATGACGCATGCCGCGCCCCAAGGCATCCCCGAGCCCCTCTTCGTCCTGGAGATGGCCAACAACCACATGGGCAGCCTGGCCCACGGCCGCCGCGTCGTGCGCGCCCTGCGCGACGCCGTTGCCGATACCGGGGTGCCCGTGGCGGTCAAGCTCCAGTACCGCGACCTGGACACCTTCATCCACCCGGCCTACCGCGACCGGCACGACCTGAAGTACGTCAAGCGCTTCTCCGAGACCCGCCTGTCGCCGGACGAGCTGGGCCAGCTCACCGCCGAGATCCGGGACTGCGGCTTCATCGCCGTCTGCACGCCGTTCGACGAGCCCTCGGTGGATCTGCTGGAGGCCCACGGCCACGACATCGTCAAGGTCGCCAGCTGCTCCTTCACCGACTGGCCGCTCCTGGAGCGGGTGGCCCGGTCCGACCGGCCCGTGATCGCCTCCACCGCGGGCGCCGGCGTGGAGGACATCGACCGGGTCGTCAGCTTCCTCGACCACCGCAAAAAGGACTTCGCCCTCATGGCCTGCGTGGGGGAGTACCCGACCGCCGACGCCGACCTGAACCTGGGCCAGATCGACTTCCTGCGGGCCCGCTACCCGGGGGTGCGGATCGGCTTCTCGACCCACGAGACCCCGGACCGCACGGTGCCGGTCCAGATCGCCGTGGCCAAGGGCGCGACCCTGTTCGAGAAGCACGTCGGCCTGCCCACGGAGGCGTACGCCCTGAACGCCTACTCCGCCGACCCGCCCCAGGTGGCGCGCTGGCTCGCCGCCGCCCGGGAGGCATACCTGCTGTGCGGCACGTCGGACGCGCGGGTGCCGCCCACGGAGCGGGAGCGCTCGTCCCTGCGCTCCTTAAGGCGCGGGGTGTTCGCCCGGCGCGCCATCCGGCGCGGCGAGCGGATCGGGGCACAGGACGTCTTCATGGCCTTTCCCGCCGCGGAGAAGCAGCTCACCGCCAACGACTGGGGCAAGTACATGCACTTCACGGCCCGGGCGGACATCCCGGTCTCGGGCCCGGTCCTCGCCGCCGACACCGAGGCCCGCGACGTGCGCGAGCGCGTCTATCACATCGCCCAACAGGTAAAGCGGGTGCTGGAGGAAGGCCACATCGTGGTGCCCGGCGAGACCGAGCTGGAGATCTCGCACCACTACGGCCTGGAGCGCTTCGACGAAGTAGGCATGACCATGATCACGGTGGTCAACCGGGAGTACTGCAAGAAGCTCATCGTCGTCCTGCCCGGCCAGGCCCACCCCGAGCAGCTCCACAAGCAGAAGGAGGAGACCTTCCACATCCTCCACGGCGAGGCCCACATCACGCTGGACGGCGAGGAGCGCCGCTGCGGCGTGGGGGAGGTGGTCACCGTCGCGCGCGGCGTGCGCCACGCCTTCCGCTCGGAGACGGGCGCCGTGTTCGAGGAGATCTCCTCCACCCACCACACGAACGACTCCTACTACACCGACCCCGCCATCCAGGCGAACCCGAACCGCAAGACCTTCCTCACCTACTGGATGGGCTGAAAGGGAGATCTCGCCGTGCGCCTGGCGGACTATGTGATGGACTTCGTGGCGGCCTTGGGCGTGGAGCGCGTCTTCGTGCTGCCCGGGGGCGGCGCCATGCACCTGGTGGATGCCCTGGGGCGCCACTCGCGCCTCGACTACCTCGCTGTTCACCACGAGCAGGCGGCGGCCATCGGCGCCGAGGCCTGCGCGCGGGTAACGGGTCGGCCGGGGGTGGTGCTGGTCACGTCGGGACCGGGGTCCACCAACGCGATCACGGGGGTGACCGGGGCGTGGCTCGACTCGGTACCCCTGATTGTCCTGTCGGGCCAGGCCAAGCGGGCCGACCTGAAGGGCCGCTCGAAGGTCCGCCAGGCCGGGGTGCAGGAGGTGGACATCGTCCCCATGGTGCGCCCGGTCACCAAGTACGCCGTGACCGTGCGCGACCCGCGCCGCATCCGCCACCACCTGGAGAAGGCGGCGGCCCTCGCCGTGCACGGCCGCCCGGGTCCGGTCTGGATCGATCTGCCCCTCGACGTGCAGGCGGCCCGGGTGGACCCGGCCGCGCTACCCGGCTTCGACCCCGGGGAACTGACGCCCCCGCGCGACGCGGACCGGCTGGCGGCGCTGGCGGAGCAGGCGGCGGACATGCTGGCAGCGGCGGAGCGGCCCCTCCTGCTCGCCGGGCACGGCGTCCGGCTGGCGGGGGCCCAGGGGGCGTTCGCGGCCCTGGTGAAGGAGCTGGGCATCCCGGTGGCCACCACCTGGAACGCCCTCGACCTGATCCCGTACGAGCACCCCCTCTGCCTCGGGCGGCCCGGCGCCGTGGCCCTGCGGGCCCCCAACCTGGCGGTGCAGAACTGCGACCTCTTGATCGCCGTGGGCACCCGCCTGGACAACGTGGTGACGGCGTACAACCCCCGGAAATTCGCGCGCGCCGCCCGCAAGGTGGTGATCGACGTGGACGCCCACGAGCTGGACCGGCACGCCATGCCCGTGGACCTCCCGATCGCCGCCGACGCGGACGCCGCCCTGCGCGCCCTGCGCCGCGCCTGCACCGACCGCACGATGGGCGACATCGTCCCGTGGCTGGCGCGCTGCGCGGCGTGGAAGCGGCGCTACCCGGTGCTGGACGGCCAGCCCTTCGCCGCCACCGGGCGGATCAGCCACTACCACCTGGCGGACGTGCTGTCGGACGAGATCCCGCCGGACACCCTGGTGGTGACGGGCAGCTCGGGGCTGGGCATCGAGGCCTTCTACACCGCCTTCCGCAACAAGCCCGGGCAGCGGGTCTTCCTCACCTCCGGCCTGGGCGCCATGGGCTACGGCCTGCCCGCCGCCATCGGGGCGTGCGTGGGGTCCGGGCGCCGTCCCACGGTGGCGGTGGAGAGCGACGGCTCGCTCCAGCTCAACATGCAGGAGCTGGCGCTGCTTTCCGGCCATCGGCTGCCCATCCGCCTGTTCGTCATGGACAACCGGGGCTACGCCTCGATCCGCAGCACCCAGCGCAACTACTTCGCCGGGCGCTACGTGGCGACGGGCCCCGAGGCCGGCCTGCCCCTGCCGGACATCGCCCGGGTGGCGGCGGCCTACGACATCCCGGTGGTCCATGCCCCCGACGCGGGGGTGCTGCGGGAGGTGGTCAAGGCGGTCCTGGAGCAGCCCGGGCCCGTCCTCTGCGTCGTGCAGACGATGGAGAACGAGGTCCTCGCCCCCAAGGTGGCGGCCCGGCCCCAGGCGGACGGCTCCATGCGCTCCATGCCCCTGGAGGACATGACGCCCCTCCTGCCCCGGGGCGAGCTGCGGGAGGCCATGGTCGTGCCGCTCCTGCCCGAGTCGGAGGAGGCCGCGCCCCCGTGAGGCCCCCCGCCCCCTGCCCGTGCTGCGCCGGAGATGCCGTGACCCGCGAGACGGCGCCGGCGCCCCATTTCCGGTGTGGCGGCTGCGGCCACCGCTGGAAACCCACGGCCCCGGCCGAGCACTACTACCACGACCAGGCCGGGCGCTCCGCCCATCTGCGCCGGGAGGCCGCCCGCAAGCACCGGGAGCGGTACGCCTTCCTGCGCCCCGACCTGGAGCGGGCCCGCCGGGTCCTGGAGATCGGGTGCGCGGAGGGGCATTTCGGCGCCTACGTCAAGCGGGCCATGAGGCGCCCATGCCACTGGGCCGGGGTGGAGCCGTCGCGGGACGCCGAAGGGGCCCGGGCCCATCTGGACGAGGTGTTCGAGGGGCCGTTCGAGGCCTACGCCGGCACCGCGCCCTTCGACCTGGTCGTCGCGTTCCACGTCCTGGAGCACATCGAGGACGCCGCCAAGACGGCGGACCACGCCCGCGGCCTGCTGCGGGCCGACGGCGCCCTCGTGGTCGAGGTGCCGAACGGCGCCGGCAACGAGCTGCTCGCCTGGGACCACCACCCGGAGCACGTCCACCTGTTTTCCCCCGCCTCCCTGTGCGCGCTCCTGGCCGGGCACGGGTTCGAGGTCACGGGGCTCGCCACCCGGGCCTTCGAATCGGCCGTCTACAGCGACTCGATCCGGGTCCGGTGCCGCCCGGAGGTTTCGGCCCACCTGCGCGCCGGGCGCTACCGCGCCCGCATCGCCGCGCGGCTGCCCGGGCGGTTCGTCGTGTACGGCATCGGGGGCGACTACCGCAACCTCGTGCACCCCTACGTCACCCCCGACCAGGTGGCGGCGTTCGTGGACGCCGACCCGGACAAGCGGGGCACGACGGTGCACGGCCGCCCGGTCCTGCCCCCGGAGGCCCTGGCGGATCTCGGCGACCTGCCCGTGCTGATCGCCTCCCACCGCCTGGGAGAGACGATCGCGGCCGCGCTGACGGAGCGGTTCGGCGTCGCCCCGGAGCGCCTGCACCGCGTCTCGGACCTGCTCGCCCCCGAATCCGCCACGGACGACGGCCATGCCTGAGGCATCCGTCCCGCGACCCTGCGCCGTCTGTGGCGGCACGGACCTGGAGCGCATCCACCACCAGTCGTTCTCCACCTACGACGGGTTTCCCCTGCCGCGGGAGTACGACGTGGTGGCGTGCCGCGCCTGCGGCTTCGTGTTCGCCGCCACCCCCGCGGCGCAGGCGGACTACGACGCCTACTACACCCGTTTCTCGAAGTACGAGGACGCCGCCGTCGCGTCGGGCACGGGCGCCGGGGCGTGGGAGGCGGAGCGCTTCGCCCGGACCGCCGACACGGTGCTCGAATTCGTGCCCGACCCGGAGGCCCGCATCCTGGACGTGGGGTGCGCGGGGGGCGGCTTCCTCGCGACGCTCGCGGCGCGGGGCCGCCACCGCCTGGCGGGGATGGACCACGCCGTGGGATGCGTGGAGGCGGTCCGCGCCCGGGGGTTCGAGGGCTACGCGGGGGGCGTGGTCTCGCCCCCGCCCGAGGCCGCGGCCTTCGCCGGGGGTTTCGACGCCGTCACGATGCTGCACGTCCTGGAGCACGTCCTGGACGTGAACCGTGCCCTCGGCCACGCGGTTCATTGGCTGGCGGACGGGGGCGCGCTCTACGTCGAGGTGCCGGACGCCGCCCGCTACCACGCCTACGACATCGTGCCCTTCTACTTCTTCGACTGCGAGCACATCAACCACTTCTCCTGCCGCTCCCTGGCCAACCTCGGCCGGGCCCACGGCCTCCAGGCGGTGGGCGCCGGACAGAAGGACTTCCTGGCCTCCGCCACCACCCGCTACCCGGCCGCGTGGTGCGTGTTCCGCAAGGCGGCGGGTCCCGGCGCGGCGGTGGCGCCCGAGTACGACGGCTCCGTGCGCGAGAGCGTCCGGCGCCACCTGCGGGCGAGCGTGACCAGTGGCGCCTTCGCCGTGCTGGACCGGTTCGCCCGCGAGGGCGCGCCCGTCATCGTGTGGGGCGCCGGCTCCTACGCCCAGCGGCTGCTGGAGAACAGCGCCCTGGGCAAGTGCAACGTGCGGTTCTTCGTGGACAACGACCGGGGCAAGCAGGGGGGCCGCCTGGGGAGCCACCCCATCGCGGCCCCGGAGGCCGTGCGCGGGCATGGCGACCCCATCCTGATCTGCGCCGCCCTCTTCGCCCGCGACATCGAGCGCCAGATCGAGGCGATGGGCCTTTCCAACCCGCGCCACGTGATCGCGTGACCGGCGCGAAGCCAGCCACGGCCGGCCCCGCCGCCGGCCCGGCCCGGTCTCGGGACCCGTCTGCGAGCCCGTTTCCAGCGCCGCCCGCCGGGCCGCCGTCGGCGGAGGACCTGGACCTCGTCCTGGAGCGCACCCGCGACGTCTGGAGCGAGCTGAAGGGCGCGCGCCTGTTTATAACGGGCGGCACCGGTTTCTTCGGGCGCTGGCTCCTCTGGAGCCTGAAGGCGGCCAATGCCCGCCTGGACGCCGGGGCCCGGGCCGTGGTGCTCACCCGGAACCCGGCCGCCTTCCGCCGCGCGGTCCCCGCCCTGGCCGAGGACACGGCGCTGGCCCTGTGGCCCGGCGACGTGCGTACCGGCCGCCTGCCCCAGGGCGCCTTCTCCCACGTGATCCACGCCGCCACCGACACGAGCGTGTCCGCCGCGGCCGACCCCTACGCCCTGATGGACACGGTGGTCGGCGGCACCCGCCGGGTGCTGGACCTGGGCGTGCGCGCCGGGGCCGAGGCGTTCCTCCTGACCAGCTCCGGCGCCGTGTACGGCCCCCAGCCCCCGGACCTGGAGCGGGTGCCCGAGACCTACGGCGGCGCCCCCGACCCCCTGGACCCGGAGGCCACCTACGGCCACGCCAAGCGCCTGGCGGAGCAGCTCTGCGCCCTGCACCACCACCGGCACGGGCTGGCCACCAAGGTGGCGCGCTGCTTCGCCTTCGTGGGCCCCTACCTGCCGCTCGACGGTCACTTCGCCATCGGCAACTTCATCCGCGACGCCCTGCACGGCGACGCGGTTCGCGTGCGGGGCGACGGCACGCCGGTGCGCTCGTACCTCTACGCCGCGGACCTGACGGCCTGGCTGTGGACGATCCTGGTGAAGGGGACGCCCGGCACGGCCTACAACGTGGGCTCGGACCGGCCCCTCCCGGTGGCCGACGCGGCCCGCCTCGTGCGGGCGGCCCTGGCCCCCGGCAAGGCGGTGGTCGTCGCGGGCGAGGCCCCGGCCGGCCCGCGGGCGCGTTACGTGCCGTCGATCGAGCGGGCCCGCCGGGAGCTGGGCCTGGAGGCGTGGACCGACCTGGACGCCGCCGTGCGCCGCACGGCCCACTGGCATCGCCAGTCCGGCGCCGCGACGGGGCCCGCCCCCGCGCCCCCGCGCCCGCCGGCGACCGAGGCCGATACCGGGGCGACGCCCGCGACCTTCGTCGTGGACGTCGACGGCGTGGTCGCGACCCTCACGCCCGACAACGACTACACCCTCGCCAAGCCCCTCGGGGCCGCCATCGCGGCGGTCAACCGCCTGCACGACGCCGGGCACCGCATCGTCATGTTCACCGCCCGCGGCTCGACCACCGGCATCGACTGGGAGGACTTCACCCGCGCCCAGCTCACGGCCTGGGGCCTGAAGTTCCACGAGCTGAGGCTGGGCAAGCCCGCCGGCACGTACTACGTGGACGACCGGCTGCTGCCGCCGGAGGCCCTCCACGAGATGGCACGGTCGTGCCCGGAGGTCCCGTGACCGGCGTGCCCCCCGCCGTGGGTGAACGGCCGGACGGGATGATCCGGGTGCCATCCCCCCCCGCGGCGGTGCTGCCCTCGGTCACGGGCGACGGGCTCGCCCAGGTGGGCGCCAAGGCGGCCGCGCTGGCCTGCAACGCGGGGGTGTTCGCCATCGCCGCGCGGACGTTCGATCCGTTCGCGTTCGGCCTGTGGGCCGTCGCCACGTCGCTGACGACCATCGTGCTGGGGTTCGACTTCGGCATCAGCAACGCCCTGCGCAACCGGCTCGTCCTGCGGCGGGGCTCCGGCGACGACGCCGAGGCCTTCGCCGGTGCCCTCCAGCTGCTGGGCGGCATCGCCGCCGTGCTGATGCTGGCGGTCGTCGCCGTCCACCTGACGACGGGCTGGTACTGGGTGCTGCGCAATATCCCGGCGGACGCCGGCGCCACCGGCGCCCGGGCGGTCCTGGTGGCGATCCTGTTCCTGTTGCTCCGGATGCCCCTCGGGCTGGGGATGACGGGCTTCTTCAGCTACCGCGAGGCCCGCCTCAACGCCCTCGGCGACGCCGCCCTTTCCCTCGCCCTGGTGGGAGCCATCGCCACGGCGGCCTGGGCGGGCCTCGGCGTGGTATCCGCCCTTGCCCTCTACTTCGGCACCATGGTCGCGGCGGCGGCCACGATCCTGGCCCTCTTTCTGCACCGGCGCGGCTGGCGCCCGGCACTGTGGCTGCCCGCCGGGGCCCGGGCCCGCAACCGGGTCTGGCTGCGGCGCGACGCGCCTCCGTTCGCCCTGCTCCAGTTCGTGGCCATGTTCGGCGGCCTCTCCGCGACGGTGGTGGTCAGTGGCGTGGTGGGGGTGGGGGAGGCCGGGACGTTCCGCGCCGTGCTGGTGCTGTACATGGCCCTGCTGGCACTCCAGATGGCCTACCTCATGCCCGTCTGGTCGCGCTTCTCGGAGATCGCGATGGTCGGCGACCGGGGTGCCGCGCGCGGGCTGGTGCGCCAGACCATGGTCCGTTCCCTGGCGCTCCCCGGCGCGGTGGCGCTGCTCGTGGCCAAGGGGCCGGTCGTCGTCACCGCCTGGCTGGGGACGCCCTTCGCCGACCGCACCCTGATCGCCGTGCTGGGCGTGTGGGCGGTGCTGACCGCCTACCACTCCGGGCTCTCGGTATTCCTGAACGGAGGCGGCCATCCGCTGCGCTCGTTCGCCGCCTACCTGCCGGGGGCGGTGATCTTCGTGCCCCTCGGCGTCGCACTGGGCCACCGCTGGGGCGCCCTCGGCGTGGCCTGGACGCTGTCCGTCACGTCCGCCCTCTCCCTGGGCCTCATGGCGTGGATGGTGCGGGCCATGTTCCGCGAGCGCTTTCCGGCTCGGGAGGGGGGGCGATGAGCGCCGGCACCCCCCTCGCCCCGGCCGCCGTGGCGACCCCCGCATCCGCCTGTCCGGCCCCTGCCGCGGCCGCGGCGCGCCTTTCGATCGCCGTCCCGACCTACCGGCGGGCGCACTGGCTCGGGCGCTGCCTTGCCGAGGTCCTCGCCCAGGTCGCCCCGCTGCCCCCGAACACGGTGGAGGTGCTGGTATCGGACAACGCCAGCCCGGACGAGACCCCCGCCGTCCTGGCCGAGCTCAAGGCCCTCCACCCGGCCCTGCGCGTGCACCGCAACCCGACCAACATCGGTCCCGAGGCCAACTTCCGCCTGCTGCGCGACCTGGCCCGGGGCGACTACCTGTGGGTCCTGGGGGACGACGACCTGCTCCTGCCCGGCGCCGTGGCGCGGGTGCTGGACCTGATCGCCCAGGGGTACGACTACATGATCCTCGACTGCATGTGCTTCGACGAGGCAATGCGGGTCTGCCGCAACAAGAGCCTGCTCCGCCTCCCCAGGGACCTGCCGTTCACGCGGGCCGACACCATCCTGAACGCGGTGCACCTGGGGCTCGGCTTCATCTCGATCAACGTCGGCCGGCGCGAGCTGTTCGGGAACCTCAGCGAAGCCGAGCACCAGCACTTCGCCCGGTGGGGGATGTCCTTTTTCCTCGAGGCCTCCGCGGCGGCCAGCCGGGCGCGCACGGGCATCGTCGTGGCGACCCCGCTCCTGAAGGCACGGCGGGCGGACCCGGCGGAGTACGGGGCGTACAACTACTTCTCCGTGTTCCTCGAGGGGCCGCACGAGGCATGCCAGATCCTGCGGGAGCGGTTCGGCTACCGGCGCCGCTACCTCCGCCGGTTCAAGGGCGCCATCCTGCGCCGGCTGGCGTGGCGGCGCCTGGCCTACGAACACCTCACCGGCGAGCTAGACGTGGCGAGGGCCCGGCGGACCCTGCGCGCCCACTACGGCTCCTACCCGCTCTTCTGGCTGACCTGCGCGCCGCTTCTGTACCTGCCGGGCGTGGCCCGGGCCGTACGCGTCGCCGTCCGGCTCCGGGGCGGCGAGCGCGCCCGCCGCCTGCTGGCCCGGGAAGGGGGCTGAAGTGACCGTCCCCACCGCATCCACCCCTCCGGCGCCGGCCCCGCCGAACTACGGGGCCGACTATTACCGCACCTATCTCGGGGACGGCGGCGCCTGGGAGAGCGCCCTGGCCGCGCGCGCCTTCGTCTACCGGGCGCTCCTGCGGGCCGTGCGCCGCCACCTGCCGGCCCCCGCCGACGTGGCCGAGGTGGGGTGCGGGGCGGGCTTCATGAGCGCCCTGCTCGCCGGGCTCCCGGGCCGGCCCCGGGTGGTGGGGGGCGACCGCTCCGCGGCGGCCGTTCGGATCGCGCGCGCCGCCGCCGGCGCGCATCCGAACCTGCGCCTGTGCCGCGTCGACGCCCGCGACCTGCCGTACCGCGACGGGAGCATGGACCTGGTCGTCTGCCTGGACGTGGTGGAGCACCTGGATGCGCCGGAGGCGTTCTTCGCCGAGGCCCGCCGGGTGCTGCGGCCGGGCGGCGGCCTGCTCTTCTCCACCCCGAACCCCGCCTCCCTGGGGGCCCGCCTGAAGGGGGCGCGCCCGCCCGCCACGGGCCAGGCGCCGGCCGAGCGCACGCGGGAGTGGTTCGGCCGTCGCGACGACTCCCACGTGAGCGTTCAGGCCGTGGACCGGTGGCGGGTCCTCGCCCGGGAAGCGGGTTTCCTGCGCCTGTCCGACGGCACCGACTTCTGGTGGGACACGCCCTACTTCGACGGCGTGCCCCTCGCGCTCCAGAAGGCGGTCTTCAACGGCAGCTTCCACATCCTGTTCCGCCTGTTCGGCTTCGTGCCGTGGGGGCTGGGAGAGAACTACTACGGCGTGTGGAGGCGGACGTGACCGCCGTCCCGGTTCTGACCCGCTACGTGGACGACGCCCTGCCGGGGGTGGCCCTGCTCTTGCGCCGCGCCAAGCACCGCCTGTCGGGCTCGGTGGAGATGGCCGCCATGCGGCGCTACGTCCGCCCCGGGCAGCTGGTGGTGGACGTGGGGGCGAGGCGCGGACTGTTCACCGCCTACCTGGCGGACCTGGTGGGGGCGGACGGGGTGGTGGAGGCGTTCGAGCCGTTCCCGCCCAACGTGACCGCCCTGCGCCGCCTGTTTTCCGGACGGCCCCAGGTGCGCGTCCACGCCGTGGCCCTCTCCGCGGCGGCCCGCGCGGCCACCCTGGCGGTCCCCCTGGAGGGGCGCCACCCCGACACTGCGCTGGGTTCCCTGGAGCCGTGCCACGACGGGCGCGCGGCCGTGACGGTGGAGGTGGCGTGCCGCCGCCTGGACGACCTGCTCGCCCGGCGCGACCGCCCGGTGCGGTTCGTCAAGTGCGACGTGGAGGGGCACGAGCTCGCCGTCTTCCGGGGCGCGGCGGGGATCCTCACGGCGGACCGGCCGGTGGTCCTGGCGGAGATCGAGCAGCGCCACGCCGCCGAGCCCGTGGCCACCCGCTTCGACTTCTTCGCCTCCCTGGGCTACACCGCATGGGCCCTGGAGCGCGGCCGGCCACCCCGACCGGTGGACGACGCGGCACCGGACGGCACCGGCAACATGTACCTGTTCCTCCCCGGCGGGCGGCGCACGGGCGCCCGGACCCGGTGAGAAGGCCGGCGGAAGGGCGGCTGCCCGCGGCCTGCGCCGCCGCCGTGGCGTGCCTGCCGTTCATGGACTGGCCCTACATGCTGGGGCTCTCGTCCTACGTCCGCCCCCTGGCCCTGTTCCCGGTCCTCCTGGGGTGCGGCGCCCTGGCCCTGCGGCTTCTGGCGGTGCCGGGGTCGCGGCGGCTGACGGTGCCGCGCCCGTTCGGCCTGTTCCTCCTGTTTGCGGCCTGGGCGATGGCGGCCTCGCCCCTGGTCATGCTGCTCGTCCCGGGGGCCGACGCGGTCAAGGGCCAGACCCCCCCGGCGCGCTACGTTCGCGAGGTGATGGGCCTGGGCGCGGGGCTCGTCACCTACGCCTACTTCACCCTGACCGTCCGGCACTGGCGCCAGGGGGTGACGGCGGCGCGCATCCTGCTGCTCGTCTTCCCGCTGACCCTGGCGGCGGTGCTGGTCCAGGCCGGGTGGCTCTTTTTGGGCATCGACGCCCTCAAGGCGGTGGACCTGCACGTCCTGGGGCTGGTGCAGTCGCGCCACGCCCTGGTGAAGGCGAGCGGCCTGGCCCCGGAGGGCTCCATGCTGGCCGACCAGCTGACGAGCACCGTGATCCCCTTCGCCCTCGCGGGCCTGATGGTGCGCCATTCGCTGTTCCGCGCGCGCCCCCTCGGCGCCCCGGTGGAGCTGTGGGCCCTGCTCGGGGCCATCACGGCGGTGGGCTTCACCCTGTCGCGCATCGGCTTCGTGATGGTGGCCCTGGTGTTCGCCCTGGCGTTTGCGTTGCAGGGGCTCCAGCGCCGGGCCTTCAGGCGGCGGCAGCGCGTCGTTCTGGCCGCGCTCCCAGTGATCGGGATCGTGGCCCTGGCGGCGGTCCCGGAGGCGCGCACCCACGCCCTCGGAATCCTGGGCTCGCTCCACGGCGTGGGGGAGTCGGTGGCGGACGGGGTGTGGTCCAACGTGACCCGGATGGGCACCCAGGCGGCGGGATTCGCCATGCTGGCGCACCACCCGTTCGGCGTGGGAACGGGGGGCTTCCCGTTCCACTTCGCCGCCAACGTCCCCACGTGGGCGACCCTCTCGCCCGAGGTCCAGGTGTTCCTGGGACGGGAGGGTCCGGGCACGGACGCGATCTGCGCGAGCGCCGCGGCGTGCGACGCCCTGCTCCCGGACGCCAAGGGCCACCTGGCGCGGGTGGCGGCGGAGAACGGCTGGGTGGGACTGCTGCTCCTGGGCGCCATGTACGCGCTGCTCGTGCGCCGGGCGTGGCGCGCGTACCGGGGCGCCGCCGAGCCGGCCCTGCGCCACCTGGCCCTGGGGTGCCTGATCAGCCTGGGCGCCATGTTCCCGCTCTCCTTCAACCAGTCCAGCTACCTGTGGCTGCACTGGTACCTGGTGTGGGCCCTCACGGGCGCCCTGCCCGCCTTCCCCGTGCGCCGGGCGCGGCCCGCGGCCGCCCCCGCCGCCGTGCGGACCTTGCCGGGACCGCGCGCCGAGGCCGCCGCGGGGGCGAGGCTGCGGTGACGCGGTCCTACGGCACCGCCCTGGTGGTCCACGCCGACCTGGCGAGCGGCGGCGGCGCGGAGGTGTACGGGGCGCGGGTCCTGGCCCTGCTCCAGCGGCGCTTCGCCCACGTGGCCCTGGTCCACGCCGGGCCCGAGGTGGACGCGGACACCCTCAGCCGGCGCTACGTGGTCGCCCTGGACCCCCGGCGCCTGTCGGTGATCCCGGCGGGCCCCATCGCCCGGCTCCTGACCCGCGGGACGGAGCGCCTCCAGCTGCTCAAGTACGCCCTGGCCCTGCGCGCCGCCCGGGAGCTGGCCGAGCACGCCAACCTGCTCGTGAGCACCTACGGCGAGTGCCCCATCGACGCCCCGCGCGTGCTCCAGTGCCTCCACGTGCCCCTGTTCCTGGACGACCGCCGCAGCCTGAAGCACCTGGGGGTGACGAACCTGTCGCGCCCCGCGCTCCTCGCCCGCCGGGCCTACGTGCGCCTGGCGCGGCGGATCGCGGGGTGGGACCCGGTGGCGATCCGCCGCCAGGCCACCGTGACCAACTCGTGGTGGACGGCGCGGGCGATGAACGCCGCTTACCAAATGTCCCACGCCGACTGCGTCTACCCGGGCGCGCGGGTGGGCATCGCCCCGGGCGGTCCCGGCGACGTCCCCTTCGCCCGGCGCGAGGAGGGCTTCGTGATGGTGGGGCGGCTGGTGCCGTCCAAGCGCATCGAGACCGCCGTGGCCATCGTGGAGACCCTGCGGCGGCGAGGTCGCCACGTCCACCTGCACGTGATCGGCCGGGCGGCGGGGTCGTACCGCCACGCCCTGCGGCGCCACCTGGAGGGCCGGCCCTGGGTGCACCTGCACGAGGGGATGCCGCGGGCCGAGATGGAGGCCCTCGTGGCGCGCCACCGCTACGGCCTGCACGCCTACCGGCACGAGCACTTCGGCAGCGCCCCGGCGGAGCTGCAGCGCCTGGGGTGCCTGGTGTTCGTGCACGACTCCGGGGGCCAGCGCGAGGTGATCGCGGCCCCCGAGCAGCGCTACCGCGCCGTGGCCGACGCCGCGGCGCGGATCGAGCGGGTCATGGACGACGACGCCCTCCAGGTTCGGCTCCTGGCCCGCGCCCGGGAGGTGAACGAACGCCTGACCATCGAGGCGTTCGAGGACGGCTTCCTCGCCGCCGTGGACGCCCTCATGGCGGACGCCGCCGAGCCGCCGTGGGTCCCGGAGCCGCCCCCGGTCCGGGTCGCCGGCCCCGCCGCCCCGTAGCCTCCCGCCGTCCCGTTTTATAATGATGGGCACCGCGTCCGGCCACCGGGCGCGGGCGATCCACCCCGTGACCCGGCCTCCCGTGCCCGCCCCCGAGCTCGCGCCGCAAACGAAATCGACCCCGCCGTCCCCGGCCGGGCGGCCCCTCGACTTCGCCGTCATCGGGGCCCAGAAGTCCGGCACGACCACGCTGCACCGCCTCCTCTCCGCCCACCCGGCCCTGCACCTGCCGGCGGAGAAGGAGGCCGATTACTTCAACCACCCGGAGCGCGTGGCGCGGGGCTGGGAATGGTACCTGGCCGAGTTCTTCCCGGACGCCCCGGCGGACGCCCGCCTCGGGACGGTCACCCCCCAGTACATGTGCGACCCGGCCGTCCCCGCGCGCCTGGCCGCCCAGTGCCCGGATTCCCGCCTGATCGCCATCCTGCGCGCCCCGGTGGAGCGGGCCTTCTCCCACCACCGCATGAACGTGCGGCGCGGCCTCGTGTCGGCGGACTTCGAGACCGAGGTCCGGCGCCTGCTCCCGGCGCCCCCCGGGGCGAGTCCGCGCCCGGAAGACGGAGTGATCGAGCGCGGCGAGTACGGCCGCATCCTGGCGGGCTTTCTGGATTTCTTTCCGCGCGACCGGCTGCTCGTGCTCTACACCGAAGATCTGGAGGCCGACCCCGCCGGGTGCCTCGCGCGCATCCACGATTTCCTGGGAATCGAGACGGTTCTGCCGAGGTACCCGGGCCGGCGCGACCACGCGGGCGGCACCCGCCGGCGCCTGCCGAACCTGAAGGCGTTCGTGAAGCGCACGCCCCTGCGTCACCTGCTGCGCGCCCTGCCGGGCAGGGTGCGGCGGACGTGGGCATACCGGTTCGATCAGTGGAACGTGATCCCGGAGGCGGCGGGGCCCGTTCCCCTGTCGCCGGATGTCCTGGGAAGACTGCGCGCCCGCTACGCGGCGGACGGCGAGCGCCTGGCCGAAATCGCCGGCGCCCCGCCCCCGTGGCTCGCGCGCCGGCCCTGAGCCGTCACTCCGGCCGCCAGGCGCCGTAGTAGCGCGCCACCTCGGCCCCGCACACCTCCCGCAGCACCGCCTCCTCGTCCGGCGCGATCCGCCCGTGCCACGCCGTGACCAGGGCCCGGGCGTCGCGCTTGAGGACGTGCAGGGTGGCGTCGTCCACGCCCGAGGCGCCGCCGAACATGTGGGTTTCGACGAACCGGCGCGCCGCGGGCGACGGTTCCAGGCCGAAGAAGGCCTCGATCCGCGCCACGGTGCCGAACGGGTCCCGGCACAGGTCCTCGTGCCGCACGAGGGCGACGGACGGGCGCTCCAGCAGGGGCTGGACGTAAGTGTAGAGGCCGGTCCACAGGAGGGCCATCTTCTCCAGCTCGGACCATCCGGCCGGGTCGCCCGGAGGCGCCTGCACGCCGACCCGGGCGAGGAAGTCGGGGCACGCGAAGTCCCGGTAGTCGAAGCGCCAACCCATGCGCTTGAGGCTCAGCCACACCGCCGCGGGGTGCCGGACCAGCACCAGGACCCGCCCGCCCGCGCGGGTGAGCGCGTCCGTCAGGAGCAGGGCGAAGGGGTCCTTCACGATGGGGACCACCGGCCCCAGCGCGCGCCGGAGCCGCAAACGGGCGAGGTCCATCCCCGTGCGGCCTCCCGTCACGGCCCGGGCCGCGGCCTTCCAGGACGGGTCGCCGGGGGCCCGCCGGACGCAGGCGGCGCCGCGCTCCAGCGCGGCGTGGAGGCGGTCCACGTAGGCCCGGCCTTGGCTCCCGTCCAGGTCACACGGGTAGACGCGATCGACGCCCGCGAGGCCGTAGCGCGCGTTCAGGGGCTCGTGGACCACCTGCACCCCCGCGTGGCGCGCCAGGATGCGCCCGACGAGCGTGGTCCCGGAGCGGTGCATGCCCGAGACCGCGAAGAGGCCGGCGCCGTCCGCCGCCGGCACCACCGCCCGGACGGCGCTAGGGGTGGAGGCGGCGTACACGGTCCATTCCCAGGGAGGCGAGCCCGACGGGGTAGCCCAGCAGATAGCGCTGCCACAGGCGGGCCGGCTCCCGCGCCAGGCGGAAGGCCCACTCCAGCCCCGCCTTCCGCATCCAGAGGGGGGCGCGGCGGCCTCCGGGGCCCAGGATCTCGAACGCCCCGCCCACCCCCACGAAGACTGTCTCCGGCAACCTGCGCCACAGCAGGCGCGCGACCTGGTCCTGCTTGGGCACACCCAGGGCGACGAACACGATCCGGACGTCCCGCTCGCGCAGGTGGCGCGCCAGGAAGTCGATGCACGGCGCCGAGTCGTCCACCGCGCCGCGGTACACCCATCGGCACCGGTCATCGGTCACGCCCAGGGCGCGCACCGCCGCGCGGGGATCGCGCCCACCGATCACCGCGGACGGCGGGCCGCCGCCCCGAAGGAGGCGCTCCACCAGGTCCACGCCCGTGGTTCGGCCCGAAATGGGGCGGCCGGAGACCGGGCGCGCCCAGCGCGAGGCCCACACGATCGGCATGCCGTCCGCCACGAGGAGCGACGCGCATTCCAGCAGTGCGCAGTAGTCGGGGTCGCGGGCGCAGCGGGCGATCATCTCGGTGTTGAGGGTGACCACCCAGCCGCCCCGGCGTTCCGCCATCCGGTGCCGCAGCAACGCCACGTTCCCGTCCAGGGACGCCGTGGAGACCGGCAGGCCCGAGATGCGCACGACGGGCGGGGCCTTCTCGATTTCAGCCAGCATCGCGCCGTCCCGTGCCGCCCAAAAGGCCGTCCATCACGCCCGCCAGCAGGCACTTCAGGTCGTCCGGCCGGCGCCAGGTTCGCGCCACGCCGATGCCCGCCACCACCAGGGCCGTGGCGGCCGCCGGAGCCCACCCGAAGTGCTTGCGCCGGTAGAGCACCGCCGCCCGCGCCAGGTAGTAGTGGAAATCCCCGCCCGAGCCCGCGCCCTTGGTGCTGGCGCTGTCGCCGTGCAGGACGACGCTGTCCGGCGCCACCGTCACGTGCCGGCCGACGGCGCGGGCGCGGTGCTGCCAGTCCACGTCCTCCCAGTACATGAAGTAGCGCTCGTCCATGAGGCCGACGTCCGCCAGCATGTCGCGCCGGACCAGCATGCTGGCGCCCATCACGTAGTCCACCGCCGCCCGGCGCCCCGCGCGGATTTCGTCGAGCGGCACGCCCTTGAGCGCCAGGCGCGTGTGCCCCAGGGTCCGGAAGATGCGCCCGCCGCCGTAGCACTGGACGACCTGCGGGTGACGCTCGTACACGAGGACCGACCCCACGAAGCCCGCGCTCCCATCCTCCTTCGCCGTCTTCAACAGCCCCGCGAGGGCGCCCTCCGTGGGGAGCGTGTCGTTGTTGACGATCCAGAAGAACGCCGCCGGCAGGCGCGTCTCGGCCACCCGCATGCCCCGGTTGTTGCCGCCCGCGTAGCCCAGGTTCCGGGACAGGCGCACCAGGTACACCGGTGGCTCGCCGGGTCGGTCCGTCCGCCCGATCCGATCGATGCCGAGGACCCCCTCCATCTCCACGCCGGCGGACTCCGCCTGCCACTTGGCCTCCGGGTCGCCGCAGGCGGCCGGGATGCCCTCCGCCAGGGCCCGCGCCGAGCCGTCGCCGGAACCGTTGTCCACCACCACGACCCCCGCCAGACCGGCCTGGGCGCGCACCGCCGCCACGCACCGGAGGGTGGCCGGCGCGCCCCGCCAGTTGAGAATGATCGCGGCGGCGCTCACGTCGTCCCGTACCCCGGGCGCGGCGCGGCGCGGCGGACGGCCGTGGCGGGCGCCCGGCGCCGCGCGGCCTCGGCCACGCCCCACAACAATCCCAGGTAGACGCCGTGGAACTCCACCGTCGGGATGAGCGCCGAGATCAGGAAGCTGAACGCGACGTAGGCCCGCCCCGCGCGCCGCACCACGTCGTCCCGCACGTGCCCCAGGGCGCGCCACACCGCCACGTGGACGAAGATCAGGAGCCCGATGGCCAGCGGCACGCCCAGCTGGTAGGCGTTGCCGAGCAGCCCCACGTCGGAGAGGTAGAAGTGATCGAAGTAGACCCGGTGGAAACCGTCCCGCCACAGCAGGGACAGGGCGCCGTGGCCCCACAGGAAGTGGTCCCGCATGTCCCCCAGGATGGCGGTCGCCGTGCGGGCGCGCACGCCGGTTTCCAGCAGGTCCACGTCCACCACCCGCCCGAACATGAAGGCGTACCGGTCGGCCCATCCGGCGCCGCTCCACAGGCCCGCCGCCGCGGCCCCCCACACCGCGGCCCCCAGGACCGAGAAGGTCGCCAGGTGGCGCGGCCGCGTCAGGAGCAGCCCCAGGGTGACCAGGGACGTGCCCACGATCAGCTGCCGGGTCTGGGCGTAGAGCACGAAGTAGGCCCCCAGCACCAGCGCCAGCGCCGCGTAGGCGCCGCCCAGCCGGGCCCCGCGCCAGCGCACCACGGCCCAGAAGTAGGCGAGCGCGATGTAGAAGGTGCCGATCCGCACCCGGTCCGGCCGGTTCGGGTCGTTCACGTCGGGGGCCGCCAGGAAGATCGAGTTCAGATAGCACACCGCCGCCACGGCGATGACCAGCATCAGGACGCGGCGCTCCGACACCTTGCCCCGCCGCATCACGTCGAGCACCGGGAAGAACACGAGGAAACCCAGGTAGCGGCGCGCCTCGATCAGGCCGTAGACGAGGGGCTGGCCGAACGTGGCGAAGGCGTTCACGGCCGACAGCACCGGCGGCACGAAGGCCAGGGCCAGCACCGCCAGCTCCGCCCCCGTGGCGCGGCCCCGGACCAGGAGGCGCGGGAGCACGGCGACGGCGGTGTAGGCGAGCAGGGCGGCGAGGTAGAGTTCCCGCAGCCACGGCACGCCCAGGACGTTGTTCCCCGCCCACGCCGCGCCCGAGTTCAGGTAGAGGACCACGAGCAGCAGCAGCGGCCCCAGGGCGACCACGGGGGCGATCCCGCGCCCGCCGGCCGACCCGCGCGTGAGTGCCGCCTCCGTCATCGTGAAACCGGCGCCGTCACGGCCGGGTGGCCACCACCACCAATTCGTCGCCCGACCGGTCGCCCGTCGGGCCCGCGCCGATCCGGAGCGCCGCGGCGATGCGCTCCCACGCCGTGCTGCGGCGCGCCGCCGCACCCGTGCGGCCGGCGGCGGCGTTGCGGCTGGTGCGGGCGATCCAGGCGCCGCTCAGGGTGTTCGTCTCCACCCGCTCCACCACGAACCCGGCGGCGTTGAGCAGTCCGGTCAGGGCCGCGCCCGAGAAGAGGTGCAGGTGGCGCGGCGCCTCCAGCCCGCGCCAGTGCATCCCCCACCTTTCGTGCGCGGCCGATTCCACGTTGGGCGTGGCCAGCACCAGGACGCCGCCGGGGCGCAGGACCCGGGCCGCCTCGGCAAAGGCCGCCGCCGGGCGCCGGACGTGCTCGACGACGTGGTGCAGGAGCACGGCGTCCATGGAGGCATCGCCCACGGGCAGGGCGTCCGCGTCCCCGGCGCGCACGTCCCGGCCGTGGCGCTGCGCCTCCCGGCGTGCGTCCGGGTCGGGCTCCACGCCCACCGGGTGTGCCACGCCCAGGGCGGCGAGGACCGTGAGCGATTCGCCCGCGCCGCACCCCAGGTCCAGCACGTCCCGGGCGCCGGGCGGGATCAGGCCGTACTTCTTGCGAAACCGCGCCACCGGCCGCAGCCCCGCCGGGCCGCGCAGGCCCAGCCGCCACACCCGCGCGATCGCCCGGTCGAGCCGGAGCGGGCGCCCCGGGCCGTGGGTGTCGTAGTCGGCGTAGGCCGCCCGCAGGGTGTCCGCGTCGGGCAGGGGGACGATCTGCAGGGCGCCGCACTTGGGGTCGGTGCAGACCGCGTAGGTGAACGCGCCGGGCGCCTCGAAGAACCAGTCGCGCACGCCCTCGTACCGCACCCGGGCGACCTGCCCGCACAGCCGGCATGGAAAAGCGTCCGCCGTCACCGGACCGGCCACGCCGCCTCCACCACCTTGAGCCACCGCTCCGCCACGCGCGCCGTGGAGAACTGCTCCCGCGCGTAGCGCACCGCACCCGGCCGCGTGGCGCGGTCCCGGAGCCCGGCGGCCGCTGCCCGCACCGCGTCCGCCAGGTCGGCGGGCGTAGCCGAGCGCGCCACGGTCACGAACCGCTCGCCCTCGCCCCGGTGCACCGAGCGCGGCCCCCGCTGGGGCGTGATGACGGCCGGGACGCCGTGGGCCAGGGCCTCCAGGACCACCAGGCCGAAGGTCTCCTCCCAGGTGCCGAGGCGCGTGCTCGGCAGGACCAAGAGGTCCGAGCGGTGGAGGATGGCGGACTTGGCGGCGGGGTCGGTCACGCGCCCGTGGAACGTCACCCGCCGGTCCGCCGCCGCGCGGCGCCGTACCTCCGCGGAAAGGGGCCCGTAGCCCACCACGTCCAGGGTGACGTCGTCGCCAAGGCCATTGAGGGCCTCAAGAAGTTCCGGGATCCCCTTCGCCGGGACGAGGCGACCGATGTGGACGAGGCGCAGGTGCTCGCCGGACGGCGGATCGGGCGGGCGCGGCGTGGACGGCATGGTGACCGCGTGGGGGATGTACGTGGTGTGCGCGAACGCCGTGCGCGCGCCCTCGGCCGAGGCCGGGCTCACCCCCACGAACAGGGCGTGCGCGCCGAGCCACTTCCAGGCCGCCCGCACCCGTTCGCTCCGGATCGGGTGGGGCACCACGGCCTCGTCCCAGCCGATCCAGGAGTTCAGCACGACGACCCGCCGGCGCCGCAGGACGGGCAACAGGCGGCGCAGCATCGGGTCGAACGGCGCGATCCCCAGGACGATCAGCTCGTCGCCGGGCCGGGCGAACAGGCGCGCGAGCCGCGCGGCGGACGCCGCCTGCCGCGCCACCGCGCCGGGCCCGGCCCCGCGCACCGCCTTCGCCAGGGCCTTCACCACCCGGAACTCGGCGAACTCCAGGTCGATGGCGCCCGCCGCCGCCAGGTGCGCCAGGGCCGCCACGTGGGCCGGGGCGCCCGACTCGTGCAGGAAGACCACCCGCGGCACCCCGGTTCCCGGACGCGCGGACCCGGCCGTTGCCCGCACCCCGCTCACGGTGCCCGGCGCGCCCGGAACGCGGGGGCGACCCCGAACCCCTTGAGGCCCAGGACCGTGCCCGAATCCCGCAACAGCGTGTGGTCGAGGATTCCCTGCGGCGCGGGCACTCCCGCCGCCCTCACGCCCCGCCCGGCCGGGATGCGCGGGAGGGCGGACAGCCGCCCGCACGGCGGAAGACCGCGTCCGCACCGTGGGGGGGACCTCCGGTGGCGTTCAAGCCGGTCATCTCCTGCCCCGGCGGCGCCCGCTCATCGGGCGCGCCGGGATCGTCCGGTTGCTCGTGCCATCAGCCTCGCGTGCCCATCCTCCCGCCGGCCGGGCGGCCCCATTCTACCCCTTGGCCGCGCGGATGGGGCCGTCGCGGCGCGCCGCCGGGAAGTGGCTTGACAGGGTACAGCCCTGTGCTAGACTGCCGCCGGGGTCCGTGCTTCGTGCCCGGACCCGAGCGTTTCGTGACCCGAGCAGATGGGGGTTTGACGGGGTCATGGGCACATTGCCGCGGCGCGTCCGCGACCGGACGCGCGCCCGCTTCCACGACAATCCGACAATCCCGCCTCCGCGCCCCCGGGGTGTTGCGGCCTCACCGCAGAACCCCGTCGGTCGCGACCCGCCCCCACCCGCTATGGGTCCGTAGCCCCGCGCACCGGCGCGGGTCCCACATAACGGGGCGCACCCGCGCCCCGCCGACTCACAAAGCCCTTTTGCGTTCGCGCAGATGGGGGAGGGTTTTGCGATGCCTGTCCATACCGGAGCGCCGGCCCATGCCGGTCCCTCCGTCGCGCCCGCCGCCGTACCCGACACGGCGCCCGTTCGAGATGCCGCAAGCCAGCCCCTCGCGGCGCGCCCGCGGGTCGCCATGGTGGTCACCCGCGACATCGCGGACGACGCAACCCCGAGCGGCCGCCACCGCACCGTCCGCCACGTCGCCGCCGCCCTCGGCGAGCACGGCGCCGTCACCCCCGTCCGCCTGCACCACCTGCTCGAGCGCCGCCGCTTGTCGGACATGCTGCGGGCCGGCGCGACCTTCGCCCTCTCTCTCCTCCGCGGCCGGCCCCTGCCGCTCCAGTGCCTCCTGTTCGCCACCGCGTCGGCGCGGCGCGAGGTCGCCGCCCGCGTCGCCGCCGACCCGCCCGAGGTGCTCTACCTGGACGGCGTTCGCCTCCACCTGCTCCTGAAGGACCTGCGCCCGCTGCTGACCCGCACGCGGGTGGTGGTGGACTTCGACGACCTCATGTCGCGCCGCATGGCCCTGCTCCGGGACCTGCGCCTGCCCCTCTCCCTCGGCTACGTCCGTGGCCAGGTCCCGGGACCTCTGCGGCGCCTGCTCGAGTCCCGCGCCTTGGGGGCCCTCGTCACGGCCTACGAGGCCGCCGCCCTGCGCCGGGTGGAGGGCGAGATGCTCGCATCCAGCGACGCCGTGGTCCTGGTCTCCTCGGCCGACGCCCGCGCCCTGGCCGACGCCCAGGCGGACCCGCGCCTCTCCGCCCGCATCCACGCGATCCCGCCCCCGGCCGAGGTCCCGGGGCCCCTCGGTCGGCTGGCGCCGCCGCTGCGGTTCGTGTTCATCGGCACCGACCGCCAGATGCAGAACCGCCTGACCATCGACCGCCTCGTGGACCTGTGGCGCCGCCTGCGTCCGGCCGCCGAGCTGCACGTTTTCGGCCCTCAGGTCCGTCCCGCGCCGGACGTGCCCGGCGTCCTGCATCGCGGCTGGGTGGAGCATCTGGGAGACGTGTACGACGGCCACAGCGTCCTCCTCGCCCCGGCGGTCCTGGGGGGCGGGGTGAAGACCAAGGTCATCGAGGCCCTCGCCCACGGCTGCCCCGCGGCGGGCAACGCGGTGACGTTCGAGGGGCTCACCATCCCGGACTATCCGCTGGTCCTGGACGACGCCGGAATCGAGTCCCTGGTGGCAGACCCGGAGGCACACCTGGAGACCCTGCGCGCCGCCGCCCGGACCGGCTTCGCCTTCGTGCGGCGCGAGCTGTCGGCGGGGCGCTACCGGGCCCGCTGGCGCGACGTGCTGGCGCCCGCGACGGCCACGACCCATGCAGACCTGAAGGCGGAGGCCGTCCGATGATGGTCCGCGCCCGCACCCCCCTCCGGCTCGGCTTCGCCGGCGGCGGCACCGACGTGGCGCCGTACTCCGACCAGCACGGCGGCTGCGTCCTGAACGCCACCATCGGCATGTACGCCCACGCCACCCTGGCCCCCCGCGCCGACGGCCGGGTACGGTTCGTGGCTGCGGACCTGGACGAGTCCTTCGAGGCCGGCGCCGACCTGGGGCCCGACGCCGGCCCCCTGGCCCTGCACCGGGGCGTCTACCGCCGCATGGTGGCCGAGTTCCACGGCGGCCGGCCCCTCCCCGTCACGCTCACGACCTACTGCGACGTGCCCGCGGGCTCGGGGCTCGGGTCCTCCTCGACCCTCGTGGTGGCGATGGTGGAGGCGTTCCGCGAGCTGCTCGGCGTGCCCTTGAGCGAGTACGACGTGGCCCACCTCGCCTACCGCATCGAGCGCCACGACCTGGGGCTGAAGGGCGGCCGGCAGGACCAGTACGCCGCCACCTTCGGCGGGGTCAACTTCATGGAGTTCGACGGCGACAACGTGGTGGTGAACCCCCTGCGCGTGCGCGAGCTGACGCTCACCGAGCTGGAGACCTCCCTGGTGCTCTACTTCACGGGCGTCTCGCGCCACTCCGCCGACATCATCGAGGAGCAGACCCGCAACATGCGGGCCCGCGACGCCGGGGCGCTCGCCGCCCTGCACGCCATCAAGGCGGATGCGGTGTCCATGAAGGAGGCCCTGCTCAAGGCCGACATCCCGCGCTTCGCCGCCATCATGGGGCGCAGCTGGGAGGCCAAGAAGCGCACCGCGCGCAACGTCACGAGCCCGGCCATCGACCGGGTGTACGACATGGCCGTCAAGGCCGGGGCTTACGCCGGCAAGGTCTCCGGCGCGGGGGGCGGCGGCTTCATGATGTTCATGGTCGACCCCCTGCGCCGCATGGAGCTGATCCGCGTCCTGCAGGGCGAGGCGGGTGCGCTCATCCCCTGCAACTTCACCCATCGGGGGTCCGAGACATGGCGCACGCGCTGACCCCGGCGGTGGAGGGCGCCCTTGCTCTCTCCGTCGACGCCCTCACCGCCCTGCGGCACAGCCGCGAGGTAACCGACCGCATCGCCCGCGTGGCGGAAAGCTGGATCGACGCGCTCAAGTACGGCGGCAAGGTCCTCTTCTGCGGCAACGGCGGAAGCGCGGCCGACGCCCAGCACCTGGCGGGCGAGCTGGTCAGCCGCTTCGCCTTCGACCGGCCGGGCCTCGCCGCCTTCGCCCTGACCACCGACACCTCCGTCCTGACGGCGATCGGAAACGACTATGGTTACGAGCACATCTTCCGGCGCCAGGTGCAGGCGGTGGGAAATCCGGGCGACGTGCTCGTGGCCATCTCCACGTCGGGCAATTCGCCCAACGTCCTGTCCGCCCTCGTCGAGGCCCGCGAGCGGGGCCTCGTGACGGTGGGCCTGACGGGCATGTCCGGCGGCCGCATGGCGCCCCTGTGCGACCACTGCGTCTGCGCCCCGGCCAAGGAGACGCCGCGCATCCAGGAGTGCCACATCGCCATCGGCCACACGATCTGCCAGATCGTGGAGGAACGCCTGTTCCGCACCCCGTGAGCCCCACTCACCCACTTGCCCACCCACCCGGGCACCCCGACGTCTTCCCCCTGGACGCCGTCGTCCTCGCGGGCGGCCTGGGGACGCGCCTGCGCACTGAGGTGCCGGACGTGCCGAAACCCCTCGCGCCGGTGGCCGGGCGCCCGTTCCTGGCCTGGGTCCTGGATCACCTGGCGGCCCAGGGGGTGCGGCGCGCGGTCCTGTCGGTGGGCCTTGGCCACGGGGCGATCCGGGAATCCTTCGGAGACCGCTACGGCCCGGTCCGCCTTGCCTACAGCGTCGAGTCCCGGCCCCTCGGGACCGGCGGGGCGATCCGCGCGGCCATGGCGTACTGCATCACCGACCCGGTGCTGGTGGTCAACGGCGACACCCTGTTCGCCATCGACCTGTGGGCCCTGCTCGCGCGTCACCTGCGGGGCGGCCGGCCCCTGACCATGGCCCTCGCCCCCGTCGCCGACACGGCGCGCTACGGCCGCGTGGGCGTGGCGGACGGCACCGTGACGGCGTTCGAGGAGAAGGGCGTCTCCGGCCCCGGCCCCATCAACGCCGGCGTCTACGTCCTCTCCACCGCCCTGTTCGACGGCATCCAACTGCCCGCGGCGTTCTCCCTGGAGGCGGACCTGTTGGCACCCCACCTGGCCCACCTCGCCCCCGCGGCCCACGAGGCCGAGGGCTACTTCATCGACATCGGCGTCCCGGAGGACTACCGGCGCGCCGGCATGGAGCTCGCGACGCGGTGAGTCGTGGGCACCGGAACGAGGCCAGGGCCCTGCTGCTCGACCGCGACGGCGTGGTGAACGTGGACAAGGGGCACGTCCACCGGGCCCGGGACGTGACGTTCGTGCCTGGCATCTTCGACCTGTGCCGGACCGCGCGCGGGATGGGCTACCTGCTCGTGATCGTCACCAATCAGGCGGGAATCGGACGGGGACTGTACACCGAGGACGACTTTCGCGCGTTGTCGGCATGGATGGCGCGCCGGTTCGCCGCCGAGGGGGCGCCGCTGGCACGCGTCTACCACAGCCCCTACCACCCGGTGCACGGCGTCGGGCCCTACCGCAGGGACGCCGCGTGCCGCAAGCCGAACCCGGGCATGATCCTGGACGCCCGGGCGGAGCTGGGGCTGGACCTCGGCGCCTCGGTCCTGGTGGGCGACTGCCCCTCGGACGTGGTGGCGGGCCGGCGCGCCGGGGTGGGCACGAACCTGCTCCTGCGCGCGGACGGCGCGGCGCCGGAGGTGGACGGCGGAACGCGGGAGGTGTCGGAGGACGAGGCCGCGTGCGACGGCGTGTTCGCGTCGCTGGACGCCCTGCGCGCGTGGCTGGTGGAACGTGAATCCGTCGCCCGCGCGGGCGGCTGATGCGCGGGAGGTCGGGGTGGCGGCGTCGCGATTCATTGTGCTATCTTCCCGGCCGTTCAAGCCGTCCTTGACCCGGCCAGATGGGGGTTTGAAAGGGTCATGATGGGATTCTTCGAGCGGCATCAGTTCTCCATCCAGCTGGTCCGACGCCTGCTGGACCCCCTGATCGCGGTGATCGGCCTGCGCTTCCTTTGCTGGGCGTTCGGCCTGCCGTTCGCGCAGCAGTACGTCTGGCTCGCGGTCATCTCGGGTCTGCTGGTCGTCATCGCCTTCGGCGGTGCCAAGGTGTACCGGCCGTGGCGCTCCGCACCCCTGGGGCAGGAGGCCCACTTCATCTGGATGGCGTGGGTGATGGTGTGCGGCGCCCTGTTCGCCATGGGCTACGTCACCAAGACCTCCGAGCTGTTCTCGCGCCGGGTGCTCCTGATCTGGGTGATCGTCACCCCCGTGGTCATGATCGGCATGCACCTGAGCGTGCGCCTGGGATTGCGCTGGCTGCGCGAGCGCGGCCGCAACTATCGCACCGCGGTCGTCGTCGGCAGCGGCGAGCTGGCCCGGCGCCTGTGCCGCCACGTCGCGTCCAACCCCTGGCTGGGCATCCGGGTTACCGGCTACGTCGACGACCGGGAGGCCCCCCGGAAGGGCGACGAGATGCCCGTGCCCTACCTGGGGCCGATCGACTGCCTGACCGCCCAGGTGGCGGCCCGAAAGCCCAACTTCGTCTACATCGCCCTGCCCATGCAGGCCGAGAACCGCATCCGCGAGGTGATCGACGGCCTGATGGACAGCACCGCGAGCGTCTACCTGGTGCCCGACATCTTCACCTTCCAGCTGCTCAACGCCCGCGCCGAGGAGATCGACGGCCTGCCCCTCATCGGCCTGTGCGAGACCCCCTTCGCCGGGGTGGACGGCTGGTTCAAGCGCCTCGAGGACGTGCTGCTCTCGTCCCTGATCCTGACGTTGATCTCGCCCCTGCTGATCGCCATCGCCGCGGCGGTCAAGGTCACCTCGCGGGGCCCGGTGCTCTTCAAGCAGCGGCGCTATGGCCTGGACGGTGCCCGCATCCGGGTCTACAAGTTCCGCACCATGAGGGTGTGCGAGGACGGCGACGAGGTCCCCCAGGCGTGTCGGGACGACGCCCGCGTCACGCGCCTGGGATCGTTCCTGCGCCGCACGAGCCTGGACGAGCTGCCCCAGTTCTTCAACGTCCTCCAGGGCCGCATGTCGATCGTCGGCCCGAGGCCCCACGCCATCACCCACAACGAGCAGTACCGGCGCCTGATCCGTGGCTACATGCTGCGCCACAAGGTGCGGCCCGGCATCACGGGCCTGGCCCAGGTGAACGGCTTCCGGGGCGAGACCGACACCCTGGAGAAGATGCAGAAGCGCGTCGAGTACGACCTCAACTACATCCGCAACTGGTCCCTGGTCCTGGATCTGAAGATCATCGGCCTGACGGTCCTGCGCGGCTTCTCCCACAAGAACGCCTACTAGCCCCCGCCCCCCCGCCCCGGGGGTGGGGTATTGGGCGGCGCGGGGCGCGCGGCCTGAAGATTGGACCGCTCGGCGGGGCTCGGCCCTTGGGCTATCCCGTGAGCGTCTCCACCTGGATGTTCGTGTTCGTGTAAATGCAGATCCCGCCCGCGATGGTCAGGGCCTCGCGGGCGATGCCCTCGGCGTCCAGGTCCGAGT
>CAZGRJ010000001.1:43489-55980 GCA_964528115.1 uncultured Nitrospirales bacterium
CCGCCCGCGATGGTCAGGGCCTCGCGGGCGATGCCCTCGGCGTCCAGGTCCGAGTGCGCCACCAGGGCGCGGGCCGCGGCCAGGGCGTAAGAGCCGCCCGAGCCGATCGCCACCAGGGCGTCGTCCGGCTCGATCACGTCGCCCGTGCCCGAGACCATCAGGGCGTGCTCCAGGTCCGCCACGGCGAGCAGGGCCTCCAGGCGCCGCAGCACCCGGTCGGAGCGCCACTCCTTGGCCAGCTCCACGGCGGCGCGGGTCAGGTTGCCGCGGTACTCCCCGAGCTTGCCCTCGAACCGCTCGAACAGGGTGAAGGCGTCCGCCGCCGCCCCGGCGAAGCCCGCCAGCACCTTGCCCTCGTGCAGCTTGCGGATCTTCACCGCGTGGCCCTTCACCACGGTGTTCCCCAGGGTCACCTGGCCGTCCCCGGCGATGGCGGCCTTGTTCTTGTGGCGCACGGCGAGGACGGTGGTGGCGTGAAAGCGGGGGAGCTCATCCATGGCGGACCTCAACGGGGTGAACCGGGCGCGCCCTCGTCGCCCCGGGCCCGGGGGTGGGCGTCGCGGTAGGCGCTTTCCAGGTGCGCGAGGGACACGTGCGTGTAGCGCTGGGTGGTGGACAGGCTGGCGTGGCCGAGCAGCTCCTGGATCGAGCGCAGGTCGGCCCCCGCGTCGAGCAGATGGGTGGCGAAGGAGTGGCGCACGCCGTGGGGCGAGATGCGCCCGAACACGCCGCTCTCCGAAAGGCGCCGGGCCAGGATCCAGGCGAGCCCCCGGGCCGTGAGGCGGTCGCCCGTGCGGCCCAGGAAGAGTGGTGCGCGCGACGGCTCCCGCCGCCCCTTCGCGCGCCACGGGCCCCACAGGGCCAGGTAATGCCCCAGGGCCTCGCGGGCCGGGCTCCCTAAGGGCACGATGCGCTCCTTGCGGCCCTTGCCGCGCACCCGCACGAGCCCCTCGTCCAGGCGCAGATCGGGCACGTCCAGGTCCGCCGCCTCCCCCACCCGGATGCCGCTCGCGTACATGGTCTCCAGGAGCGCCCGGTCGCGCACCGCCAGGCGCCCCTCGCCCCTCGGCGCGGCGACCAGGGCCTGCATGTCGGGCTCCGGCAGCAGGCGCGGCAGGCGGCTCGGGCGTTTCGGGCCGCTCACCTGGGCCCCCGGGTTGGCGGGCACCTCGCCGCGCGCGGCGAGGTCCGAAAACAGCCCCCGCACCGCCGACAGGGCCCGGGAGATGCTGGACGGTGCCAAATCACGCCCCTTCAGGTGGGCGCCGAAGGCCTGGACCATGGCCCCGGTCACACCCTCGGGGGCCGGCAACGTGCCCTCGGCCGATTCGAGGAACGCGGCGAACTGCTCCAGGTCGCGGGTGTAGGCCCGCAGCGTATGGGCGGACATCCCCCGTGCGGTCAGGCGCTCCAGGTATGCCTCAATCGCGGCGCGCATCAGCCGGCAACCCACTTGGCCGCGAGCCACTTGCCGAAGTCGGCCCGGGCCCGCTCCAGGACGGCGCCCCGCCGGTCGGCCTTCCGCCGCACCCGCGCCGCGAGGGGCGGGAACAGGCCGAAGTTGACGTTCATGGGCTGGAAGTGGCGCGGGTCCGCCTCGCGCAGGTAGCGCAGGAGCGAGCCGACGGCCGTGGTCTCGGGGGGCGGGGCGAACGGGACGCCCAGGATGCGGGCCGCCGCGATCCGGCCGGCCATGGCGCCGATGGCCGTGCTCTCCAGGTAGCCCTCCACGCCCGTGATCTGCCCCGCCACCCAGGTATCGGGCCGGGCCTTCAAGGTCAGGTCCGGACTCAGGCAGCGCGGCGCGCACAGGTACGTGTTGCGGTGCACGGCGCCGTAGCGCAGGAACTCGGCCTTCTCCAGCCCCGGGATCTTCTGGAAGACCCGCTTCTGCTCCGGGTAGGCGAGCTTGGTCTGGAAGCCGACGAGGTTGTAGTAGCTGCGCCCCAGGTCCTCCTGCCGCAGCTGCACCACGGCGAAGGGACGCTGCCCCGTGCGCGGGTCGGTGAGGCCCACCGGGCGCATGGGGCCGTGGGCCAGGGTGGCTGGTCCGCGCTCGGCCATCACCTCGATCGGCATGCACCCCTCGAAGTAGCGCGCCGGCTCCTCGAACGGCGACGGCGGCACCGTGCGGGCGGCCAGCAGGTCGGCGATGAAGGCGTCGTACCGCCCCTCGTCGAGGGGGCAGTTGAGGTAGTCGCCCTCGGCGTCCTCGCCCCGGTCGTGGCGCGACGCGCGGAAGGCGACGCCCAGGTCCACCGAGTCCGCCGCGACGATGGGCGAGATGGCGTCGTAGAAGTAGAGCGCGTCCTCCCCCGATGCCTCTTTCAACGCGGCGCTGAGCCCGGGCGCCGTGAGCGGCCCGGTGGCGACGACCGCCGGCCCCTCCGGCAGGGCCGTGACCTCGTCGCGCACGATGGTGACCGCCGGATGGGCCTCCAGGGCCGCCGTGATGGCCTCGGAGAATTTCTCCCGGTCCACCGCCAGGGCCGTGCCCGCCGGCACTTTCGATCCGTCCGCCGCCGACAGGATGAGCGACCCCAGGCCGCGCAATTCGGCCTTGAGCTGCCCCGGCGCCGAGTCGGGCTGGTCGGACTTCAGGGAGTTGGAGCAGACCAGCTCCCCCAGGAGCCCGGTCTTGTGGGCCGCCGTGGGCCGCACGGGGCGCATCTCGTGCAGGGTGACCGCCACCCCGGCCCGGGCCGCCTGCCACGCCGCCTCGGAGCCGGCCAGCCCCCCGCCGACGACGGTCAGGTGGTGCGGCACGCTACGCGGCTTTCTTCTTGTAGCCGCAGGCCTTGTTGGGGCAGGCGAGGCCGGAGCCCTTCATCACCAGGAACGGGTGGCCGCACTCCGGGCACGGCTCGGGCACCGGGCGGTCCCAGGTGGCGTAGTCGCACTTGGGGTAGTTGCTGCACGAGAAGAAGACCTTGCCCCTGCGGCTCTGCTTCTCGATCAGCACCCCGCCGCAGCCCTCCTTGGGGCAGGCCACGCCCGTGGGCACGGGCCGCGTGGTCTTGCACTCCGGGTAGCCGGTGCAGGCCAGGAAGCGCCCGAACTTGCCGTTCTTGACCACCATGGGCTTGCCGCAGGTGGGGCAGGGCGTGTCGGAGACCTCCCCCTCCACGATCTCGATCTTTCCCCCCTCCTCGCGGAACTCCTTGGTGTTGCGGCAGTCGGGGTAGGCCGAGCAGGCCAGGAACCGGCCGTGCTTGCCCCAGCGGATGACCATGGTCTTGCCGCACTGGTCGCACACGATGTCCGTGGGCACCGCCTCGCGCTTGATGTTGCGCATGGTCTTCTGGGCGGATTCGAGGTCCTTGGTGAAGGGGTCGTAGAAACCGCGCACCGAGGCCGCCCACGCCTTCTTGCCCTCCTCCACCTCGTCCAGCTCGCGCTCCATGCGGGCGGTGAACTCGGCGTTGACCACGTGGTCGAAGTGCTCCACGAGCAGGTCGTTGACCACGGCCCCCAGGTCCGTGATGTGGAAGCGCGCCTCGCGTTTCTCCACGTATTTGCGGTCCTGGATCGTGGAGATGATGGTCGCGTAGGTGGACGGCCGGCCGATGCCGCGTTCTTCCAATTCCTTGATGAGCAGGGCCTCGTTGTAGCGCGGCGGCGGCTGGGTGAAGTGCTGCTTGGGCTCCACGCCCGTGGCCGTAAGCACCTGGCCCTCCTCCAGCGCCGGCAGGGCGCCCTCGTCCTCGTCGTCGGACTTCTCGTCCCGCCCCTCGGTGTAGACGGCGGTGAAGCCGGGGAAGGTCATCACCTGGCCGTTGGCCCGGAAGGTGGCGCGGCCGTTGGAAAGCTCCACGACGGTCTCGTCGAACTTCGCCGGGACCATCTGGCAGGCCACGAAGCGCTCCCAGATCAGCTTGTAGAGCCGGTACTGCTCGCGCGACAGGACCTTCTGAACCGCCTCCGGCGGCCGGGCAACGTCGGTGGGGCGGATCGCCTCGTGGGCGTCCTGGGCCCCCGCCTTGGAGCGGTAGCGGATCGCCTTCTCGGGCAGGTACTCGGCGCCGTAGCGCCCGGCGATGAAGTCCCGCGCGGCGCCCAGGGCGTCCTCGGCGATGCGGGTGGAATCGGTGCGCATGTAGGTGATGAGGCCGACGGGCCCCTCGGAGCCCAGCTCCACGCCCTCGTAGAGCTGCTGGGCCACGGCCATGGTGCGCTTGGGGGTGAAGCCCAGCTTGCGGGCCGCGTCCTGCTGCAGCTTGCTGGTGATGAACGGCGCCACCGGCTTGCGCTTGCGCTCGCGCCGCGTGACCTTGGCGACGGTGAACGGCTGCCCCGTGACCTCGGCCGTGACGGCGTGGGCGGTGTCGCCCTCGCCGATCTTGACCTGCTCGCCGTCCAGATGGGTCAGACGCGCCTCGAAGGCGGGCGGCCCGGCAAAGGCGGCGGTGACCGACCACCACTCCTCGGGCACGAAGGCCTTGATCTCGGCCTCGCGCTCGGCCACCAGGCGCACGGCCACGCTCTGTACCCGGCCCGCGGAGAGGCCGCGCTTGACCTTCTCCCACAACAGGGGCGAGAGCTTGTAGCCCACGATCCGGTCGAGCACGCGCCGGGCCTGCTGGGCGTCCACCATGTCCTGGTCGATGCGGGTCGGGTGGGCGATGCCGTCCAGGATGGCGCCCTTGGTGATCTCGTTGAAGCGCACCCGGAACAGCCCCTCGCGCCCACCCAGCTCGCCCGCGATGTGCCAGGCGATGGCCTCCCCCTCCCGGTCCGGGTCGGTGGCGAGGTATACCTTGTCGGCGGTCTTGGCGGCGGTGCGGATGTCCTTGAGGATCTTGCCCTTGCCGTGGATGGTCACGTAGGTGGGGGCGAAGTCGGCGTCGATGTCGATCCCCAGGGCATCCTTGGGCAGGTCCTTGACGTGCCCGACGCTGGACCTCACCACGAAGTCGGACCCCAGGTACTTCTGGATGGTCTTCGCCTTCGAGGGCGACTCGACGATCACAAGGGACTTCGACATGACCTATCTACTTAAAACGAACCCCGCCACCTGTTCAACCGGCGCCTATTCCCGCCGGACCCTCAGCCGCCGCCTCCGACCCGCACGAACCGCCCGCCCGGCAGGCGTTCCACCAGCCCCAGGAGCTCGGCCTCCGACAGGGCCCCCATGAGGTCCGCCGCCGGGGTCCCGAGCCGGTCGGCCAGCAGGTCCGCCGCCACCGGGACGGTGCCCAGCTCCGCCAGGACCCGCTTACCCAGGTCCGAGACCCCTTCCGGCACCGGGAAGGCCGCCTCCGTGCCCGCCGAGGCCGCCAGGGCCAGCTGGGGCATGATCTCCTGCATCACGTCGCGGGCCGACGTGACCAGGGTGGCCCCGTCCCGGATCAGGGCGTTCGTGCCGGACGATCCCGGCAGGTCCACGTTCCCCGGCACGGCGAACACCTCCCTGCCCTGATCGGCGGCAAGGCGCGCCGTGATGAGGGAACCGCTCCCCTTGCGCGCCTCCACCACCACCACGCCCAGCGACAGGCCGCTGATCACCCGGTTGCGGCGCGGGAAGTGGGCCCCCAGGGGCTTGGTGCCCGGGGGGAACTCGCTGACCACCGCGCCGCTCCCGGCGATCTCGCCGGCCAGGCGCCCGTGCTCCGGGGGGTAAACCCGGTCGAGCCCCACCCCCAGCACCGCCACCGTGTTGCCCCCCGCGTCCAGGGCGGCCTTGTGGGCCCGGCCGTCCACCCCCAGGGCCAAGCCGCTGACGACGGTGATGCCGGCCCGGGCGAAGTCCCGACACAGGGCCTCGGTGACGTGGCGTCCGTACGGCGTGATCCAGCGAGAGCCTACCACGGCCACCGCCCGGCCCGCGCGGGCAAGGCCCTCGCCCCTTACATAGAGGATGGGCGGCGGGTCCGGGATGCGGGTCAGGAGCCGGGGGTAGTCCGGGTCCTCCAGGGGCAGGATGCGCACGCCGACGCGCTCCGCCCAGCCCATCAGGCGCCCCACCTCGGCGTCCGGCCGGGCCGCCGCGATGGCCCGGGCCAGCGCCTCCCCCACGTCGCCCTCGGCCCGCAGGCGCGCGGGACCGGCCCCGAGGGCCCCGGCGGCGCTGCCGAAGCGCCCGGTCAGGCGCGCGTAGCCCACCGCCCCCAGGCCCGGCAGGTGGGCCAGGGTCAGGGCCGCCGCCACGTCCACCGGGCCGCCGTCCACCTGGAGCCCCGCCCGGGTCAGGCCCGCGGGGGCCGCCCGGCCGCCCCGCCCAGGGCCCCCCGGACCAGCGCCGGAACGTCCTCCGCCGCCACCCGGTCGGTGTCCACCAGCACCACGTGGCCGGCCTCCTCGGCGGTCAACGCCTCGGCCGCCTTGAGCTGGGCCGTGAGGACGGACACCGTGCCGTCGGAGACCGCCCCGCCCTCGCTTTCCCGCGATTCGATCCGGTAGACCAGCTCCTCCCGCGATGCCCGGCAGTGGACGATCCACCAGGGCGCCCCGTGGGCCTCCGCCACCTCCCGCGCGGCCTGGCGCTGCCACAACTTCAGATACGTGGCGTCCAGGATCACCGTGTACCCGGCCTTCAGCCCCTCGGCCGCCAGCTCGTGCAGGCGGTCGTAGGTGGTGCGGGTCATGTCGGCGCTGTAGATGCCGGTCCCCACGGGCCGGGGGGCGCGGGCCCGTTCCACCCCGGCGATGCGCTTGCGCTCGATGTCGGAGCGGATGCGCACGCAACCGAAGTCCATGAGCAGGGCGTCGCTCAGGGTGCTCTTGCCGCTCCCCGTGACCCCGTGCATCAGCAGCAATTCCGGGCGCCGGTCCTTCGTGTAGCGCTCCGCCAGGGCCACCTGGCGCTGGACGGTCTCGCGCCGCTCGGCCCCGTCCGGCCCCAGGGCCGCCACCTTGGCGCGCACGTAGGCCCGGTAGGCCAGGTACAGGGGCAGCAGGGCCAGACCCGCGTAGTCGCCGGTCCGCTCCAGGTAGCGGTTCAGGTAGCGCCACCCCAGGTCGGGCCGGCCGCGGGCGTCGAGGTCCATCTGGGTGAAGGCCACCTCCGCCATCACGTCCGTGAAGCGGTACGTGGGATTGAACTCGATGCAGTCGAACACCTCCAGCCGCCCGTCCCACATGGCCACGTTGCGCAGGTGCACGTCGCCGTGGCACTCGCGCACGAAGCCGTCCTTCAGGCGCCCGGCGATGGCGTCGCGCCGGGTCTTCAGGGCGGCGTCGGTCCACCCCTTCAGGTGGCCGAAGGCGTCCCGCCCGATCAGCTCCGGCACGAACCTCGCCGTGGCCTCGAAGTTGGCGCGCATCACCGCCGCCACCTCGTCCGGGCCGCCGTATCCGTCCCCCGGCGCCGCCCGGGCCGCCTCGGCGTGGAACCGGGCCACGGTGTCGGCCAGCTCGTCGACTTCCTCCGGGCCCAACAGGCCCCGCGCGAGCACCCGGTCGAGCTGGGCCTCCTGGGGGAACTCACGCATCTTCACGGCGTACTCGATGGCACCGCCGTCGTCACCCACCTCCCCGACCTTGGGGTGCGCCGGGTCGCCCGTGATGGGCACCACGCCCAGGTACAGGTCCGGGGCCAGGCGCCGGTTCAGGCGGATCTCCTCGTCGCAGAAGTGGCGGCGCCGCTCCAGGGTCGAGTAGTCCACAAACCCCAAGTCCACCGGCTTCTTGATCTTGTAGGCGAACGCGCCGGTGAGCAGCACCCAGGAGATGTGGGTCTCCACCACCTCCACCTCGTCCACCGGGTGGGGGTAGGCGGCGGGGCCCAGGAGGGCGGCGATCAGGTCGGCGGGCCCGGACGGGGCGGAGCGGGCGGGGGACGGCTTCATGGGGGGCGGCCCCGCGTTTCCGGCGCCTACAGGACGGTGAGCTGGCGCCCCCGCCGGGCCGGTTTCAGGGCCGACAGGTCGCCGGTGAAGGCCACGTGCAGCTTGACCGGCTGGCGCTCCCCGTCGCGCGCCGTCACCGAGAGGGCCCCCTCGGCGTCCACGGCGAAGCGCACGTGCAGGTCGGGCTGGCCCTTGGGCTGGGACTCGATGTCGTCCAGGCGCAATTCGCCCAGCAGGGTCACCTGGCCGTCCGGGTCGCGCCGGACGATGCGGAAGATCACCTGGGTCTGGTCGTCCTCCACCGTGGTGAAGACGTGCTCGCCGTCCCCCGGCAGGGTGGTGCCGCGCGGCACCACGACCACCAGGTGGCCCACGTCGTCCGCCACCCCCAGGTCGTAGGGCAGGCGCTCGTGCAGGGTGGGGAAGGCCACCGGCCGGGCCGCCTTCTGGGGCACCCGCATGTGGCTGAACAGGGCCGCCCCCACGGCCACCGCCTCGTCCGGCCCCAGGAGCGGGTCGCTCTCCGGGGTCAGCCCCGTCAGGTAGGAGAGCACCCGCTCGCGGAACGCCGGCACCAGGGAGCCGCCGCCCGAGAAGACCACCCGCTCCAGGGTCAGGCCGCGGGCGTCCACCTCGTCCAGGACCCGGGAGAGCACGGTCTCGGCCCGGGCGAAGAGGGGCTCCCACAGCTCGTTCGCCTCCTCCTGGCCCAGCTCCAGGGGCCGGCAGCTCTGCTCCTGGACCCAGCCGGGCGGCACCCTCAAGGTCACCATCGGGTTGAAGGTGAGGGTCTCCTTGGCCCAGCGCGACAGGGCCAGGAGGCGGAAGCGCAGCTCCGGCAGGTCGGCCGGGTCGATGGCGGTCTCGTCCAGGATGTGGTGGCACAGCCGGTAGTAGAGCGCCCGGTCGAAGTCCATGCCGCCCAAGTGGGCGTCGCCCGCCACCACGGGCACGTCGATCAGGTCGGGGGAGGCGATCACCACCGAGACGTCCAGGGTGCCGCCGCCGAGGTCGATCACGAGCGTCGGGGCGCCCTCCCCCAGGCCCGTCACCAGCCCCCCGCCGGGGTGGGCGCCGTAGGCCACGGCGGCGGCCACGGGCTCGCTGACGATGCCGTGCAGGGGCACCCCGGCCAGGTCCGCCACCTGGTGCAGGGCGGCCCGCTGGGCCACGTCGAAGTGGGCGGGAATGGCCAGGGTGATCGGCCCCACGTCGTCGTTCAGGCGCTCGCGGGCCCGGACGATGACCTTGCGCAGCATGAGGGAGGCCAGCTCCACCGCCGAGTAGTCCCGGCCCCCCAGGCGGAAGCTGCGGGGCCGGCCCAGCCAGCGCTTGCTCTGGATGGCCAGGTCCTCCACCCGGGGCGGGGTGCCCTTCAGCGGATCGCGCCCCACGGTGACGACGTTGGACGACTCGAAATAGACCGTCGCCGGCAGCACGGCGTTGCCGTCCTCGCCGTACAGGACGCGCGCGTCGCCGCCCGCGTCCACCCACGCGGCGACGATGTTGGTGGTCCCCAGATCCACGCCGACCGGGGTCATCGGCAAGAGCCCCTCCCTTGCGAATGCGCGCGGGGGCGCGCGCCATACCGGGTTTCCCGGACCAGTCTACCCGAAACGCAGCGCCGAAAACCCCCGTAATCCGCGCCCATGCGGCCCGGCGGCGCCTCACCTCCGCTCGCGCGAGGGCCCCACCCGCCACCCCCCGTGAAGGGGGCGCCGGTGGGGCCCCGTCGCCCGGCGGACGCTTCGGCCTACTTCTTTTCGGCCTTGGCCTCCTGAACCTCCGGGTAGCTGCTCAGGTAGTTGCGCGGAATCGCCTCCACCGAGTCGTCCTTGAACGACGACACCAGGGTGGTCAGGGCGTTCGTCTCCTCGTCCGACAGGCCGAAGTTCGGCATGATCGTCGGCGGGACCGGCGGATTCGCGTGGGGGTTGCCCGGGGTGATCTTCTGCGGGTCCTTGAAGTGCTCCCACTCCCACTCGAGCTTGGTCCACGGCCCCTCCACGGCGTGGAAGTCGTGCACCAGGTAGAAGGCCAGCTCGGTCTTGCTGCCGAAGGCCGACAGCTCGGGACCCGCGGTGCCCTTGGTGCGCAGCTGCTTGGCCGTGTGGCAGGCGCCGCACCCCTTCTTGCGCAGGAGCGCCACCCCCTCCATCAGCTGGGGCGCCTCGGGGAACTCGGCGCGGCGGGCGTAGAGCCCCTCGTGGCACTTGCTGCAGCTGGACTGGGTGAACCCGCCCACGAGCAGCTCCTTGTCCAGGTGCTCCACGTTGCCGTGGGTCTGCTCCACCCGCAGGGCCTGGGGGTCGCCCTCGTGGCACACGGTGCAGCCGAACTTCGAGAACGGGTGCTTGACCATGTAGCCGGTGGCCTTGTTGTCCGCGTCGTACTTGTTCGGGTGGGTGGTGTAGGGCTGGGGCGCGTCCTTGAACAGGGGGTTGTCGATGCCCTTGTGGCAGGTCATGCAGCGGTCGGCCCGGTTGTTGACCGTGGGCAGCCACACCTGGTCGATCTTGAGGGGGGTCGTGGCCAGCTTGGGGTCGTCCATCTTCTTCGACAGCATCTCGTAGTAGTGACGCTGATACTTGTGCCACTCCGGGTTGGCGCCCAGCCACGAGTGGTAGCCGAACAGGCCCGCGAGGCTCAGGCCCGCGATGGCAAACAGAACGTTCTTGATGTCCATGGGCGCGCTACGGTCCCTCTCCCAAAAGGCTCATCGAAACACGGGGCCGGCCGGGGGCGTCCCCCCCGGCTAGATCTTGAACCAGGGCGTAATCAGGAAGTATTTGATGTTGAAGAAGATTCTCAGGACGATCTTGAACGGCACGAACATCATCAGGCCGAACATGCCCCAGACGGCGATGTGGCGCGCCAGCCCCAGGCGTTTGGTGAAGTTGCGCATGAAGATCGCCGGCAGCACCAGGAAGAGCGCCATGTAACCCAGGAACATGGCGTAGGTGGCCCAGTCGGCGGCGCCCTCGCTCATGCCCGTTCCCTCCAGGAGCACCGGGATGTCGGTCAGGCTCACCCCCGAGGGAGGCTTGTGGGCCGTGTGGTCGTCCCAGGGCCAGTACCACTGCCAGTCCAGGCCGCGGAAGTAGACCCCGATGATGATCGTGATCCACCACATGATGAACCCGAACAGGAAGGTCCAGATGGCGAAGGGCCGGTCGCGCCAGGCCCAGCGGCCCACCCCCTTGGGGTTCGGGTCCAGGTAGGGGATCGCCATGAGCCCCACGATGATGATGAGGGGCAGCACCATGCCGGCGATCCACGGGTCGAAGTAGACCAGGAGCTCCTGCAGCCCCAGGAAGTACCACGGCGCCTTCATGGGGTTGGGCGTGGTGGAGGGGCTCGCCATGTCCTCCAGGGGGGCGTGCTTGAAGGTGCACACCCACAGGAGCGCGGCCAGGAAGATGATCGCCGCGATGAACTCCACGTAGAGGAAGTGGGGCCACGAGAAGATCGTGTCCTCGGGCTGCTTGCGGGTCTGGAAGCCCTGGCCCTTGACCAGCTCCATCAGGGCGTAGGACTTCTTCGGGTTGCGCGGGTAGATGTTCTCCGTGGAATGCCGTTCGGCCACGTGAGCCTCCTTCAGATCATGACCTTGGGAAGGCCCACCCTACAGGGGGCCGGAGAAACCGTCCTTCCGGATGCGCCAGAAGTGCACCACCATGCCGAGGGTGATCAGCACCGGCAGGGCCACGCAGTGCAGCACGTAGAAGCGCAGCAGGGCGTTCTGCCCCACCACGCTGCCGCCGATCAGGAAGAACCGCATGTCGTTGAACGAGTTGCGGCCCAACTCCCGGCCCCAGGGGCCCGCGGAGCCGAGGAACGGCGTGGCCTCGGCCATCTTGGTGCCCACGGTGATGGCCCACAGGGCCAGCTGGTCCCAGGGCAGCAGGTAGCCGGTCCAGGAGAGGAACAGGGTGATGACCATCAGGTTGACGCCCACCACCCAGTTGAACTCCCGCGGCGCCTTGTAGGCCCCGGTCATGAAGACCCGGAACATGTGGGCCCACACCAGGAACACCATGGCCTCGGCGGACCACTTGTGCAGGTCGCGCATGAGGCCGCCCATGAAGACGTTGTTCGAGATGTCCTTGATGTTGGCGTAGGCGACGTGCGTGGAGGGGATGTAGTAGAACATCAGGAAGATGCCCGTGAACGTCAGGACCACGAACATGAAGGCCGACATGCCCCCGAGGCACATGGTGTAGCGGAACCGGATCGCCGTGCGGCGGATCTTCACCGGATGCAGGTGAAGGAGCACGCTGCTGAACATCAGCAGCGACTGGTTGCGCTCGTTGTCCGGGTAGCCGTGGCGGAATATGGACTGCCACAGCTGCGTACCACGCACATACCGGGTCAGGCGTTCAATCACAGCACTCTCTCCGCAAGAGACGGTCCTACTCGGGCACCCCGGCGTCTCGCCGGGCGCCGGCGCCCGAGCCGTACAAACCTATCCGACCGCTTCAGCCGCGCTCAGACGTTGATGAAAAAGGGCGGATTCTTCCGCGTACTCGGGTCCACGTACACAGCGATGCCGGGGATGGACTTGGGATCCGGGTCCTGCCGTATCGCGGTATTGACGATGATCTGGCCGTCCACGGGGTCGAGCGAGATCGCCGCCCGCCACAGGGTACGCGGCGCGGGGCCGCCCCGCACGTTGCCGTTGATGTCGTAGATGCTGCCGTGGCA
>CAZGRJ010000002.1:0-42298 GCA_964528115.1 uncultured Nitrospirales bacterium
GCGCTTGCGCCCCTCGAACGGGAACGGCTTCGTGACCACGGCCACGGTGAGGGCCCCCAGCTCCTTGGCGATCTTGGCCACGACGGGCGCGGCGCCGGTGCCCGTGCCGCCGCCCATGCCGGCGGTGACGAACACCATGTCGGCCCCGGCCAGGGCGTCCTTCAGGTGCTCGGCGTCCTCGTTGGCGGCGGTGCGGCCGACCTCCGGGTTGGCGCCCGCGCCCAGGCCCCGGGTCGTCGCGGCGCCGATCTGCACCTTGACCCCGGCCCGGTTGCGGCCCAGGGCCTGGCGGTCGGTGTTGACCGCGACGAACGATACCCCCGACAGGCCCGCGGCGATCATGGAGCCCACCGCGTTGCAGCCGGCGCCCCCCACGCCGATCACCTTGATGAGCGGCGTGCCGTCGTCGTCGCTGCTGAACTGGAACATGCCCGACCCCTCGGTGCGGGGGGGCGTGGCGTTCCCGCCGTCGCCCCGGATCCCCTGCGGTTCCTCGCCCGTCACGATGTGCCCTCCATGGTCACAATGGAAAACCTCCCCTGGCGCCTAGAAGAACGCCTTCATCCAGTCCGTCAGGCGCCGCACCCCCTCCTCGCGCGCCGGTCCCGCCGGGGCGGCGAGGCCCTCGACGGCGAAGCGCGTGAGCCCCACGCCCGTGGCGTGCTTGGGGTTGGCGGCCAGCTCCGTCAGGCCGCTCAGGGAAGCCGGCACGCCGCGCCGGGCGGGCAGTCCCGTGGCCCGCTTCGCCAGGCCCACCACCCCCGAGAGCAGCGACCCGCCGCCGGTGAGCACGAGGCCCGAGCCGATGCGGCGTGAGAGGCCCGAGCGTTCGATCTCCTCGCCCACCAGGGACAGGATCTCGTCCATCCGGGCCTCGACGATCTCGGCGAGCAGGCGGCGCGCCACCTGCCGGGGGGCGCGGCCGCCGACGCTGGGCACCTCGATCCGGTCGTCCTCGCCGGTATCCTCCGCCACGGCGGTGGCGAACTGCACCTTGATGCGCTCCGCGTCCTTGACGGGCGTGGCGAGGCCGAAGGAAATGTCGCGCGTGACGTGGTTGCCGCCTAAGCCCAGGACCCACGTGTGGCGCACGCTGCCGCCGACGTACACGGCCAGGTCGGTCGTGCCGCCGCCGATGTCCACCAGGGCGACGCCCAGCTCCAGCTCCTCCGGCGAGAGCACGGCGCGGGCCGATGCGAGGGGCTGCGGCACCATGCCGGTCACTTCGAGCCCCGCCTTCTGGATGCAGCGCATGAGGTTCTCGACGGCGGTGCCGGCGCCCATGATGACGTGGGCCTCGACACTGAGCAGGTTGCCCGCCAGCCCCACCGGGTCGGCCACGGCGTCCTGGCCGTCCAGGACGTAGCGCTGGGGGGTGACGTGGATGATGTCGTCGTCGCGCGACAGCTCCACCGCGCGGGCCGCGTCGAGCACCCCGAGGAGGTCCTCGTGCCGGACCTCGGCGCCCTTGATCCCGACGGTGGCGCGGTTGTTGATGCCCTTCAGGTGCGCCCCGGACACCCCCGCCACGACCGCCCGGATCTCGACCCCGGACATCTCCTCCGCCTCGGCCACGGCCTTGCCGATGGCCTCCACGGTCTCGTCGATGGAGACCACCACGCCCTGCTTGAGGCCCGAGTGGGAGGCGGTGCCGAGCCCCAGGATGGTGACCTCGGGGCCCTCCTTGGGCTCGGCCACGACGGTGCAGACCTTGGTGGTCCCAACGTCCAGCCCGACGACGATGTCGTCCTTGCGTGCCATCCCTCTCCGCGTCGCCTTACAGGGGCCGGGCAATCACCCGGTCGTCGTAGCGCAGGTCCACCTCCGCGCCCTTCTTGCTCGCCAGGGCGACGATCTCCGGGCGCAGGGCCGAGAGGCGCGCCAGGCGCCAGCGGTAGCCGCCCTTGGCGCCGAGCCGCACCCTGAGCGCCTCCACCAGCAGCAGCGGGTCCTCCGGGTCGGCCACGTCCACCAGGGCGTCGGGACCCCACGCCTTGGCCACCGCGAGCCCCAGGGCCACCTTCCCCGCGTCCACCCGCTCGCCCGCCACCTTGCGGCGCGCGTCGATGCCGGTCAGGCGCGGCAGGTCGGCGGTCTCGGCGTCGTCCGCGTCGCCGAGGACGACGCCCTCCCGGTCCACCATCACCTCCCCGCCGGACGTCGCGGCCGAGGACGTGGTGATGACGGCCGCCGGGCTGCGCTCCCAAATGCGGACCCAGAGCGTGCCCGGGTACATGCGGCGCACCGACACCCGCTCCACCCACGGGTGGGAGAGCAGGGCCGAGGAGACCGCCGCTACGTTCACGTCCGGCAGACTAATGCCGGGGGGCAGACCGATGCGCTTGAGGAGCATCGCCTCCGGCAGGCGCGCCATGCCCTCCAGGGCGATCTCGCGCACGGCGAGCAGGCCGTGGGACTTGGCCTCCGCGTAGCCGTACACGGCACCGACGCCGCCACCCGCGAGCAGGGTCACGGCGAGGATCGTCCCCACCACGCGCCGCTGATTCCTCCGGCGCCGGGCCCGGGCCACGTCCACCGGATCGCGCCGGACGTTGCGGCCGGAGGACGTGGCCGCCTTCGAGCGGGCGGCCTTCTTGCCCGCGGACTTGCGCGCCGTGCGATTTCCTGGGCGGACGACGACGGCGCTCACGAGAACCGCTCCGCCCGGGCCCCGGCCAGCATCCGGGCGATCAGGTCTGCAAACGACATCCCGGCGGCGGCCGCGGCCTTGGGCAGGAGGCTCTTGCGGGTGAGGCCGGGGATCGTGTTGATCTCCAGGACCCACGGGTTCAGGGCGTCGTCCAGCATCAGGTCCACCCGCGCCGCCCCGGCGCAGCCGAGGGCCCGGTAGGTGGCCACGGATGCGTCGCGGATGCGCGCCGCCTTGGCCTCCGGCAGGTCGGCGGGGCAGATGTATTGGGTGCCCGAGTCGGTGTACTTGGCCTCGTAGGAGAAGATGCCGGCGGCCGGGACGATCTCGAGCACGGGAAGCGGCTCGCCGTCCAGGACGCTCACCGTCACCTCGCGCCCGGGCACGGCGGCCTCCAGGTAGACCTCGGCGTCCTCGGCCCTTGCCGCCGCCACGGCCTCGTCCAGGGCCTCGCCGCCCTTGACCGTGGAGACGCCGATGGAGGAGCCCCCCCGGCGCGGCTTGACCACGAGCGGGAAGGCGATCTCCGGCCGGACGGGCATCCCCGGCGCCAGGCACTGGTACGCGGGCGTCGGGACACCCTGGGCCTTGAGGACACCCTTGGCGAGCACCTTGTCGAAGGCGCACGCGCTCGCCGCCACGCCCGAGCCGGTGAACGGGATGCGCAGGAGCGTCAGGAGCCCCTGGATGATGCCGTCCTCGCCGTACTTGCCGTGCAGGGCGACGAAGGCGGCCTCGGGGGCGAGGTCCGCCAATACGCTCGCCACGCCCCGGCCCACGTCCACGCGGGTCACGTCGTGGCCCAGCTCCACCAGGGCGTCGGCGGCGGCGTTGCCGCTCAGGAGCGAGATTTCGCGCTCGCTCGACAGGCCGCCCATGAGGACCGCGACGCGCATGCTCATGCCGCCTCCCCGGCGGCCTCGCGGCCGATCACCTTGAGCTCCAGCTCCAGGGCCACGCCGAAGCGCTCGCGCACCAGCGCCTGCACGTCGGCCACGACGGCGAGCACGTCGGCGGCGCGGGCGTGGCCGTGGTTGACGATGAAGTTGGCGTGGCGCTCCGAGACGGCCGCGTCGCCATGGGCGATCCCCTTGCCACCGGCCTCCTCGATCAGGCGCGCGGCGAAATCGTCCGGCGGGTTCTTGAACACCGAGCCCGCGTTCGGGGTGAGGATCGGCTGGGTGCGGCCGCGCCGGTCGAGGTACTCGTCCATCTCGGCCTTGAGCACCACCGGGTCGCCCGGGGCCAGTGCGAACACGGCCGACAGGACGATCCCCGCAGGCAAGGAGGAGTTGCGATAACCCAGGCCCAGCCGGTCGGACGGCAGGGTGAGGACGTCGCCCGACAGGGTGGCGATGTCCACGCACTCGAGCGCCTGCGCCAGCTCGCCGCCGTGGGCCCCGGCGTTCATGCGCACGGCGCCCCCCACGGTGCCCGGGATGCCGATGGCGAAGGCCAGGCCCTTCAGCCCCCGGCGCGCGGCCTCGCGCGCCAGGCGTGGAAACGACACCCCGGCCTCGGCCACCAGGCCGTCGCCCCCCAGGGGCGTGATCGCGGTGCAGGCCGACAGGCGCACCACCACGCCCGCGATGCCGCCGTCGCGCACCAGGACGTTGGTGCCGTTGCCGAGCACCGTGACGGGTAGCGAATAGTCCTGGCAGCGGGCGAGCAGGCCCGGGACGTAGCGCGCGCCCGCCGGTGTGACGAGGAAGTCGGCCGGGCCGCCGATGCGGTAGGAGGTGTGGCGCGACAGGGGCTCGTCCACCTGCACCTTGCCGAAGGCGGACAGGGCCTCGGCCACGTCGGCCTTGGCGCGCACGGCGGTCATGCCTGGACGCCCTCGCCCGAGGCCCCGCCGGCCGCGGCCGGAGCGGCGTCGGCCGCGACGGTTCCATCGGCGACGGCCCCATCCGACAGATATGCCTCGCCCACCTTCCACACGTCGCCGGCGCCCAGGGTGAGCAGCACGTCGCCCGGCTCCAGGGTGGCGGCCAGGTGCTTGAGGACGGCGGCTCGGGTCCCCTCGTGGCGGGCGTCGCGGTGGCCGCAGGCCTTGATCCGGCCGAGCAGGGTGGCGGCGTCGATGTTCGCGATGGGGGTCTCGCCCGCGGCGTAGATGTCCATCAGGACCAGGGAATCGGCGCCGTGGAAGGCCTGGGCAAAGGCGCCCATCTGGTCGCGGGTCCGGGTGTAGCGGTGGGGCTGGAAGACCACCACGAGGCGGCGCTCGGGGAAGCCCTCGCGGGCCGCGGCCAGCACCGCCTTGACCTCCGTGGGGTGGTGGCCGTAGTCGTCCACCACCGTCACGCCGTCCTTCTCCCCCTTGCGCTCAAAGCGCCGCCCCACGCCCCCGAAGGCGGCGAGGGACGTGCGGATGACCTCCACCTCGACCCCTAAGTCCAGCCCCGTGCAGATGGCGGCCATGGCGTTTTGGGCGTTGTGGCGCCCGGTGAGGGGGACGGTGAAGGCGCCGATGGGCTCGCCCTTGAAGGTGGCGTCGAAGCGCACCCCGGCGGGGGTGATGATCAGGTTCTCGGCGCGCAGGTCGGCCTGGGGCGTAAAGCCGTAGGTGATGAGGCGCTTGTCGATGCGCGGCATGAGGGCGCGGATGGAGGCCTCGTCCAGGCACAGGATCACGGCGCCGTAGAACGGCACCTTGCCCGCGAACGCGGCGAAGGCGTCGTAGATGCGCGCCTCGCTGCCGTAGAAGTCCAGGTGCTCGGCGTCGATGTTCGTGATGACCGCCACCGTCGGAGCGAGCTTGAGGAACGACCCGTCCGACTCGTCGGCCTCGGCCACCATGATCTCGCCCTTACCGAGCTTGGCGGAGGAGCCGTACTGGTTCAGGCGCCCGCCGATGACCACGGTCGGGTCGAGGCCGCCCTCGCCCAGGACCGTGGCGACGAGGCTCGTGGTGGTCGTCTTGCCGTGGGCGCCGGCGACGGCGATGCCGTACTTCATGCGCATCAGCTCGGCCAGCATCTCGGCGCGCTGGATCACCGGGATGCCCTGCTCGCGGGCGGCCAGCACCTCCACGTTGTCGCGCTGCACGGCGGTGGAGACCACGACCACCTGGGCGTTCTTCACGTTCTCGGCGGCGTGGCCCTGGACCACGGTGCCGCCCAACCGCGCGAGGCGGCGGGTGACCTCGGTGTCGGACAGGTCCGAGCCCGAGACCGCGTAGCCCAGGTTGATGAGGACCTCGGCGATCCCGTTCATGCCGGAACCCCCGATCCCGACGAAATGAATCCTCTGGATGTTCGGAAATCTCATGGCGTTGTCGCCACCCCGGCTGCGGGGATGCGCTGCTTGTCGGGGAACCTCATGGCACCGCGACCCCGGTTGAAAGGAGCCGGAGGCACTCGGCGACGATCTCCCGTGCGGCATTCGGGCGGCCGAGGGCCTTCGCGGCCGCCCCCATTGTAGCCAGTCGGTCGCGGTTTTGGAGCAGGCCGCGGATCAACGTTTCCAACGATTCGCCCGTGAGCGCTCCCTGGGGCAGGAACACGGCCGCCCCCGCCTCGGCCAAGAGGCGCGCGTTGGCGCTCTGGTGGTCGTGGGCGGCGTGGGGGTACGGGACCAGCACGGACGGCAGGCCGAGGGCGGTCAGCTCGGCCACGGTGGTGGCGCCGGCGCGGCAGACCACCAGGTCGGCGGCGGCGTAGGCGGCGCCCATGTCGTCGATGAACGCGGCGGCGTTCGCGCGCTCCCCGAGGTCGGCGTAGGCGGCCTGGACGCGCTCCAGGTCGAGGTGACCGGTCTGGTGCGTGATGGTGAGGCCGGGCAGGTCGGCGAGCAGGCCGGGGGCGGCCTCGAGCATGGCGTCGTTCAGGGCCCGGGCCCCCTGGCTGCCGCCGAAGACCAGCAGGTGCGGCGGGGCGCTGGCGGGGCGGTCGCGCTTCGCGTCGAGCAGCTCGGCCCGCACCGGGTTGCCGGGGCAGACGAACTTCCCGCCCTTGAACCGTTCCCGCGCCGCGTCGAAGGTCAGAAACACCCGCGCCACGTGGGGGCCGAAGATGCGGTTCGTGACGCCGGGCACGGCGTTCTGCTCCAGGACCACCCGGGGCAGGCGAAACAGCCCCGCCATCAACAGGACCGGCGCCGAGGCGTAGCCCCCCACCCCCACCACGAGGTCGGGGCGGAACTCCCGCAGGACGCGGCCCGCCGCCGCCAGGGCGGAGGGGAGGATGGCGAGGCCCAGAAGGCGTCTCAGGATGCCCTTGCCGACCAGGCCCATGACGGGCAGGGTGAAGAGGCGGTAGCCGCGCGCCGGGATGAGCCGTGCCTCCAGGCCGCGCATCGTGCCGGCGAAGGCGACCTCGGTGCCGGGCACCGCCTCGGCGAAGGCCGCGGCCACGGCAAGCCCCGGAAACAGGTGCCCGCCCGTGCCGCCCCCGGCCACGAGCACCCTCACCACCGCCCCGGCCGGGCCTTGGAGATGTTCACGAGCACCCCCACGGCGAGCAGGTTGATGAGCAGCGACGAGCCGCCGTAGCTGACGAACGGCATGGGCAGCCCCTTGTTGGGCAGCACCCCCACGGCGACGCCCATGTTCACCAGGGCCTGGATCACCACCATGAGGGTGAGCCCCAGGGCGAGGTAGCGCCCGAACGGCTCGCCCGCGTGGCGCGAGATCTTGAAACCGCGCCACGCGAACACGGCGAACAGGATGAGGACGAGGGCCGCGCCGAGCAGGCCCAGCTCCTCGCCGATCACGGCGTAGATGAAGTCGGTATGGGGCTCCGGCAGGAAGAACAGCTTCTGGCGCCCCTCGCCCAGGCCCAGTCCCGTCACCCCCCCGGAGCCGAACGCCAGGAACGACTGCACCACCTGGAAGCCGGTATTGCTCGCGTCCGCCCACGGGTTCAGGAACGAGCGGACCCGGTCGAGGCGGTACGGCTCCAGGTAGATCGCCAGGGCCAGGCCCGCGCCCGCCAGCCCCCCCAGGGGCACGATGTAGCGCCAGCCGATGCCGCCCACGAAGAGCAGCACGCCCGCCACGGCCCCGAGGGCGACGGCGTTTCCCAGGTCGGGCTCCACGACGATCAGGCCGAGCATCAGGCCCACCACCAGCGTGGGGCGGATCACGGCGGCAGGCCGCCCGGCCCGCAACTCGCCCCCGTGGCGGGCGGCGTAGCCGGCCATGTAGACGACCGCGACGAACTTCGCGAGCTCGGACGGCTGGAGGGAGAAGGGGCCGAGCGGCAGCCAGCGCCGGGCGCCGTTGACGACCACCCCCACGCCGGGCACGAGCACCGCGCCCAGCAGCAGGCAGGTGAGGACCACCAGCAGGCCCACCGAGCGGCCCCAGCGGGTGTAGTCGATGCGCGCCCCGGCCGCCAGGACCAGGAGGCCCGCCCCCGCCCAGGCGACCTGGCGGGCGGCGAAGTGCCACGAGTTGCCGTAGGCCGACAGGGCCCGGGGCGCGCTGGCGGAGTAGATCATGGCGACGCCCGTGCCCACCAGGGCCAGGGTCAGGACGGGCAGCCACGGGTCGAAGGGGATCGTCTTGCGCATTATCCCGATCCTTTCGCGGCCCCCTGGGCCTGTCCCTTCGCCCATTGGGCGAACATCTCGCCCCGGTGGCCAAAGTCACGGAACTCGTCGAAGCTGGCGCAGGCGGGCGACAAGAGGACCGTCTCGCCGGGTTCGGCGCCCGCGCGGGCGTCCTCCACGGCCGCTTTGAGCCCCTCGACCACGGAGAGGCCGGGGAAGCCCTGGAGGACGACGCGGAACTTCTCCGCCGCCTCGCCGAAGACCACCGCCCGCCGCACCTTCAGGAAGATCGGCTCGCGCAGGGCGAACAGGTCGCCTGCCCCCTTGGCGCGCCCACCCAAAAGCAGCGTGACGGGCCCCTCCACGCCCTCCAGGGCCTTGACCACGGCGGCCGGGTTGGTGCCCTTGGAGTCGTCGATCCAGATCAGGCCGTCGTCCGTGGGCACCCTCTGCATGCGGTGCGGCAGGCCCGGGAACGAGGCGAGGCGCTCGGCCACCACGGGCACGGGGCAGCCGGAGAGCAGGCAGAGGGCGGCGGCGGCCTGGGCGTTCTCCACGTTCTGGACGCCCGTCACCTTCAAGTCGGCCAGGTCCATGACCTTCACCGTGCGCCCGCCGGTGGTCACGGTGATGGCACCGTCCTTGGCGCGCACGCCGTCCGCGTCCGCGGGAGCGTCGTCCGGCAGGTTGAAGCGGACCGGGCGCGCGCCCTTCAAATGATGCTCGACCACGATGGGGGTGCGCGGGTCGCGGGCGTTGAGCAGGGCGTAGCCCTTCTCCATATAAAGGAAGATGCGGAACTTGGCGGTGTAGTAGGCCGACTCGCCGTCGTAGCGGTCCATGTGGTCCGGGGCCGTGTTGACGATGCACGCCAGCGTCGGCGCGAGGGAGTGGATCCCCTCCAATTGAAAGCTGGACAGCTCGCAGACGACCAGGTCCCACGGCTCGGTCGCAAGGGCGGCCTCCGACAGCGGCTCGCCCAGGTTGCCGCCGGTGAAGACCCGGGGCTTCCACCCCGACAGGACGTGGCCCGTCATGGCCGTGACCGTGCTCTTGCCGTTCGTGCCCGTGACGCCGATCAGGGGCGCCGACAGGTGGCGCCAGGCCAGCTCGACCTCCGCGATGACGGGGATGCCCTTGGCCTTCGCGGCGGTGATTGCCGGGTGCGCCATGGGCACGCCGGGCGAGAGGACCACCAGGTCGGCCGCCGTCAGGCACGCCGCCGGGTCGCCCTCGTGGGCCGGGATGCCGAGTTCCTTCGCCGCGGCCGCCAACGCCGCCGGATCGCCCTCGTCCACGGCCGTCACGGTCGCGCCCTCGCGCAGGAGCAGCCGGGCGGCGGCGCGGCCGCTCTTCGAGAGGCCGAACACGGCGACGTTGCGGCCCTTGAGGACCATCGGCTCGGGGCCGGGCTTCGGCGCCGGAGCCGGCGCGGGCGGCGGCGCATTTTGGGGCTCGGGGGCGGGCGCCTCGGGCTTCTTCTTCTTGAAGCGCTCGAACACGGCTACCGCAGCTTGAGCGTGGAGAGGGAGAGGAGCGCCAGGACGATGGAGATGATCCAGAACCGGACGATGATCTTGGGCTCCTGCCAGCCCTTCAGCTCGAAGTGGTGGTGGATCGGCGCCATGAGGAAGATGCGCTTCCCGGTCATCTTGAAGTAGGCGACCTGGAGCATCACCGACACGGTCTCCACCACGAAGATGCCGCCCACCAGGATCAGCACCAGCTCGTGCTTGCTCGTCACCGCCACGGCGCCCAGGGCGGCGCCGAGGGGCAGGGAGCCCACGTCGCCCATGAAGACGGTGGCGGGATAGGTGTTGAACCAGAGGAACCCCATGGCCGCCCCCACCATGGCGCCGCACAGGATCGCCAGCTCGCCGGTTCCCGGCACGTAGGGGATCTGCAAATACTCCGCGAACGTGGCGTGCCCCGAGAGGTACACGATGGCGAGGTACGTGGCGGCGGCGATCATGACCGGGCCGATGGCGAGTCCGTCCAGGCCGTCGGTCAGGTTCACGGCGTTGCTCGTCCCCACGATCACCAGGATCGCGAACGGCACGAAGGACCAGCCCAGGTCCGGGTGGACGCCCTTGAGGAAGGGCACGGTCAGGTGCGTGTCGAAGTCGACGAAGGCATAGAGGTACACGGTCACGAGGCCCGCCACGGCGCCCTGGAGCAGGAGCTTGGTGCGCGCCGAAAGGCCCTTCGGGTCCTTCTTGATGACCTTGAGGTAGTCGTCCCAGAACCCGATGGCGCCGAACCCCACGACCGTGGTGATCACCACCCAGACGTAGTGGCTGGTCAGGTCGGCCCACAGGAGCGAGGCCACCAGGATCGCGAACAGGATCAGGACGCCCCCCATGGTGGGCGTGCCCCGCTTGCCGTAGTGGCGCTCCGGGCCCTCGTTGCGCACCGGCTGGCCGATCTGGTAGCGCGACAGGGCCCGGATCAGGGCGGGGCCCAGGATGAAGCAGAGGGCGAGCGCCGTCAGCACCGAGTAGATGGTGCGGAACGTGATGTACTTGAAGACGTTGAAGACCGGCCAGTCGACGTGAAGCGGGTAGAGCAGGTGGTAGAGCATCAGGCACCCACCTCCGCCTCGGCGGTCAGCTTCTTCACCAGGCGCTCCATGGCGAGGCCGCGCGAGCCCTTCACCAGCACCACGTCGCCCCTCCCCAAGTCCGACAGGTGCGCGGCGGCGGCCTCGGCGTCGGGGGCCGTGCGCACGTCGGCGAGGGCCTTGGCGCCCTCGGCCATCTCGCCGGCGAGGCGGCCCACGCACACGAGGCGGTCGGGCTTCAGGGCCGCGATGGCGGCGCCGGTCTCGCGGTGCAGGCGCGGGGCGTCGGCGCCCAGCTCCAGCATGTCGGCGATTACGGCGACCCGGCGGCCGGTCTCCCCACCTGCCCGGGGTCGCGCCACGAGGGCCGACACCGCCGCCTTCACGGCGAGGGGGTTGGCGTTGTAGGAGTCGTCGATGACCAGCGCGCCGGACGCCGCCGTCACCTCCCGGCCGCGCATGGCGGGCGGCCGGAACGCCGCGAGGCCCTCCGCGATCGGATCGACCTCCACCCCCAGGGCGTGGCACAGGGCCGCCGCCGCCGCCGCGTTCGCCCGCTGGTAGGGGGCGGTGGAGAAGAGGGTGAGGGGGCGCGACGCATCGCCGATCCGGAGGGTCACCCGTCCGTTGCCGTCGGTGACGGCCACGTCCGCCGGGACCGTCGGCTGCACCGTGTAGGTGACGGTGCGCCCGGCCTTGTGGCGGATCGTCTCGCGGACGATCCGGGGATCGTCCCGGTTCACGACCGCCGTGCCGCCCGCCCCCAGGGCGGCGAACAGGCGGCCCTTCTCGTGGGCCACGCCGTCGGCGTTGTTGAGCCCCTCCAGGTGGGTGGCGCCCACGTTCGTCACCAGGCCCACGGTGGGGCGGGCGAGGGCGCAGAGCATGTCCATCTCGCCCGGGTGGTTGATGCCCAGCTCGACGACGGCGACCTCGTGCGCGGGGCGCAGGGCGAGCAGGGTGAGGGGCAGGCCGATGTGGTTGTTCAGGTTGCCCCGGGTCACGAGGGCGGCACGGCCGGCCTGATCGAGAATCGCGGCGGCCATCTCCTTGGTGGTGGTCTTGCCGCAGCTTCCCGAGATCGCCGCGAGGAGCAGGTCGAAGCCGCCCCGGTAGCCGGCGGCGAGGCGTTGCAGGCCCGTGAGCGTGTCGTCCACGGCGATCACGGCGCAGGTCTCCGGCAGGTCCTTCGCGGCGTCGGCCTGGTGGACCAGGACCGCGGCGGCGCCCCGGGCCGCCGCGTCGGAAAGGAACCGGTGGCCGTCCGTGCGGGTGCCGGCGAGGGCCACGAACAGGTCACCCGCGCCTACGTCGCGCGAGTCGATCGTCACCTTGGCGGTGTCCGGCACCTGGGACCCGCCGTCGCCCGCCACGAGGCGCCCTCCGCCCAAGCGCGCCGCCCGTGCCACGGTGAACACGGTGCCTCAGGCCCCCGCCGCGAGCAGCCGCCGGGCCACCTCGCGGTCGTCGAACGGGATCGTGCGGTCGGCGAGCACCTGGACCTGCTCGTGGCCCTTGCCCGCGAGCAGCACCACGTCGCCCGCGCGGGCCTCCGAGAGCGCCCGGGCGATCGCCTCCTCCCGGTCCACGATCACGGTACACGGCGCGCCTCCGGCGTTCTTCGCCCCCTCGGCCATGACGGCGCAGATGGCGTCGGGCGATTCCGAGCGCGGGTTGTCGGCGGTGAAGAAGACCCGGTCCGAGCCCTTGGCCGCCACGGCCCCCATGGGGGCGCGCTTGGTGGCGTCGCGGTCGCCGCCGCACCCCACGACGGTGATAAGGCGGCCCGGGGCGGTCTCCGGCCGCGCGGCCTGGGGCGCGGCGCCGTGCACGCCGGACATGGGGGGAGGCGCGGGGGCGCCCGCCCGCACCAGGGGGCGCACGGCGGCGAGGACCCGCTCGAGGGCGTCCGGCGTGTGGGCGTAGTCCACCAGGACGGTGAAGTCCTGGCCCGCCTCCACCCGCTCCAGGCGCCCGGGCACCGGCGGCGCGGCGGCGAGGCCCTGGCCGATGGCCTCGGCCGGGAGACCCAGGGCCAGCGCCGCGGCCACGGCGGAGAGCAGGTTGTAGACGTTGTGCGTGCCCACCAGGGGCGAGACCACGTCCACCTCGCCGTGCTCGTGCAGCACCGCGAACCGGATGCCGTCGGCGTCCACCGTCAGGTCCGTGGGGCGCACCTTGGGGGGCGGGCCCTCCGGGTCGCCGCCCACGCCGAAGGTCACGGCGCCGGGCACGTCGGCGGCGAGGCGCCGGCCCCAGGCGTCGTCCACGTTGATCGCCGCGGCGCCGGGGGCGTACTCCGTGAACAGGCGGCGCTTGGCGGCGAAGTAGCGCTCCATGGTGGCGTGGAAGTCCAGGTGGTCCGGGGTGAGGTTCGTGAACACCGCCACGTCGAAGGCGCACCCGCGCACCCGCTCCAGGGCCAGGGCGTGGGACGAGACCTCCATCACCGCCGCCGTGGCGCCGTCGCGCACCATGCGGGCGAACAGGGCCTGGAGGTCCGGCGCCTCGGGCGTGGTGCGGGCGGCCACGGCCTCGGGGGCGTCCATCGGGACGCCGCGCAGGCGCGTCTCCACCGTGCCCACGAGGCCGGTCACGTGGCCGGCGGCGGCCAGGATCGATTCCAGGAGGTAGCAGGTGGTGGTCTTGCCGTTCGTGCCGGTCACGCCCAGCAGGGTGAGGACCCGGGTCGGGTCGTCGCGCAGGCGGCAGGCGAGGTCGGCCAACGCCTTGCGGGCGCTGGACACCCGCACGAGCGGCAGGGGCGGATTCGGAATGGGCCGCTCCACCACCGCCGCGACGGCGCCCCAGGTGGCGGCGTTGGGCAGGAAGTCGTGGCCGTCCACCTTCAGGCCGGGAATCGCCACGAACAGGTCGCCCGGCGTCACGGCGCGCGAGTCGTAGGCGACGCCGGTCACCTCCAGCGCCGGATCGGCCTCGGAGGCGAGCACTTCGGTCGCGGCGATCAGTTGGTCCAGCCTCATGGCCTACCAGCGTACCCCCAAACGCCCCCGCGGGCCGCGCGTGCCACGGGTTTCACGGCGTCACCGGCTTGGTCGGAGCGGCGCTCGCCAGCGTCACGGTGCGGGCGGTCTCCGGCGGGACGCCGAGATAGGCGAGCACCGGCCGGGCGATCTCGCGGAACACGGGGCCCGCCACGGAGCCGCCGTAGTGCAGCCCCTTGGGCTCGTCCACGACCACCAGGATGACGATGCGCGGATGGTCCGCCGGCACCATCCCGATGAAGGACGCGACGTACTTGCCCCGGGCGTAGCCGCGCCGGTCGTGGGCCGCCTTCTGGGCGGTGCCGGTCTTGCCCGCCACGAGGTATCCGGGGACGCCCGCGTCGGGCGCCGTTCCCTCGGCCTCCGTCACCCCCACCAGGGCCCGGCGCAGGCGGGCGGCGGTCTCGGCGGTGACCACCCGGCGGCGGCGCTCCGGCCGGGTGCGCTCCACCCCCTTGGGGCCGTCCACCTCCTTGACCAGGTGGGGGCGCACCAGCCAGCCGCCGTTGGCGATGGCCGAGGCGGCGGTGGCGAGCTGGAGCGGCGTGACCATCAGCTCCTGCCCGATGGAGACCGACGGCAGGGAGCGCCCCGACCAGCGCCCCACCGGCAGGAGCACGCCGGGCGACTCGCCGGGCAGCTCGATGCCGGTGCGCCGCCCGAAGCCGAAGGTCCGCAGGGCGGCGTAGAGCCGGTCGGCCCCCAGGCGCATGCCCACCTTGGCCGCGCCGATGTTGCTCGAGCGCGTGAGCACCTGGGCGAAGGTCAGCTCCCCCATCGGCTCGTGGTCGTGCAGGGCCCCGCCGCGCAGGGGCAGGGTGCCCTGCTCGCAGTCGATCACCTCGTCCAGGGAGACCACGCCCTCGTCGAGGGCGGCGGCGGCGAGGAACATCTTGAGGGTGGAGCCGGGCTCGTAGGGGTCGGTGATCAGGCGGTTGCGCAGATCCTCGGGGGCGTAGCGGCCCACCCGGTTGGGGTCGAAGCCGGGGCGCACGGCCATGGCGAGGATCTCGCCCGTATACGGGTCCATGACCAGGGCCTCCGCGGCCTCGGCCCGGCTCTTCTCCATGACCCGGTCCAGCTCGCGCTCGACGTGGTACTGGATCGCCTCGTCGATGGTGACACGCAGGTCGGCGCCGTGGGTGGGGCGGCGGTAGTCGGCGTCGGACGGGAACAGGTGCCGCCCCAGGGCGTCGCGCTCCACCACGTAGGCCATCTCGCCGCCCTTGAGGAGCGGGTCGAAGGCCTGCTCGACGCCCGACAGGCCCTGGTTGTCCATGCCGGCGAAGCCCAGGATCTGGCCCAGGAGCTGGCCCTTGGGGTAGAAGCGGCGGCTCTCGGGCACCTGGTGGACGCCGGGCAGCCCCAAGGCCATGACCCGCTCGGCGAGGGCCGGGTCCACCTTGCGGTTCAGCCAGGCGAAGTGGCGGCCGCCGGCCTTCAGGCGCCGTTCGATGCTGCGGGCCGAGGCGGGCAGCACCCGGGAAAGGACGCGGGCGGTGGCCTTGGGGTCGTCCACGGCGGAGGGGTCGGCGAACAGGGACGGGACGTCCATGTTCTTGGCCAGGATGATGCCGTTGCGGTCGGTGATCGTGCCGCGGTCGCCGGCCAGGCGGATGGTCTGCTGCTGTTGGCTGCGGGCCCGGGCGGAGAGGCCGGGGGCGTCGATCACCTGGAGGTTGACCAGCTGCCCGGCGACGACCAAGAAGGCGCCGATCAGCCCCAGGACCACCAGGCCCACGCGCGTCTTCATGGGCCCCGGCGGCGTCGCGGGGGCGGCGGGGCGGCGCGCCCGGGGCGACGGGCGGGCGCCTTTGCGCGGTCGGGCCATGTGGGTGGAAACCCCTTACGGGGCGGCGCCGGCCGCCAGCAACATGGGTTCCTGGCGAGCGTCGGCGGAAGGGGCGGCGTCGGCGTAGCGGTCGGACGCGGCGTCGGCCGGCGCCTCGATCACCCGCACGAGCTGGTCCGGCGCGGGGGCCGTCATCCCCAGCCGATCGCGCGCGATGCGCTCGATGCGGTCCAGGGACGAGAGGCTCGCGGCCTCCACCAGCAGCTCCCCCTCCCGGTGCTGGAGCGCGGCCAGCTCGGTGCGGCCGCGCTCCACGCGATACCCCAGGTCCACCATCACGACGTGCTGCCACAGATAGAGCAGGGTGGCGGCGACTACCGTGAGGCACACGACGCCGACCTTGAGCAGGGCGCCGCGCAGGTGGGGGGGAAGGGCGAGGAGATTCATCGGAACCCCGCGTGGCGCGGACCCGGGAGGGAATGTGTTGGCGGGTCGTACGGTTCAGGCGGGATGAGAGTCAGGTGGGAACGGATCGCAGCGCAGCCAGCATCGCAAGCGATACCGACCTGGAGACGGCCCGTCCACGCGGGGTTCCGAAGCTCGAATGTCCGGGCGAGGGCCCGGACGAGGACCAATCCGAAAGACAGGGCAACGGACAGTTCGCAGAGCAGGGCGGGCATCACGCGGCCCGCCGGTTCGTGGCGGCATCGACCGCCCCGGAGATCTTGTCGACTGACACTTTTTCGATGGCCCGCAGGCGCGCCGAACGCGCCCGCGGGTTCGCCGCCACCTCGGCGGCGGCCGGGCGCTGGGCCCGGCGGGTCAACAGCGTCGCGCGCGGCACCCGCCCGCAGCGGCAGACGGGGAACGACGGCGGGCAGGTACAGCCCGTGGCGAGGTCCTTGAAGAACCGCTTGACGGCGCGGTCCTCCAGGGAGTGGAAGCTGATCACGGCCATGCGGCCGCCGGGGCCGAGCACCTCGAAGGCCTTTTCCAGGCCGCGGGCAAGCTGCCCCGCCTCGTCGTTGACCGCCATGCGCAACGCCTGGAAGACGCGCGTGGCCGGGTGGATGCGGGCCGTGTGGCGTTCGCGGGCGGGCACGGCGGCGGCGACCACGTCGGCCAGGCGGGCGGTGGTGGCGATCGGAGACGCCGCGCGCTCGCGCACGATCGCGCGGGCGATGCGGCGGGCGTGGCGCTCCTCGCCGTACTCCTTGAAGATCCGGGCCAGCTCGTCCTCGGGCAGGCGCGCGACCAGGTCGGCGGCGGTAACCGGGCCGTCCGAATCCATGCGCATGTCCAGGGGGCCGTCCGACCGGAACGAGAAGCCCCGGGCCGGGTCGTCCAGCTGGCGCGAGGAGACCCCCAGGTCCATGAGGACCGCGTTCGCCGGGGCGAAATCGTGCGCCGCGGCGACCCGGTCCACCGCGTCGAACGCGGACCGGGCGAGGGTGAAGCGCCCGGCGAAGGGCGTCAGGGAGCGCTCCGCCGCCGCCAGGGCCGCGGGATCGCGGTCCAGGCCCAGCAGGCGGCCGGCCGGGGCCGTGGCCGCCAGCAGGAGGCCCGCGTGTCCGCCGCCGCCCACGGTCATGTCCACCATCCGGAGCGCGAGGCCCTGCCGCGTCCGGTCCGGGGGGACCAGGAGCGCGACGACCGCCTCTCCCATGACGGGGATGTGATAGCTCGGGGTCGGCACGGCGTGTGTGTGAGTAATTCCTGCATTGGCGCTGCGTGCATGCGCGTTACGGTCCGATGTACGGCGTTCCCCGATCTAGAGCCCGAGGCCCGCCAGGGTCTCGGCCATGTCCGAATCCACGTCGCGGGAGGTCTCGTCGCGCCAGCGGCGGGGCTCCCAGATTTCGAACGTCTCCCCCGTTCCGACCACGACGGCCTCCTGTCCGAGGCCGGCGTGCTCCCTCAGGTGGGAGGGGATGAGGATGCGGCCCTGGCGGTCGACGTTGCAGAACTCGGCCGCCGAGAACAGCCGGCGCCGGTAGCGCTGGACCTCCGGCTTGACCTGGGAGACGGACTGAAGCTGCTCGGTAAGGATGCGCCAGCGGTCCTCGGTGTAGACCGCCAGGCAGGGGTCGAAGACCTTGCCGGTGACCACCAAGCGCGCGCCTTGACCGACCACCTCGCGGAACTTCGCGGGGATCGCCAGACGGCCCTTGGCGTCGATCCGGTTGGTTTCCCTGCCGTAAAACACCCTCCCCGCCCCACTTTGATCTCCCGGGCCTCCCTTGTGCCCCACAAATCCCCACTCGCCGCCCCAGTATAGCGGGGGGGTGGGGGGTGTCAAGGCCGAGAGGGGGTTTTTCGCGGGGCCCTGCGGGGCCCCTCAGGCGGCGGGAAAACGGCCGCAAAGACCGGGGGTTCGGTCCGTCATGGGGGCGGGCCGGAGGCGCCCGCCGGGAAAATTTTTCGGCGGTGGGGACCGGTGGGGGACCCCGCCGCCGCGGGCCTCAGGCGTTGCCTCGCCGGGCCGCCGAGACCCGGCGCGGGAGGTCCTTCCGGATCCAGTCCGCGGCCACCAGGTAGTCGGGGCAGCGCCGCTCCATGTCCACGAAGCGCGGCCCGTGCGGGTTGTCGTCCACGCCCAGGACGTGGTGCAGGAGCTCGTGATACACCACGTGGCGCACGACCGCCGGGGGCACGTCCGGGTGGTCCAGGACCGGGTGGATGCGGATCAGGCGGCGCTCCGGGTCGTAGGTCCCCAGGCGCACGGTGTACCGCCCCGGGCGGCGCCGGACGCCCCAGGTGATCAGGGGCAGGACGTGGCGACTGGGCAGGCGCCGCGCCACCCGCAGCATGGTGGCGCCCAGGTCGTGGTACTCGCCGCGCGAGACCAGGCGCACCCGCTCCATGGGGGGCGTGACCTCCGCGATGCGTTGGCGCAGGTGGGTGCGGATGACGGTGGCGCTGTCGCGGCAGCCCTCCGCCACGAACCGCGCCAGGGCGTCGCGCACCGGGCGCGGGGCGCCCACGAGGGCCTCGTGCACGCGCACGTCGATGGCGCCGCGACGCCGTTGGACCGACACCAGGCGGCGCCGGTTTCGGGTCAGCGTCACGTGGACCGGCACACCCGTCCGGTCGGAGAGGTCCACACTGAACCGCTCGCTTCTGCTCATGTCGCCCGGAAACCTCCCATCACAGCTCCGCGTCCAGGCGGCAAGTCACCCGTACCCCTCCGGGACCCGCCGAGGCCCCATAGGGTAGCACCATCACGCCCGCTTTGGCGGCCCTTCTGAGGGCTTTTCCGTAAGCCGGATCGATGTCGTCCGCGGGACGAAATTGTCGGGCGTCGTCCCGGTGCACCAGGAAGACCACGGCGGCCCGGTTTCCGGCCCGAACCACGCGGGCCAGCTCCTCCATGTGCTTGCGGCCGCGCTCCGTGACGGCGTCCGGGAAGCGGGCCGTGCCTCCCTCCGCCAGGGTCGTGTTCTTGACCTCCACGTAGGTGGGGCCCGGCCCGCCCGTCAAGAATATGTCGATCCGGCTGTTCCTCCCGTAGGGGACCTCGCGCCGGATTTCGGCGTGGCCGGCCAGCTCGGGGATCCGGCCGGCCTCGATGGCCTCGGCCACGATCCCGTTGGCCCGGGCGGTGTTGATGCCCACCCAGGTGCCGTCCACCTGCACCAGCTCCCACGTGTAACGCAGCTTGCGGGCGGGGTTCGTCGCCTCGGAGAGCAGCACCGGGCTGCCCGGCTCGGCGCACCCCAGCATGCTGCCGGTGTTGGCGCAGTGGGCCGTGACGGGGGTGCCGTCCTCCAGCGTCACGTCGGCCAGGAAGCGCTTGTAGCGCCGGACGAGGCGGCCGGGGAGGAGGGGGCTGGGCCACTGCATCGGGCGCGGGGGCTTACGGGGCGGCGGCGGGCGGGGTCCGGGGCGGGGCGGGCGGGAGACTAGATCTCGCCGTTCAGCGAGGTGAGGACCTCGTGGCCGTCCGGCGTGACGAGGATCGTGTGCTCGAACTGGCCCGAAAGCGACCCGTCGCGGGTGATGACGGTCCAGTTGTCCGACAGGACCCGGATCTCGGGGCGCCCCAGGTTGACCATGGGCTCGATGGTGAAGGTCATCCCCGGCCGCAGGCGGAAACCGCGCCCCGGGCGGCCGAAGTGGAGCACCTGGGGCTCCTCGTGGAAGTTGCGCCCGATGCCGTGGCCGCAGTACTCGCGCACCACCGTGCACCCCTCGCCCTCCACGTAGGACTGGATCGCCCAGCCGATGTCCCCCAGGGTGGCCCCGGGGGTGGCGGCGGCGATCCCGCGCTTGAGGGCCTCGTGGGCCACGTGGGTGATCCGGCGGCCGGGCTCGCCCACCTCGCCCACCAGGAAGGTGCGGCTGGTGTCGCCGTGGAAGCCGTCCAGGCGGGTGGTGATGTCCACGTTGACGATGTCCCCCTCCTTGAGCACCTGGGCCCCGGGGATGCCGTGGCAGACCACGTCGTTGACGCTCGTGCAGATGCTCTTGGGGAAGCCGTAGTAGTTCAGGGGCGAGGGGTAGGCGCCGTGGGAGACGATGAACTGGTGGCAGAGCTCGTTCAGGTGGTCGGTGGTGGCCCCGGCCTTGACGTGCGGGGCGATGAAGTCGAGCACCTGGGCCGCCAGGGTGCAGGTGGCCCGCATCTTGGCGATCTCGTCCGCGCTCTTGATGTGGACCATCGACGCTCCCTTGGGGGCCCCCCGGGCGCCGGCGACACACCCGCCGGGACCCGCGAAAAGCTCATTGTAACGGAAGGGGGGACACGGGGCGCCCCCGGAAAGGGTCAAATGCCGGGCATCGGCCCGGGCTCGGGCGGGCCCGGGCGGACTCAGCCGGTGCGGGGGCCCGGGGCCGTGGGGGCCTCGGGCGCCTCGTCGGGCGTCACGCCGGCGGCGGCCTTCTGGCGCTCCTCCTCCCGGAGCATGCGGCGCAGGACCTTGCCCACGATGTTCTTGGGCAGCTCGGCCCGGAACTCCACCTCCTTGGGGACCTTGAACTTGGCCAGGTGCTCGCCGCACCAGGCCTGGACCTCCTCGGCGGTGGCCGTCTCGCCGTCGTTCAGGACCAGGTAGGCCCGGATCTTCTCCCCCAGAAAGTCGTCCGGCAGGCCCGCCACCACGGCCTCGTGGACCTTGGGGTGGCGGAACAGGACCTCCTCCACCTCGCGCGGATAGACGTTCTCGCCGCCGGTCTTGATCATGTCCTTCTTGCGGTCGGCGATGTAGAAGAAGCCGTCCGCGTCCATGCGGGCCATGTCGCCGGTGTGGAGCCAGCCCCCCGCCAGGGTGGCGAGGGTCTCCTCCGACCGGTTCCAGTAGCCCTTCATCACCTGGGGGCCGCGGACGACCAGCTCGCCGACCGCGTCGACCGGCAGCTCGGTCTCACCGTCCTCGCCCACCACGCGGGCGTCCGTGCCCGGGAACGGCAGGCCGATGGAGCCCACCTTGCGGGTGCCGCCGATGGGGTTGGCGTGGGTGACCGGGGCCGCCTCCGACAGGCCGTAGCCCTCCACCACCTGGGCCCCGGTGAGGGCCTCGAAGCGCTCCTGCACGTCGGCCTGGAGCGGCCCCGCGCCGGAGACGCAGGCCTCGATGGAGCGCAGGTTGTAGCGATGCGCCCTGGGGTGGTTGGAGATCGCCAGGTACATGGCCTGGATGCCCGGGAACAGGTTGGGGCGCGTGCGCTGGATGGTCTTGAGCACCTCCAGGGTGGAGAACTTGGGCAGGAGGATCATCTCGCCGCCCGCCATCACGCTCAGGTTCATGCACGTGGTCATGCCGTACACATGGAAGAACGGGATGACGCTGAGGAAACGCACCTCGCCCTCCCGGATCTGGGGGATCCAGGCCCGGCACTGGAGGGTGTTCGCCACCAGGTTGCGGTGGGTGAGGATGACCCCCTTGGGCGTTCCCGTGGTGCCCCCCGTGTACTGGAGCAGGGCCACGTCGTCCGCCGCCGGGCGCACCGCCGGGGGGGTGACCGCGGCGGCGGCGAGCAGGCGCTCCATGTCGTGGGCCGGGGGGTGCTTCTCGAACGGCCGCCACATGCCGTCGCGCTTGGCCTTCACGGGGTAGAGCATCCGCTTCCAGCCCTTGAGGTAGTCCCGCACGCCGCAGTAGATCACGGCGTCGAGGCCCGCGTCGGTCATGATGGGCTCGATGCGCTCGCGGAAGATGTCGAGGGCGAACAGGACCTTGGTGCCCGAGTCCAGGAGCTGGGCCAGGAGCTCCTCGCTCTGGTAGAGGGGGTTGGTCTGGACCACCACGGCCCCGGCCCGCAGCGCGCCGTAGAAGGCGATGGGGAACTGGGGCACGTTGGGCAGCATGACCGCGACCCGGTCGCCCTTTTTGACGCCGAGTCCCGCCAGGGCGGCGGCGCAGCGGGCGGTGCGCTCGTCGAAGGCGCCGTAGGAGAGGGTGGCGCCGTAGAAACGCATGGCGGGGCGGCCCGGGAAGCGCTTGACCGTGTCGGCCAGCAGGCGGGTGAGGGGCACGTCGGGCACCTCCACCTCGCGGGGGACGCCGGGGGCGTAGTGGTCGAACCAGGGACGATCCGTGTCCATGAAAGCTCGCTCGGGTCCGGCGGGGCCGGGAGACGTTTCCTTGTCGGGCGGCCGCGGGGCCCCGGTGAGGGGATTGTGCAAACCCGGAGGGCCCCCGGCAAGGGGGGGCGCCGGGCCGTGCCCCTTGCGCGGGGGCGGAATCGGCGTATACAAGGGGGAAGGAGGCGCCCTTCATGACCGGTCCCATCCGCCGCGACCCGCGGCTGTTCCCCCTCTCCCACGACCACCACCAGGCCCTGGCCCGGGCCAGGGAGGCCACCCTGGCCGTGGACGGCAGCGTTCCGCCCCAGGACGTGGCGACCCTGACCGCCCTGGCGGAGCGGTGCGCGGCCTACGTGACCGAGCATCTGGAGCCGCACTTCAAGCGCGAGGAGAAGCACCTCCTGCCGGTGAGCGTGGCGCGGTTCGGGCGCGACGACGACCTGGTGGTCCGGGTGAAGGAGGAGCACGCCATGGTGCGCAAGCTCACCCGGCGCCTGACGGACCCCAAGGACAAGGCCCCCCTCACGGGGCGCCTGGCGGCCTGGGCCAAGGCCCTGGTGGACCACGTGCGGTTCGAGGAGCGGGAGTGGTTCGAGGCGCTCCAGAACAGCCTGCCCGACAAGGAGCTGGAGCGCCTGGGGCGTCTGCTGGCGAACGGCGGCGATCCGGCCCGCGAGGCGCCGAGGAAGCTCGCGGCCAAGGAGAGCGTCACGAAGGCGGTAGCCGCGAAAAAGGCCACCGCCAAGCCACCGCCCAAGAAGGTGGCGCCCAAAAAGTCAGTGGCAAAAACGGCGGCGCCGAAGAAATCCGGCGCCGCGAAGCCGAAGCCGAGGAAGGGGCGCTAGGCCCCTTTTCTACAGGTCGGTGCGGCTCAAGAAGGCGGGCTACCCTAGCCTGGGGGGCCGCCGAAGACCTTCTCGAGCAGCGGCTTCACCTCGCCCTTCGACTCCATCTCGTCCAGGACGTCGGTGTCGGCGTAGAAGTCGCCCCCGATGAACACCTTGGGCAGCGTGGGCCACTCGGTCATGCGGGAGAGCACCTCGCGCTTGGCGGGGTTCTCGAGCGCGTTGATGACCGTGAAGGGGTAGCCGTACTTCTGGAAGAACTGGATCGTCTCCACGGTGAATCCGCACATGGGCATCTCGCGCGTGCCCTTGCCGTAGATCACGATCTTGTTCTCGCCGATCTCCTTGGCGATCTCGGCCCGGATCGCCTCCTCGTTCGGAATGGTCATCGCTCGGGTTCCTTGCAGGTTCCGGTATCGGTTCAGGTTCCCGCGGCCTCGTCGGGCGTCGCGGTCTTCAGCTCCAGGGCGTGGATGCGCCCGTCCCCCATGGGTCCGGCCAGGGTCTTGTGGATCATGCGGCGCCGGTCGAGGGGGTTCTTCCCCGCGAAGCCCGTCGAGACGATTCCCACCCGGTAGTGGTCGCGGGTCCCGGTCAGGTCCGTGACGGTCACGCGGGCGTCCGGGAGGGCGTCCGTGATGAGCTTCTCGATCTCGGCCGGATGGATCACACCGTTCCTCCGGGTTGGGGTTGCGGGGTTCGCTGCTTCGGCCGATCGGCCGAAAATGGCACCCCGGGCTCGCCCGGGCGCGGACCGCCCGCGCGCGGCCCGTACCCCGGCGGCCCGGGGTCCTCGTCAAGTGTGAGCGCCCCTCCGGGCTTGCGCAAGGTCGGCGCCGGACCCGTTTGCGACCCCGCGGAATGCGTGGGAAAATCGCCCGCCGTGAACGCCCTGCCCGTGAACGCCCTCCCGATGCCCGCCCCGGCCCCGGACACCGCCTCCGAGGCCCCCGCCTTCCCCCCCGGCCACCGGGTCTGCGTGACCACCATGGGGTGCCGCGTGAACCGCTACGACGCGGCGCTCCTGCGCGCCGAGGTGGCGGCCCTGGGGGCGCAGGTCGTGGGGGAGGACGAGCCCTACGACCTGTTCGTCCTGAACACCTGCACGGTCACCCACCGGGCCGACACGGAGGCCCGGCGCCTCGCCCGGCGCGCCCGGCGGCGGCGTCCCGGGGCGCGAGTCGCCGTAACCGGCTGTTATGCGGAAGTCGACCCGGCAGCCCTCGCCGCCATGCCGGAGATCGACCTCGTGGCGGGCAACCGGGACAAGCCCGAGCTTGCCGGGCGCCTGGCGGCGTTGGCACGGGGGGAGGATGCCGACGATCTCCCGTTGCGTCCGCCGCACCGCCGCTGGGGGTGCGGGTCGATCTTCGGCGCGGGGGTGGACCTGCTGCCCGAGGCGGAGAGCACGCGCTTCTTCCTGAAGGTCCAGGAGGGGTGCGACCAGCCGTGCGCCTACTGCATCATCCCCACGGCCCGGGGCGCGGCGCGCTCCATGCCGCCGGACGACGTGGTGGCGGCGGTCCGCGGCGCCCACGAAGCCGGCCACCGCGAGGTGGTCCTGGCGGGCATCCACCTGGGGGGGTACGGGCGCGACATCTCCGGCGTCGACGCGGGCGTGGACTTCACCGACATGGACTTCGCGGGCCTGCTCGAACGGGTCCTGGGGGAGACGGACATGCCCCGCATCCGCTTCGGCTCCCTGGAGCCGTGGGGCGTGACGGACGCCTTCGTGGACCTGCTCGGTCGCGAGCGCCGTCTCATGCCGTTCCTCCACCTGCCGCTGCAATCGGGCGCGGCATCGGTCCTGAGGCGCATGCGGCGGCCGTGCACGCCCGACTTCTATCGGGCCCGGGTGGAGGCCGTCCTCGCGGCGCGGCCGGAGCTGTTCCTCTCGACGGACGTCCTCACGGGCTTTCCCGGCGAGACGGACGCGGAGTTCGCCGAGGGGCACGACTTCATCGCCTCGCTCCCCTTCGCCCACCTGCACGTCTTCCCCTACTCGGCCCGGTCCGGCACCCCGGCGGCGGACTTGGCCAGCCCTGTGCCGCCCGACGTGAAGCGCGACCGGGCGGCGCGCCTGATCGACCTGTCGGACCGCCTCAAGGCGGCGGCCCTGGCGGCCCGGGTCGGGGCCGTCACGGAGGTCCTGGTGGAGCGCCGGGGCGGCGGCCACGCCGAGGACGGCAGCGCCGTGGCCCTGAGGGGCGGGCCCCACGCCCCGGGGACGATCGTGCGGGCCCGGGTCACGGGGGTGGAGGGGGAGCGGCTGCGGGCCGTGCCGGTCGGCGCCCCGGCGGGGATGCGGCACCTTTTTGCCTGATTTCGCTTGAAATTGGGGAGCCGAATCCCGTACGGATATAATAAAGGTGGATGCCGGGGCGGCGCGTGGGGCGCCGCCCTTGTCGTATCCGGTTGCCGGGCCGCGAGGTCGCGCGGTCCCACCGAGGGCGGAAACAGCGCCCAAGGGCAGCACCGTAGGGAGAGAGCTTGGTGCATAGGACCCGCCGGGTCCGGGGGAGCGGTCCGATCCCCGCCACATGCGTCCTGCTGGTCGGCCTGGCGGCGTTGCCGCTCGGCGGTTGCGGTGGCGCGTCCGGCGCCCCGGGGGGCGGCGGCTACGACGGGCTCACCACCGACGCCCGCATCACCGAGGACAACGCCGCGCCCCTCGCGGCCGTGGCCCTGGGGCTCGGCACCGGCCTCGACGCCTTCGTCGGGCGTCCCCTCGTCGGCACCGCCAAGCCGGCGGACGGGGTCGCTGTCCTCCCCTTACCGTTTACGCCCGACGCCGTGCTCCGGAAGGACCTTCGGGTCGCGCCCGCGGAGGAAAACGGCGACGTGGTGGCCTTCGACTACCTGGTCCCGGGCCCCGCGGGCGGCCAGGTGCGCGTGTACGGCAACCTGTGGCCCGACGGCACGGGGGTCCTGGCCACCACCTTCACCGACTACGGCCGGGGCGACGGCTCCGAGCTGGGCGGCACGGTCACGTACCTGATCGTCGCGCGCGACGCGGACACGGGCCGGATCACCGACATGGACATCCGCCTGGCCGGATTCGTCCTGGCCGAGGCCGCGAGCGACCTGCGCCTGGACGGGGAGATCGCCGCCACGTCGCCCGTCCCGGGACGGGTGGAGAACCGCCTCGACGTGGAGGGGCGCGACCGCGTGACCGGCAAGGCGTTCCGCTACCGCGACTTCCTCCTGGTGCGCGCCACCCCGGCGGTCGGCACCCCGGCCGAGGACCTGGAGGGGGAGGCCTTCGAGGGCGCCGCCGGGCGCCTGACGGTGACCACCGACGCCCCCGTGGCCTGGGTCGGCGCGTCCCCCGTCGGGGGTGGTCCGGTGCGCCTGGCCGGGGCCGAGGCCACCGCCGCGCGGGTCACGCCGCTGTCCGACGGCACCGCCGAGATCGCCGTGGACGCGGACGGCGACGGCACCTTCGAGACCGTGCACGTCGTCGGCTGGGACGCCGTGAAGTAGCGCCCTAGCGGGTCCTCTAGGGCGACGCGGGGCGGGGCGCGGCGGGGGTCGCGGGGACCACCGTTTCCAGGGCATCCGTCAGCAGATCCAGATGGTTGGAGAGGCGGTGGTCGCCGCCGGGGATCTCCGTGAGCCTGGCGTCGGGGAGCTGGCGCACCAGGACGCGGGAGGTCGCCACGGGCACCTCCGTGTCGTCCGTGCCGTGCAGGATGCGCACCGGGCACGTCACCGGCATGGGGCGGTCGCCCGTCTCCAGCGTCATGGCGTCGGTGAAGAATTCCCGGGGGATGCGGTAGGTCGCGCCGGGCTCGGGGGCGTAGGTGTCGGCCACGTCCACGTACCCCTCCCGGGCCAGGCGCTCCTGCACCTCGACGGGCATGTCGGACAGGCGCCGCGACACGAAGTCCACCGCCGGGGCGACGAGGACCATGCCGGCCGGCGCCGTGAGGCCCCGGGCCGCCAGGAGCAGGGCGATCCACCCGCCCATGCTGGAGCCCACCAGGACCACCGGCTGGTCCGGCGCCCGGGTCGCGGAGAGGGCGGCGGCCGAGTCGCGCACGGCCTCCGAGATGCGGAAATCGGCGAAGTCGCCGTCGGACGCGCCGTGGCCCAGGTAGTCGAAGCGCAGGCAGGCGTGGCCCCTGGACGCCGCCCAGTCGGCCACGGCCGTGGCCTTGGCGCCGGTGTGGATCGAGCGGAAGCCGGACAGGAAGGCGACCAGGGACCCCGCGCCGGGCCGGAACCGGCCCCGCAGGACGCGGCCGTCGGGGCGGGTCAGCGTAAACGCGGTGTCAGTCGCCGGGGGCATCGACGAGCGACTCGAGCCGCGTGAGCAGGAGGACGGTCTTGATCGGCTCGGCCTCCGTCTTCCCCTCCAGCTCGCCGGCCAGGGTCCGGATCGGCGCCCAGTCCGGGTGGCGCCGCCACATCCGGCGGCCGGCGGCGCCCGGGTCGCGTGGGCCCTCGGCGAGGAGGCGCTCCACCGCCTGGGAGCGCATCCGGGTCAGGCGCCGCATCCAGGCCACGCGCAGGGCGTTGGTGTCGTCGTCGGCGCCCCATCCGGGGGCGGACAGCTGGGCCTCGGCCGTGGCCAGGGGGAGCAGGGCGTAGGCGGCCCGGTTGGCCGTCAGGCAGCGCCACAGGGAGACGTCCAGCTTGCCCGCCAGGTGCAGGGGCACGGCCACCCGGGTCAACTCCGGCAGGGACGCGGCCCACGCCGCGTGGGGCTCGGACAGACCGATCCGGCGGGCCTCCGCCATGCGCCGGGCGAAAGCCCCCCGCGCGCCGCGCGACCCCCGGCCGCCGCGCCCCTCGCGGATGACCAGGTGACGGAAGCGGGTGAGCTGGCTGCGCTGCTCGCGCACCCACTCGTCGCAGAACGACCCCACGGGGCACAGGCGCAGCAGCTCCTCGGCCAGGTGCACCAGATGGTCCTGGAGGTCGGCCTGGAGGTGCACGGCGGCCTCCGCCTCCAGGTCCCAGACCCCCAGGCGCAGCTCGTCGGCCGAGAGCAGGGCCTCGGCGGCGAACAGGGCCTGGGCCGCGTCCGCCGCCCCGGCGCCGGTCAGGGCCTGGAGCCGGGCGAAGGCGAACAGGCCGAACCGGGCCACGATGCGGCTGGCGGCCATGGTGTGGACGATGCCGTCCTTCAAGGGATGGGCCGCGAGGTGGTCGCGGTAGCGCTCCGCGATCCGGGGCGGGAAGTAGTCCGCCAGCAGGCGCGGGGCGAAGCACGAGTGGGACGCGAAGCCGCCCTGCTCCAAGAGCGCCTTCATGCGGTTCTTCTCGTGCCCCAGGAGCACGGAGAGCTGGGGCTTGGTGGAGAGGGTCGCCTCCTCGCCCTCGGCCATGCCGGGATCGGCCGGGTCCAGGCGGTGGTCGGCGAGCAGGAGGTCGCGCAGGCGGCCGCTCAGGGCCGGGTAGCCCTGCACCCGGTAGGCCGCCACCGACAGGGCGCGGGCCTGGGAGCGGCTGTCGGCGAGGCACAGCCCGGCCACCTCGTCCCCCAGCTCGCGTAAGAGGCGGTTGCGCCGTCCCGTGGTGGGGGCGTCCGGGACGCTGGCGAGGAGGATCTTGAGGTTCACCTCGTGGTCCGACATGTCCACGCCGCCCGAGTTGTCCACGGCGTCGGTGTGGATGCGGCCGCCGCGCAGGGCGAAGTCGATGCGGGCCCGCTGGGTCAGACCCAGGTTGCCGCCCTCGCCCACGACCTTGCAGCGCAGCCGGTCCGACGTGACGCGCACCGCCTTGTTGGCCGGGTCGCGGGCCTCCTCGTCGGGCTCGCCCGGGGCGCGCACGTAGGTGCCGATGCCGCCGTTGTAGAGCAGGTCCACGGGGGCGCACAGGAGGGCGCGGATGAGTTCCTCGCCGCTGTGGTCGCCGGGCTCGATGCCGAGCACCCGGGCCACGTCGGGACCGACCGGGATGCGCTTGGCGGTGCGGTCGAAGACCCCGCCGCCCTTGCTGATCTTTTCGGGCTTGTACTGGTCCCATCCCAGGGCCGCGCCAAACAGGCGGCGGCGCTCGGCGAAGGCGGCCTTGGGGTCCGGATCGGGGTCCAAAAAAATGTGGCGGTGGTTGAAGGCGCCCACCAGGCGCAGGGTGCGCGAGAGCAGCATGCCGTTGCCGAACACGTCGCCCCCCATGTCGCCGATGCCCACGGCGGTGACCGGGTCGCGCTCCGGGTCCACGCCGAGCCCGGCGAAGTGGTGGCGCACGCTCACCCAGGCACCCCGGGCGGTGATGCCGTAGGCCTTGTGGTCGTAGCCGTTGCTGCCGCCGCTGGCGAAGGCGTCCCCCAGCCAGAAGCCGGCCGGCGCCTCGCCCTGGGGCACGGGCCAGAAGTCGGCCTTGGCCGACTCGTCGTTGGCCAGGTCCGAGAACGTCGCCGTGCCCTTGTCGGCGGCGACCACCAGGTACGGGTCGCCCTCGTCGCCGGGGCGCACCTGCACGCCGGTCGGGGCCACGGATTTGCCGTGCACCAGGTTGTCGGTCACCGACAGGAGGGAGCGCACGAAGGCGCGGTACTGCTCGCGCGCGAAGGCCGCCCCGCCGACCGCCTTGAGGACGAAGCCGCCCTTGGCGCCGGTGGGCACGATGACGCCGTTCTTGACCACCTGGGTGGCCATCAGCTCCAGGACCTCGGTGCGGAAGTCCGCCGGCCGGTCCGACAGGCGCAGGCCGCCGCGGGCGATGGGCCCGCCGCGCAGGTGGACGCCCTCCATGTGGGTGCCGTGGACGAAGATCTCCCGGTACGGCACCGGGTGCGGGCAGAAGGAGAGGTCGGCGGGCTTGACCTTCACCGCGATGGGCTCGCCCGGGCCCCGGGTGTAGGCGTTGGTGCGCAGCGACGCCCCGATGAGCTCGGCGAAGGTGCGGTACCAGCGGTCGTCGGACAGGTTCTGGACCCGGCTCCCCAGTAGCTGTGCGAAGGCCTCCCGCGCCGCCGCCTCGCGCCCCGACAGGTCCGGGTGGTGGCGCGACGCGAACAGCTGGTACACGGCCGCCGCCACCTGCGGGTAGGCCGTCAGGGTGCGGGTGAGCACGCCGGGGGAGGCGTCGGGCACCAGCTGCACCAGGTGGTTGCGCAGGGTGATGAGCACCGTCACCGCCTCGGCGTCCAGGCCCGCGGCGAGCACCAGGGCGCTCAACGGGTCGTTGTCCGCCATGTCGGCCAGGACCGCCTCCAGGGCGGCCTTCAGGCGCGGCAGGGCGTCGGCGTGGACGGGCTCGGGGTAGCCGCAGCGCAGGCGGGTCAGGTGCACGGGCGGGTTGCCGGGCACGTCCACCACGGCCTCGTCGAGGGCGGCCAGGCCGAACGCCTGGACGATCTCCACCAGGCGCCCCAGAGGCACCGGCAGGGCGGTGAAGGCGTACATGGTCACGCCGCCGTGCACCGCCTCCAGGCGCACGTGGGGGTGCCCGTCGGCCCGCACGCGGCGCAGAACCTTCAGGTCCTCCACGAAGGTCTCGGGGGCGAACATGTCGGTGTAGAGCGAGGGCAGGTCGGAGAGCACCTGGATCGCCTCGCGCACCTCCGCCGTCGGCAGGCCCTTGCGCACCGCCTGCAGGGCCCGGTCGCGCCAGGTGATGGCGCACTCGCGCACGGCCTGGGTCAGGTTGCCGAGGGCCACCTCCTCCTTGCCGCCGTGGCAGGTGATGAACATCACGACGCTGGTGCCCATGGCCACGTTGTGGTGGGTGAGGGGCTCCAGGCCCGCCGTCCGCACCGCCGCGAGCACGCCCTCCTGGACCGGGATCGAGAAGCGGTTCAGGGGCAGCACCGCGGCCACCACGCGCACCAGCCACGGCCCCGCCTCCCACACGTACACCTGGGCGCCGCCCGGCCCGCCCTTCTCCACGATGCCGAGCAGGGCCTCGGCCAGGGCGTCCTCGGGGGCGGTGAGCAGGATGGGCTTCGGCACCCGGTCGAACACCGTGCGCACCTCGCGCTCCAGGTAGGCCGAGCGCACCAGCTCGGGCTGGCGCCGCATGCGGCCCCAGATGCCGGCGAGGCGCGGCACCTGGTGGGCGTTCATGTGCCGCGCCGAGCGGGCGAAGTAGCCCAGCAGCAGGGCGCAGCGGATGGCTCTTGCCTGGGGGTCGCGCCAGGCGATGCGGACCACCTCCAGGGGCACCGGGCCATAGAGGAAGCCCGGCGCCGCCGGCAGGGCGAGCCAGGTCACGCTCGGGCCGCGCGGCGCCCGGCACGACGCCAGCTCCGCCATGAGGCCGGGGGCCACCTGCTCCATCGTGCGCCGGTTCGCCAGGATGCCGAGGCGCCGGGGCCCTTCCATGACGCCGAACATCAGGTAGCGCCGGTCGAGCATCCAGGAGAGCAGGGCGCCGTCCTCGGGGGCCTGCTCGGCCAGGTGGGCGGCGACGCCCCGGAGGTCCCGGTCCATGGCGTCGAAGTCGCGGACGGAGGCCGCCACGGAGGCGAGGATGGCCTTCAGGTCGGCGGCGAGGCCGCGCCCGTCGGGCACCATCGAGGCCGAGACGTGCAGGGACACGAGCATCTCGTTGCCAGCCATCCGGGCCTGGGGACCGCACACGCTGGTGACCTTGCCCTCCGGCCCGTGGGCGGTGCAGGCGACCACGGCAAGCTGGGCGATGGGGTCGATGCCCCGCTTGGCCAGGTAGACCTTCACCGCGTCCAGGTAGAAGGCCTGGTCCGGGCAGCGCACGGTGAAGACGTGGCGGTACAGCTCGCCCCGCGCCACCAGGTGCCAGCGCACCCCGATGGGCTCCGGCCGCGCCAGCAGGGCCAGGAAGTCGCGCACCACCACGGCCGCGGCGCGCGGCGGGAGGACCTGCTCGCGGGCCCGTAGGGCGCCCGAGATGAGCTCGATCAGCTCCCGGCGCAGGCGGCGCAACGGACGGCCTCCGGATGGGTGCGGGGCACGGCGGACAGGGGTGTGAGGCGGTGTTCGGGGGGCGGGTGGACGCGGGTCCGGCTCACGGCTGCGATCATAGCAGCCCGCCGGGGACACCGCATGTCACGCCGCCGCGGCGCGTTCCAGCAGGCCCCGCAATGCGGCGGCGTTGTGGGGCGCGTGGGCGTCGAGGTCGTTGTTGAAATAGACCCAGCCCTCACGCGCGCCGGACTTCTCGAGGCGCTCCGTCCATCGCCGGAGTGCCGCATCGTCGTAGTCCTGCCGGTACATGGGCACGCCGTGCATGCGCAGGTACACGCGCCCCCGCGAGACCACCAGGTCGTCCGGCAGCTTCGGCGCGGAGACCGAGACGAACACGGCCCCGGCCTTCGCGATCCGGCGCCGCACGTCGGCGCGCCACCAGGACGGGTGGCGGAACTCCAGGGCGTTGACGCACGCGGGGTCCAGCTGCGCCAGAATCGCCTCCAGGCGTTCCGGGTCGTGGTGCAGGCGGGGCGGCATCTGGAACAGGACGGGGCCGAGCCTGTCCCCCAGGTGGCCGCGCAGCACGCCGTAGAGGTCGGTCATCAGGTCCTCGGTCTCGTGGAAGCGTTTCAGGTGCGTGATCAGGCGCGGGGCCTTCACGGCGTACAGGAAGCCCTCGGGTGCCTGGGCGTGCCAGCGCTTCGCGGCGCTCTCGGTGGGGAAGCGGTAGAAGCTGGCGTTCAGCTCCACCGTGTCGAAGCGTTCGGCGTAGAAGCCGAACCACTTGTGGGTCTTGAGGTCCGCCGGGTAGAAGCGCCCGGCCCAGTGGCGGTAGTAGTAGCCCGAGGTGCCGACGCGGAAGGCGGGACCGGCGGTCACGGCGCCTCCGGCGGCGTCGGCGCGGGGTTGCGCAGGAAGGCGGCGATCTCCTCCATGGCCTCCTTCTGGTGCCCGACGAGCAGGTGGCCGCCGTCCGGGAAGCCCACGAACCGGGCGTTCGGGACGTGCCCCGCCGTGTAGCGGCCGCTCGCGTAGGTGCCGTACAGGTCGTCCCTGGCGCTGACCACCAGGGTCGGCGTGGTCAGGTGCTCCAGGTCGTAGCGCGGCAGGGCGAGGCCGAGGCGCGAGTCCATCTCCAGCCCCCGCGCCCGGGCCGTCACCGGCAGGACGTCCCGCATCACGTCGTAGGCGAAGGCCCGGTCCGCCGGCGGCGCGGCCTCCAGGTCCTTCAGGGGGGTGGCGAGCAGGGTCTCCACCAGGGCGCCGCTCGCCATGCGGGTGAAGGCCCAGTAGAGGAAGTCGCTGTGCAGCGTCAGGGCCATCACGGCCCGCGCCGCCATGGGGATCTCCGGCGGCGGCGCGTCCTCGGGGCGCGGCATCCAGGCGATGGGCACCAGGAGCACCAGGGCGTCGCAGCGCTCCGGGTGGCGCAGGCAGAGCTGCATGGCCGACGGCGCCCCCGCCGAGCCGCCCAGCACGCCCACGGTGCGAATGCCCAGGGTGTCGAGCAGGCAGGCGTGGGCGTCGGCCTGGGCCTGGGGGGAGGGGTCCGCCGGGACGGGGGTGCGCAGGTAGCCGAAGCGGGACGGCGCGATCACCGTGAAGCCCGCCCGCACCAGGGGCGCCCCGAAGGCCAGGCCCTGGTCGAAGCCGCCCCCGGAGCCGTGGATCATGAGGACCGGCGGGCCGTCCCCGGCGACGGCGTACTCGATCGGCCCGCAGGCCGTCCGCGCCACCTCGCTCCCGGTGGCCACCCGGGCGCGGGCCGCGTCGATGTCCTGGCGGTAGTTGCCGTGGACGATCACGGCGAGGACGAGGAGCAGCGCCCCCAGGAAGGCGGCGACCCGCACGGCGATCCGTGCCGGTCTCTTTCTTGCGATCACGTTCGGTCCCCTCTTCCCGGTCCGCCTCACATTAGACAGGGCGGCGCGGGGTGGCAAGGGCGCCGGAAGAGGGTATGCCCCCGGGGTCGGCGGGGGCCGGTCGGCGTCCCGGTGGACGCCGGGGCGCTAGGTCAGGATCAGCCAGCCGCTCAGGATGGCGACGGCGATAACGCCCATGAACAGATTCTGGTGCTCGATGACGGTCCGCATGGTCTCCCAAAGGGTGATCGTCCGCATGCCCGACGCACGGTCGCGCCCGGGCTATTGTCTAATAATAACATAGATTTCTGAATTACGCACGGGGTATCAGCGCCTCTTGGCCCCCTTCCTGCCTACCACCTTCATGCACTTGTCGATCAGTTCCTCCACCCGCTCGCCCAGGGTGTTGGGCTCGTGGTGGGAATCCAGGCCGTCGGCGATGAGGACGTCGGCCAGCAGGTCGATCAGGGCGTGGGCCGCGGCCCGGTTGGGGGTGGGGCCGTTCGGGAGCACCTCGGCCACGATGTCCGGGCCCAGGTGGAAGGTGAGGAAGTCGATGTCGTCGGACGTGAAAAGGTCGCGTGCCATGCGGATTTCCCCATCCTTCCGGGCCCATCCGTAGGGGCCCGCCCACCGGGCCCTGCCCATCTTTTCGGCAGCCATGGGGCTGCAGGACAGGCCCGAGGGAGGCTAATCCGGCTCGTCCGCGCCCAGCTCGTGGGCCCGCTCGCGCCAGATGTGGGCGGTACGGCGGTCCTGCCGGACGCCGAGGCCGTGGTGGTAGCAGCGGGCGACCTCCAGGGCGGCGTCGCCGTCGCCGTGCAGGGCGGCCTTCAGGAAGCAGTCGAAGGCGCGCCGGAGGCTGATCGGGGCCCCGTAGCCGTGGGCGTAGGCGAGGCCCAGGTTGTACCAGGCGTCCGGGGCGTTCGCCGCCGCGGCCGCCTTCAGCAGGCCTAAGCCCTTGCGCCGGTTCTGGCGGACATGGTGGCGCCCCAGCAGGTACCACATCCCCAGGCCCTGGGCCGCGCGCGGGTCGCCCTCGGCCCAGGCGGCCTCCAGGAGGGCCAGGGCCCGGACCGAATCCGGCGGGTCGCGCTCGACGGCGCGCACGGCCTGGTCGTACTTGCGCGAGCGGGGCCCGCGCATGACGGCCTCGGCGGGATCGGGTGGGGATTTCGACGCCATTCCCTTCCCTTCGGTGCGCCGGGGCACGGCGGCAAGGCCGCGCGGGCGGGAGGCCCCCGCCCTAGTAGGGGATGTAGGTCCGGGTCTCCCGGTCCGCCCACAGGCGGTGCAGGCGGGAGGCGGCGCCCGACCGGCCGAAGCTCCGCTCGGTCCCGTCGGCGGAGATGACCCCCACGGTCTCCTCGACCCGCCCGCCGGCCAGCCACCGTTCCTCCCGGTAACGGCCCAGGATCACGGCCCGGGCGATTCGAGTGATCTCCTCGGCCAGGGTGGGCGCGCCGTCCCCCCGGCGGACGGGCAGCTCGGCGAACACCTCGCCGAACCCCATGTGGACCCACGGCTCGCCCTCGGCCAGGAGGAAGCCGAGGGACGCGGCCTCCGGGTGGTGCGGGGTCACCGTGAGGCGGGTGAGGCCGTCCTGCTCGTCCCGCGCGACGTCGGCCCGTCCCGGGCAGAGCTCCGCGACGACCCGCTCGATGGTCTCCAGGACCTGGGCGACGACGGCGGGGCCGACCTGGGTGGGTGCGTCAACGGCCATGTGGAATGGACTTTCCCTCGGGAAGAGCCCGGACGGGGCCCCCTAGGGTCGTTTCGGCAGGTCGGAGCGGGACGGAAAGACACCGGGCCGTCCCGGTACGTTTACGCGCCTTGTGCCGAACCGCCGTCAGGGGCGCACGCAGCGCAGGTAGCCCAGGTGGGTCGAGACCTTCCCGGTCCCGAAGTCCAGGTAGGCCTGCTGGTGGGGCGCGCTCGATCCGGAGGCCACGTAGCTGTCGGCCTTGGTGGTGGGGAAGGCCTCGAGGTCGATCTTGGGCGGGTCCGCCCACGGCAGCATCAACAGGCCCAGTTCCGCGAGGGACGGCACGCGCCAGTCCGTGTACCCGGCCAGGTCCATGCTCTCGCACACGGCGAGGAACTCGTAGTCGCAGCTCCAGCCGCCGGTGGGGTCGCAGGGGCGCTCGATCACCTCCAGCTGGCTGTACTTGCGCCCGTCGTCCTCCCGCTGCCACAGCTTGCCGCGGGGGGTCTCGAGGACCGTCCCGTCGCCCTGGTCGATCAGGTGGGGGCGCACGTGCAGCGCAACACTCGTGGGATCGGACGACGCGGCTCCGTCGGACACCGTCAGGGTGGCGGTGTAGACGCCCGTGGCGGTGGGCACGAAGCTGAACGTCTCCCCCGTGCCCGTGTAGGTCGCCGGCTCGAGGTAGCACCAGTAGGCGCACAGGCCGTCGAAGGTGACCTCCCAGGCGTAGGTCAGCGCATCGCCGTCCAAGTCGAAGCTGCCGCTGCCGTCGAGTGCGAACGGCTCGCCCAAATAGCCCTCGCGCGGCGCCGTGAGGTCGGCGACCGGTGGGACGTTGATGTCGGGAACCGGCGGAACGTTCAGGGTATGCACGTGGGCCACGGCGGGGGCACTGACCAGCTCCCCGTCGTTGACCACGAGGGAGAACCGGTATGCCCCCGGCAGGTCGAGGGTGAAGGTGGGCTCGACCGACGTAGGGTCCGACAGGACCGACGTGCTCCCCACCGGGGCCTCCTCCACGGCCCAGTGGTAGGTGAGCGGATCGCCGTCGGCGTCGCTGCTGGCGGTGGCGTGGAGGGTGAGTGCGGTGTCGTACGGCACCCCGTATTCCCTCTCGGGGTCGGCGGGACCGTAGTCACCGACGTTGACCACGGCGATCGGCGCCCGGTTGACCAGGGCGGCCGCGTCGGGGACGTGGGCGTCGAACCCGAGTACCGCGTACCGGGTCGCCAAGTGGTCCGCCGCCGTCCGCAGGTCCACCACCGCCGCCGCGTCGGCGATCACCTGCGCGGTCGCCGGGTCGCCCACGGCGCCGTCGTCCTCCAGGTCGGTGGACAGGCTCCCCAGGAGGTCCGTCAGATCCGCCGCGGACGGGGCCGCCGCTTGCAGCACCGCCGAGATGAGGAGCAGGTAGGCGTCGCCCTCCCCCGACCGGCTCAGGTCCATGTCGTCGTAGTGGCGCATGACGCCGGAGGGGGTGGCGAAGGCGAACGCGGCGTCGATCTCCTCCTCCGCCCGGGCTTGGGCCTGCTCGAAGGAGAAGCCGTCCGCCACCAGCGCTTTCACCCGGCGCCGGGCCAGGTGGGTGAGCACGTTGACCCGCACGGGCCCCTGGTCCGACACGTCCACCACGGCGCGCAGCGTGACGGGCTGGTCGGAGAGCGCCCCGCTCACCTCGTCGAAGTAGAAGCCCGTCACCGCCACGTCGACGTAGCCTCCCGCCAGGACCACCGGCACCGTGAAGGCGCCTGTGTCGTCGTCGGTATCGGTGGTGTACACCCGGCCCGTGGGAGCGAGGGCGTCGTCCAGCTCCTGGATCGTCACCGACGAGCCCGCCAGGAAGGGCCCCTTCTGGGCCACGCCGGAGAGGGGGAAGGCCGTCCCCCCGCCGGACGAGCCCGACCCCCCGCACTGGACAAGGGCCAGGGCGGCGACGAGCAGTCCGGCCGTGGCGATGAACGGCGAAAGGCCCCGGGCCGCGCGGCGGCCGGAGGCGTGCGTGGAACGGCACCCCATGACATCCCCCATCCATACGCCCCCGGGTGCCGGGGTGCGCGGATGTTACGTTACACCAAACGGTTCGGAATTTGGATCGGGTTTCTTTGCGTCCCGCCGCCGCCGGCGTCTACGGCTCGCCCATCACCGTGACGCACACGGGCCGCGCCGGCCGGGGCCCGTCGAACTCGCACAGGAAGACGTTCTGCCAGCGCGACAGGCCGAGCGCCCCGTCGATGACGGGAATCGTCTCCGAGGGGCCCACGAGGCCGGCCTTCAGGTGGGAATCGCCGTTGTCGTCCTGCCGGTCGTGCAGCCACCTCCCGGGGGGGATGAGCGCGTGCAGGAAGTTCACCACGTCGGTCTGCACGCTGTCGTCCCAGTTCTCCTGGATCATGACCGCCGCCGTGGCGCCCTGGACGTAGACGCTGACGACGCCGTCCTTCACGCCGCTCTTTTGGACCACGGCGCGGACCGGCTCGGTGATGTCGATCAGCTCCTCGCGCCGGGTGGTGGCGACGTGGATCACCTCGCGCGGCACGGCGTCAGCCCCGCTCGGTGGGGGGCTTGCGGCGCGGGCGGACGCCGAAGGCCTGACGGGCCACGTCGTCGAAGTTCTTGGCGTAGTGGATCGTCAGTCCCTCGGTCACGGTGGCGGGCAGCTCGTCCACGTCGTTCTCGTTGCCCTGGGGCAGGATCACCTCCGTGACCCCCAGGCGCTTGGCCGCCAGGAGCTTTTCGCGCACGCCGCCGATGGGAAGGACCTCGCCGGTGAGGGTCAGCTCGCCGGTCATGGCCACCGGGGCCGGGGCCCGGCCGAGGGCCAGGGAAAGCAGCACCGTGGCCATGGTTACGCCGGCCGAGGGACCGTCCTTGGGCACCGCGCCCTCGGGGACGTGCAGGTGGACGTAGCGCTTCTCGTAGAAATCCTTGTCACCCCCGAAACGGCCCAAGTTGGCGGACACGTAGGACAGGGCAATCTCGGCGGACTCCTGCATCACCTTGCCCAGTTGCCCCGTGAGCTTCAGGCCGCGCTCGTCCGTGTGGACCACGGCCGCCTCCAGGGTGAGGGTGGTGCCCCCCATGGCGGTCCAGGCGAGGCCGGTGGCGAGGCCCACGCCGGTCTTCTGGGTCTGGCGCCGGAACCTGGGCTTGCCAATGTACGCCTCCAGGTCGCGCGCCCCCACCTTCACGGGGGCGTCCTCCGGGTGCCCGACGAGGCGTTTCGCCGTCTTGCGCATGATCTTCTTGAGGTGCTGCTCCACCTGCCGCACGCCGGGCTCGCGCGCGTATTCGTCCACGATGCGGTGAATGGCGGCGTCGGTGATGCGCACGTCGGCCTTCGTCATGCTGTGGGCCTCGAGCTGCCTGGGCCACAGGTGGCGCTTGGCGATGTCGAACTTCTCCGGCGCGATGTAGCCGGGCAGGTGGATGATCTCCGCCCGGTCCAGGAGCGGCGGCGGCACCGTGTCGAGGACGTTCGCCGTGAGCAAAAAGAGCACGCGCGACAGGTCGAAGCGCACGTCCAGGTAGTGGTCGAGGAAGTCCTTGTTCTGCTCGGGGTCCAGGACCTCCAGGAGGGCCGAGGCCGGGTCGCCGCGGAAGTCGGTGCCGATCTTGTCCACCTCGTCGATCATGATGACGGGGTTGTCCGACTTCACCTGCTTGAGGGCCTGGACGATCTTGCCCGGCATGGCGCCGATGTAGGTGCGGCGGTGGCCCTTGATCTCGGCCTCGTCGCGCATGCCGCCCACCGAGAAGCGGAAGAACTCGCGCCCCACGGCCTGGGCGATGGCGCGCCCCACGCTGGTCTTGCCCACGCCCGGCGGGCCCACGAACAGGATGATGGAGCCGCCGACTTGGCTTTTCTTGGCGCCGACGGAGATAAACTCCAGGATGCGCTCCTTGACGTCCTCCAGCCCCGCGTGGTCGCGGTCCAGCTCGCGCCGGGCGCGCTTGAGGTCGTACCGGTCGCGCGAGTGCACGCCCCACGGCATGCTGGTGAGCCAGTCCAGATAGTTGCGGGCCACGCCGTACTCGGGGGAGGCGGGCTCGAGCAGGGAGAGCTTGCGCATCTCCTCGTCGAAGCGCTCCTTCGCCTCGGGCGAGAACTTGAGCCCCTCGGCCCGCTTGTTCAGGCGCTCCAGCTCCTGGGTCTTCTCGTCCACCTCCATGCCCAGCTCGCGCTGGATCTCGTGGAGCTGCTGGCGCAGGAAGAAGTTGCGCTCCTGCTTGGTGATGCGCTCGTCGATGCGGCCGCGGATGCGGGTCTGGAGCTTGCCGACCTCCACCTCGCGGTTGAGGAGCGTCAGCACGCGCTTGAGGCGGTCGAAGATCGGGAAGGTCTCCAGGACCTCCTGCAGCTCGGCCCGGTCGGCGGAGGTGAGGGACGCGGCGAAATCGGCCAGGCGCGCGGGCTCGCTCGTCCCGAAACGCGACAGGAAGAGCTTGAGCTCCTCCTCGTGCAGCGGGTTGTGCTTGAGCAGCTCCTTGATCGTGTTGATGATCGCGACCGTGTAGGCGCGCAGCTCCAGGTTGTCCTTGTAGGCCGTCTCCAGGTGGTAGGTGACCCGGGCGCGCAGGGGCACCTCCTTCGTCAGGAACTCGTCCACGCGGAAGCGCTCGACGCACTCCACCACCAGGTGCAGGCCGTGGCCGGCCACCTCCACCGCCTTGAGGACCTTGGCCACCACGCCCACCCGGTGCATGTTGTCGGGGACGAACGGGTCGTCCTCGTCCTTCACCAGTACCAGGCCCACGTGCTGCCGGCCGCTCTCGGCGAGCTGCTGGATGGCGGCCTTCAGGTCCTCGTTCTCGTAAAGCAGGGGGACGACGAGCCCCGGGAACATGGGGCGCGCAGTGAGGGGCATGATGAGCAGGACCTCGGGCAGCAGGTCCCGGGCCACCACCAGGGACGAGCCCGGCCCGGACGCCGCCGTGCCGTCGCCCCCGTTGCCGCCGGCGCCTTCCGCGTCCCCGCCGTCTCCATCGTCCCCAGCCCCTTCTCGGGCGACGACCTCCGGATCGATTGGATCGGTGGTTTCGTCCATTGCGGAACCTCTTTAATCCGCAAAGCGCTCCGCGCAACCCCCACGGGTGGCGCCGCCGTCCATCGGTTCCCATAATTGTGACCGAAACGGCCGCGGTGGCAAGCGGTTCCGTGCCGCTTCGCCCCGAAACGCGAAGGAGACGCCGCCCCATGCGCGCGATGGTGCTCGAGCGCCCCGGCACCGCCCTGGTGCCGCGCGACCTGCCCGATCCGAAGCCCGGGCCGGGCCAGGTGACCCTGCGGGTGACCGCCTGCGGGGTCTGCCGCACCGACCTGCACGTGGTGGACGGCGATCTGACGGAGCCCAAGCTCCCACTGGTGCCCGGGCACGAGATCGTGGGTCGGGTGGAGGCCGTGGGGGCGGGCGTGACCGCCTTCGCGCCGGGGGACCGGGTGGGGGTGCCGTGGCTCGGCCACACCTGCGGGCGCTGCCTCTACTGCCAGTCGGGGCGCGAGAACCTGTGCGACGCGCCGGGCTTCACCGGCTACACGATCGACGGCGGCTACGCCGAGATGGCGACCGCCGACGCCGCCTACTGCTTCCCCCTGCCCGAGGTCTACGACGACGTGGAGGCGGCGCCCCTGCTGTGCGCCGGGCTGATCGGGTTCCGGTCGTACCGGATGGTGCCGGACGCCAGGCGCCTGGGGTTGTACGGTTTCGGCGCCGCGGCCCACATCATCTGCCAGGTGGCGGTGTTCGAGGGCCGCGAGGTATACGCCTTCACCCGTCCCGGCGACGCCCTGGCCCAGGGCTTCGCCCGCTCCCTGGGGGCCCACTGGGCCGACGGGTCGGACCGGCCGGCGCCGAAGCCCCTGGACGCGGCCATCGTCTTCGCCCCCGTGGGGCCCCTGGTGCCCTTGGGTCTGGAGGCGGTGGTCAAGGGCGGCACGGTGGTGTGCGCCGGCATCCACATGAGCGACATCCCGGCCTTCCCGTACCGCCTGCTCTGGGGCGAGCGGGTGATCCGCTCCGTGGCCAACCTCACCCGCGCCGACGGCGAGGCCTTCCTGGAGGTGGCTCCCAGGGTGCCGGTGCACACCCAGACCCAGGTCTACCCGCTCGCCGCCGCGAACGATGCCCTGGCCGCCCTGCGGGAGGGCCGCCTGACCGGCGCCGCGGTGCTCGTGCCGTAGGCGGCTGCCCGCCCCGGTATACTGGCCTCCCTTCCGAGACCCATGGCACCGCAAGCCCCCATCGTCTGGCTCGCCTCCTACCCGAAGAGCGGCAACACCTGGCTGCGCTTCCTCCTGCACCACTACCTTTACGGCGAGGTGACGGCGAGCGCCGACGTGGAGCGCCGCATTCCGGACCTGCACGCCACCGGTCCCGACAAGCTGCCCGTGCCCGACCCCGGTGTGGCCGGCGGGACGCTGTTGTGCAAGACCCACCTGGCCCTGACCCCGCGCCACCCGCACCTGGAGCGCACGGCGGGGTTCATCTACGTCCTGCGCCACCCGCGCGACGTAATGATGTCGGACCTCAACTACGTGCGCATGACCGCCCCCGACGCGGACAAGGTCACCGACGAGCTGTACGTGACCGAGTTCATCAAGCACATGGGCTCGCCGGCCTGGCGCCGCGTCGGCGTCGGGACCTGGCCCGAGCACGTGGGGGGCTGGCTGGCGGCGGCGTCCGGGTTTCCCCACGTCCTGATGCGCTACGAGGCGATGAAGGCCGACCCCGGCGCCCACCTCGCGCGGGCCCTGGCGCTGCTCGGCGAGACCCCGGACGCGGGGCGCGTGGCCGCCGCCGTGGAGGCCTCCAGCTTCGAGCGCATGCGTGACCTGGAGGCGAAGGAGCGCGCCGCCGGCACCGAGAGCCCGGTGTTCTCCATCTCGGAGCGCTCCCTCGCGCGCGACCGGGTGTTCATGCGCAAGGGGGCCACGTCCGAGTCCCTGGAGCCGTTCGGCCCCGAGCTGGCGCGGGCCTTCGACGAGCGCTTCCGCGAGGTGCTCGGCTTTCTCGG
>CAZGRJ010000002.1:42398-54360 GCA_964528115.1 uncultured Nitrospirales bacterium
CCGAGCTGGCGCGGGCCTTCGACGAGCGCTTCCGCGAGGTGCTCGGCTTTCTCGGATACTGATCGGCCCGGTGGCCCGGACCGGGCCCCGCGCCTCAACCTCCCCCCAAAATCAGCCGATTCGACCGTAGGGGGTCCGGAGCCGGAGCCAGGGGGGGTGTGTGCACCCGGCCGGACGGTGGTGTCCCCGAACGGGGGCGCCGGAGACAGGGGCCGTGAGCCCGTTGGGGGGGTCGAGCATGGCGGACACGCGAGGCCCGGCGGCCGGGCCGGACAACGGGCACGTCTTCCGCGCCCTGACCGGGGCCGCGCCGGTGGGCATCTTCCACACCGACGCGAACGGCGCCTGCCTGTACGTAAACGACCGCTGGTGCGAGATGGCCGGCCTCACGCCGGAGCAGGCCATGGGCGACGGCTGGGCCTGCGGCCTGCACCCGGACGACCGGGACCAGGTCTTCGCCGAATGGGCCCGCTGTGCCCGCGAGGGGACGGGCTTCAAGGCCGAATACCGGTTCCGCAACGCCGACGGCCGGGTGACCTGGGTGTACGGCCAAGCCCGTCTTCTGCCGGGCAAGGCCGACGGCTGGGTCGGCGCGATCACCGACATCACCGCCCGCAAGCAGGCCGAGGAGCTCGCCCGCGATCAGGAGCGCCAGCTGACCACCCTCATGGCCAACCTGCCGGGGGTCGCCTACCGCTGCCTGAACGACCGGGACTGGACCATGCTGTTCGCCAGCGCCGGGTGCGAGCCCCTGCTGGGGTGCACGGCGGAGGACATGGTCTCGGGCCGCGTCAAGTTCGGCGACCTGGTCCTGCAGGAATACCGCCCGGGGGTTTGGGACACGGTCCAGGCCTGCATCGCCGCCCGGCGCCCGTTCACTCTCGTCTACCGAATCCGCGCCCTCACCGGCGAGGTGAAGTGGGTGTGGGAGCAGGGCGAGGGGGTCTTCTCGGAGGACGGCGCGTGCGAGTTCCTGGAGGGGTTCGTCACCGACATCACCCGCCAGAAGGAGGCCGACGCCCTGGAGGCCGCCAATGCCCTGGCGGAGGAGGCCAGCCGCGCCAAGACCGAGTTCCTCTCGCGCATGAGCCATGACCTGCGCACGCCCCTGAACGCGGTGCTCGGCTTCACCCAGCTGCTCAAGGCCGATCTGGAGGAGGGGGCCGCCACCGTGCACCGGGGCGCCGTGGACGAGATCCTGGGGGCCGGGCGGCACCTCCTGGACCTGATCAACGAGGTCCTGGACCTCTCCAGCATCGACGCCGGCCGCGCGCGCCTGACCGTCGAGCCGGTCGCCCCGGGACCGCTGGTGACGGAGTGCGTCTCCATGGTGCGCCACCTGGCCGAGCAGCGCCGGGTCGCCGTGCTGCCCTGCCCCGACGGTGAATCCGCGGGCCACGTCCTGGCCGACCGCACGCGCCTGAAGCAGGTGCTGATGAACCTGTTGACCAACGCCGTCAAGTACAACCGCCCCGGGGGCCGGGTGGAGGTCGCCTGCCATCCCGCGGGCGACGGCCGGGCCGCCATCCGGGTGGCCGACACGGGCCCCGGCATCCCGCCGGAGAGCCAGGCCGAGGTGTTCGAGCCGTTCCACCGCCTGCCCCAGGACGTGGCCCGGGTGGAGGGCTCGGGCCTCGGCCTCGCCATCGCCCGGCGCCTGGTGGAGCACATGGGCGGAACCATCTGCCTGGAGAGCCGGGCGGGGGAGGGCTGTCGGTTCATCGTGGAGCTGGCCGCGGCGCCCGAGGGCCCCCTGGCCCCGATCCCGGAGGATGCCGAGGCGGTGGCCCTGCCGGACGGTGAGTGCACCGGGAACGCGGGAACGGTGCTCTATATCGAGGACAACCCGGCCAACCAGGAGCTGGTCCGCCAGCTCATGCGGCGCCGGCCCGGCGTGCGCCTGCTGTGCGCCGCCCTGGGGGGCGACGGCCTGGACGTGGCCCGGGCCGAGGTGCCCGACCTGATCCTGCTGGACCTCCAGCTGCCCGACATGGACGGCCTGGAGGTCGCCCGGCGCCTGCGGGCCGACGGCGACACACGGAGCATCCCGATCGTGGCGGTGAGCGCCCACTGCGCCCCGGGCGACGTGGAGCGGGGTCTGGCCGGGGGCCTGGACGGCTACCTCACGAAGCCGGTCCGGCTCCAGGAGCTGCTGGGCGAGATCGACGCCCGGCTGGTCTAACCGACGGGCTGGCTGGACACGGGCCGCGCGGACGGGGCGGCGCGGCCGGCGGACGCCGCCAGCATCTCGGCGAAGGCGTCGGCCGGCACGGGGCGGCTGAACAGGTAGCCCTGCAGCTCCTCGCACCCCCACTCCTTCAGGCGCGCCCGCTGGGCCTCGGTCTCCACCCCCTCGGCGATCACGGTGAGCTCCAGGCTGTGTCCCAGGGCCACCACGGCCGCGGCGATGGCGGCCGAGTCGGGGTTCTCCATCATGTCGCGGGTGAACGACTGGTCCACCTTCAGGGTGTTCAGGGGGAAGCGCTGGAGGTAGCTGAGGGACGAGTAGCCGGTCCCGAAGTCGTCCACCGACAGGCGCACCCCCAGGGCCCGGAGATCCTTCAGGGCGCCGATGTTGCGCTCGGTGTCCGACATGATGGCGCTCTCGGTCACCTCGACCTCCAGTCGGCCGGGGGCGAGCCCCGTGTCCTCCAGGATCTGCCGCACCTTACCCGGCAGGTCGCCCGCGCGCAGCTGCACCGGGGCCACGTTCACGCCGATGCGCAGGGGGGGAAGGCCGGCGTCGTCCCAGGCCTTCACCTGGGCGCAGGCGGTGCGCATCACCCACTCGCCGATGGGACCGATCAGGCCGCTCTCCTCCGCCACGGGCACGAAGATGGCGGGGGAGACGATGCCCTTGTGGGGGTGTTCCCAGCGCACCAGGGCCTCGGCCCCGACGATCCGGCCGTCCGCCGTGGCCACCTGGGGCTGGTAGAAGACCCGGAACTGCTCCGCCGCCAGCGCCTCGCGCAGCTCCTGCTCCAGGGTGAGGCGCTCGGCCGCGGCGGCGTTGAGCTCGGGGGCGTAGAAGCGGTAGGTGCCCTTGCCCTGGGCCTTGGCGTGGTACATGGCGGCGTCGGCGTTGCGCATCAGGGCGTCGAAGCCGCCCGCGTCGCGCGGGAACAGGGCGCAGCCGATGCTGGCGGTCACCTGCACCCGGTGGTCCCCGATGTCGAACGGCTCCCGGGTGGCGGCCAGGATGCGCTCGGCCACGTCCACGACGGCGTGGGTGCCGGGCTCGCCGGCGGGCAGGTCGGGCATGAGCACCACGAACTCGTCGCCCCCGAACCGGACCACCGTGTCGCCGTCGCGCACGCTGGAGAGAAGCGTCTCGGCGGTGCGCTTGAGGAGCTGGTCGCCGCCGGCGTGGTTGAAGGAGTCGTTGACCTGCTTGAACCGGTCCAGGTCCAGAAAGAGCACGGCCACCTGGCCGCTTGTCCGCCGGGCCCGCGCCAGGGCGCCCTCCAGGCGGTCGCGCAGGAGGGCCCGGTTGGGCACGCCGGTCAGGCTGTCGTAGTGGGCCTGGAAGTAGAGCTTCTCCTCCCACGCCGCGTTGGACAGGGCCACGGCGACGCGGTCGGTGAACTCGCGCATCTCCCGGAAATCCTCGTCGGTGGTGGCGGGGGGTGCCTTGTGGCCCAGGACGACGGCGGCAGCGAGCTGCTCCTTGTGCACCACGGGGAAGATCTGGAAGTGGCGGGCGCCGTAGCCGCGCAGGGTCTCCAGGTAGCCGGCGGCGGCCTCCGGGCCCTCCGGGACGAAGCCCTCGGGATGGCCGACCAGGTCCGCCTCCTCCTCCGGGCTCAGGCGAATCAGCTCGTCCCGCGGGCGCGCCGCCAGCTCGGGGACGTGCACCGCCAGGCGGGCGGTGCGCGGGTCGGCCTCGGCGACGGTGACCACGGCCACGGCGTCGCACGGCACCAGCTCGCCCACCCGGTGCAGGACCGTCTCCACGATGTGCCCGGCGTCCAGGGAGGAGAGGATCAGCCGGTCGATCTCGGCCCGCACCGCCAGGCCTTTGAATTGGCGTTCCAGGCGCTCGGCCATGCGGTTGAACGCCCCGCCCAGCTCCTCCAGCTCGTCGCCGCTGGTGACCGCCACACGCCGGCCGAAGTTGCCCTCGGCGATGGTCCGGGTGGCGTCGCGCAGGCGCTCCAGGGGCATGAGGCGCACCCGCACCCGGCCCAGGACGATGAACACGGCCACCAGCACGATCGCCGCCACGGCCATGCCGTAGGTGCGGGCGACCTTGTGGCCCGCGGCCGTCAGGTTGGACTCGGGCTGGCCCACCACGACCAGCCACGGTTCGGACCCGAAGCGGGCGGCCATGAACAGGGACCAGAAGCTCGTCAGGTACCGCTCACCGCCGGCCTCGAAGACCAGCCGCCCCGGGTCATTGGGACGCCTGCGGCGCCGGACCTCGTCGGCCAGCCGCGCGGGGTCGGGCAGGGAGCAGAACAGGGGCGTGTCGCCCTCCAGGATGCACAGGCCGGCGCCGCCCGGCAGCATCCGCTCCACGGTCCAGAGCCAGTCCGGGCGCACCCGCCCCACGAGCATCTCGGGCTCGGCGACCACCGGCCCCAGGCGGTGCGCCATCCACACCTCGGCCCGGCCGTCGGTCCCCGGACCCGGGCGGACCGCGGTCTTGTCCACCGTCAGGGTGCGCCGGTCATCGGCGGTCAGCCGGAGGCGCGGCACGGGGCCGTTCAGGAGGGCCTCCTCCTTGCCGTCCGGGCCGAAGCGGGCCGCGTCGGCGAAGGTGTCGTTCAGCATCCGGCCCCACCAGGGGCCCTTGGGCAGCGCCCCGTCGTCCAGGGTGGCCGCCGCCTGGGCCAGGCGGGCCGCGGCCACGTCCAGGCGGTCGGAGAGGGTCAGGGCCGTGGCCTTGGCGGTCTCGCGCAGGTTGGCGAAGGCGCGGTCGCGGGCCTCCCGGTTCAGGCGCTCCACCGAGAGGGCCCCGACCCCGGCCAGGGGCAGGACGCCGGCCACCAGGAACAGGACGATCAGCCGGTGGGCGAAGCGGCGGCGCGGGGCCCGGCGGGCGGGGACGTCGGCCGTGGGGGCGCCCATCAGTAGCGCTCCGCCAGACCGAAGTAGGCGCCGTTGTTGGCCCGCACGACGTCGTCCTTGGCGGGCCCCGAGGTGAAGGCGGTCGCCGTCTGGGCGTCGCGGCCGACGCTGTACAGGTCGTAGTCGGAGTTCACCGGCACCAGGTTGTGGTCCTTGCGCAGGGCACCGTTGGACGGGTGGTCGTCGGCGATGTTGAGGTAGCGGTAGGGATTGCCCCACGGGTCCAGCATCCCGGCCCGGCCGATGTCGGCCAGGGTGGCGGGGTAATGCTTCGTGCCCAGGTAGAACCCGTCGATCTCGGAGGCCAGGGCCTGCACCTCGGCGATCGCCCGGGCCACCTCGGCCCGGTAGATGAACTCCGAGTAGCTCGGGATCGCCAGCCCCGACAGGATGCCGATGATGGCCATGGCGACCAGGAGCTCGATCAGGGTGAACCCCGAGCGGCGGCGGGCGAAGCGGCTCCGCCGCCCGATGGTCCGCGAGTCCCTGTTCCTCCCGCCGTTCAAGCCCTGCGTACCCCGTTGTTCTTACGCGCGCACGCGTGCGCGCGATCCACGTATGGAGGCCCTCCTCGTCGTCTCGGTGCGCCGGGCGTGTCCCTTAACCCCGCGGAAGAAGGGGAGGACGTATACTGGCGGCGCCCCCGACGAGGCATTTCCGGTGAAGAAGCGGTCCCTCCCCCTTTCCCGCGTCTACGGCCTGCTCGAGCCCGGGCCCGTGGTGCTGATCACCACCCTGCGGCGCGGCCGGGCGAACGTCATGACCCAGTCGTGGCACACGATGATGGAGTTCGAGCCACCCCTCGTCGGCTGCGTGGTCAGCGACGAAAACCACTCCTTCGAGGCCCTGCGGGCCACCCGGGAGTGCGTGATCAACATCCCCGCGGCGGACCTGGCGCGGCAGACCGTGGGCTGCGGCAATACCACGGGAGCCCGGGTGGACAAGTTCGCCCGCTTCGGCCTGACCCCCGTACCGGCGTCCATGGTCGCGCCGCCCCTCATCGCCGAGTGCTTCGCGAGCCTGGAAGCCCGGGTCGTGGACACGCGCCTGGTGAACCGGTACGGCTTCTTCGTCCTGGAGGTCGTGAAGGCGTGGATCGACCCGACGGCGAAGGAGCCGCGCACCCTCCACCACCGCGGCCACGGCCGCTTCATGGTGGCGGGCGAGACGATCCGCCTGCCGTCGCGCATGAAGTAGGCGATGGGCAACCCCGGGGACGAGCGGATGGAGGGATTTCCCACGGAATTCGGAACGGCCGGCGCACCCCTCGCCGCCACCTTCGGGCGCGACGCCGCCGACCGCCTGGCCGAGGCGGAAACGCCGGGCGTCGCGGGCGCGGAGGGCGCCCTGGAGACCTTCTATCACGCCTTCAACCGGCGCGACGCCGACCTGCTCCAGCGGGTGTGGGCCGACGCCCCGTGGGTCCAATTGAACAACCCCGTGGGCGGCGTCCTGCGGGGTCCGGGGCCGGTGGCCGACCTGTACCGGGCGATCTTTGCCGGGCCGGCCCGGGTGTGGGTGGAATTTCACGACGTCGTGGCCTACGTGGGCGCGGACCTGACCGTGTTCGCCGGGCGCGAGCGGGGGGCGTTCCGGATCGGGGAGACGGAAATCCCTCTGGCGATCCGCACCACGCGGGTCTTCGCCTTTGCCCCGTGGCGGCCGGACGCCCCCGCGCGCTGGGCCCAGGTGCACCACCACGGCTCCATCGACGACCCCGACCTGCTGGCCCGTTACCAGCGCACCGTGCGCGGCGGAGCACCGTAAGACCGGGCGCGTCGGGGCGGGCGGGCTTGACGCGGGGGGGCGGAATTTCGTACCCATGTGAGTAATGGCGCTTCGGTGCATCGAAGCGCATGAGTGGAGGCGCACGCATGAGCACGGTGGTGGCGGTGCTGAACCAGAAGGGCGGGGCGGGCAAGACCACCCTCGCCGTCCACCTGGCCCGGGCCCTGGTCCTTGCGGGCCGAAGGGCCCTGCTGGTGGACTCGGACCCCCAGGGGTCGGCGCGCGACTGGCACGCGGCCGGGGAGGAGGAGCTGGTGCCCGTGGTGGGTCTGGACCGGCCGAGCCTCGACCGGGCCCTGAAGACCGTGGCGGACGGACACGAGTTCGTGATCGTGGACGGCGCCCCCCAGGCCCACGACCTGGCCGTGGCCGGCATCCGCGCGGCGGACGTGGTGCTGGTGCCGGTGCAGCCCTCGCCCTACGACGTGTGGGCCGCCGAGGACCTGGTCGAGCTGATCCGCGCCCGCCAGGAAGTGACCGGCGGGCGCCCGCGCGCGGCCTTCGTGGTCTGGCGCCGGTCCGCCCGCACGCGCATCGCCCGGGAGGTGCGCGAGGCCCTGCTCGGTTACGGCCTGCCGGTGTTCGACGCCGCCGCGGGCCAGCGGGTGGTCTTCGCCGAGAGCGCCAGCCGGGGCAGCACGGCCCTGGACGCGGAGCCCCACGGCCCCGCCGCGGCCGAGGTGCGGGCCCTGGCGGACGAGCTCATCGCCTTCGTCCGGGCCAGGCCGCGCGCCCGCGCCCGCGCCCGGGCCCGGGAGGCCGTGGCATGAGCCTGCGCGCCGGTCGGCCCTCCCGCGCCCCCGCCATGGACGCCCTCAAGGCCAAGGTGCGGGGCGACCACCCGCGCAAGGTGCGCCTGAACGTCAACATGGACGAGGACCTCTACTGGGAGCTCAAGCGCAAGGCGCTCGAGGAGCGCACCACCGTGACGGACATCGTGATCCGCCTGGTCACGCGCCACGTCCGGCGCTAGGTGAGGGCTCAGGACCGGCGGGCGGCGCGGGGCCGGCGCACCAGGCCGTCGAAGGTGTAGCCGAACGCGTCGATGTCTTCGGCAAAGGCCCGGGCCACCATCTCGCGGGTCTCGTCGGAGTAGTAGCCGCGGTAGTCGCGGTGGCGCGAGCGGTTTTTATGGGGCAGGCGGATGGGTGGCAGCCCCACGGTGCGGCAGACGTGGGCGAAGTCCTCGTCCACGCACTCCATCCGCCCCACGAAATCCACGATCATCCGCCCGTCCTCGTCGGTGACGAACGCCTTCTGCAGGCGCACCTCCTTGTCCACCCGCCAGCGGATGTACGCGTCGAACCCGGCGAAGCTCTTGGCGAGTTCGTGCTGGTAGTGGTCGGTCGCCTTGAGCATGTAATGGTAGAGGGAGACCTGCCAGTCCCACGGGTTGCGGACGAAGGCGAAGGTGAAGTAGCTGTCGAACACCTCGGGCGACAGGAGGGCCCGCACCTCGCGGGCCGGCATGTGAAAGCGCGGCGTGGCCGGCGCAGGGAGCCGGAGCCTGCGGGCGTACTTGGCGACCCACCGGCGGGCCCTGCCTTCCGCGTATGGGTCCAGCACCCGGCGCACGCTCATGCCGGCGGTCTTGTAGGTGTGGATGAAGATGAACCGATGGCGGTGGGATACGAGCATGGGTCCGCCTGCGGGCCGCCCGGGAAGCACACGGGGCGGCACACGGTGCCGTGGAGGTCCCCGTCCATATAGCGCATCCGGGACGTTCCGTAAAGCCCGGCGCGGCCTCCCGGACGGGCCCGCGGTCAGGCGGCGCGGGCGCTCGGGCGCACCAGGATCGCGCCGTACACCGACAGGAACAGCAGGAAGCCCATGATCCACAACGCCGCCGCCGTGAAGACCGCGTTCGTGTACCAGGTCGGGGACGCGAGGGGCACCAGGACCCGGGCGACCGCCGCCAGGTTCACCAGGACGAACGCCGCCACCACGGGCCCCGCCGGCTCCAGCGGGCGGTCCGTGTGGCCCAGGGCGACGCGGGCCATCATGCCCACGGTCAGCACGCCGATGCCGCCGGCGGTGAAGGCGTGCAGGGCCAGGGTGTGGGGGATGTTCGCGAAGGCCGCCACGGCCCACAGGGCGAAGCCCGCCACCAGCCAGGCGTAGCCCAGGTGCAGCACCCACACCAGGGGCACGCGCCACACCCGCGGGTCGTGCCACCCCGCCAGGCGCACCGCGTGGCTGACGGCCGCCAGGGCCGCGCTCGCTCCGGCGAAGTTGGACTGGGGCCGGGCCTGAATCGCCAGGACGAACAGCACCAGACTGCCCAGGGCGAAGGCCTCCACGACCGGCCGGACGCGCGGCCGGACCCCGGGAATGCGGGCCGTGAACATGGGGAAGACCCGGCCACCGATCATCACGATGGCGATCAGGACGATGCCCAGGCCCAGGAGCGTGCCCTTGCGCATGGTGCCCACGGCGATGCCCAGGAACTCGGCCTGCACCATGGCGTCGGCCGCGGCCAGGAGCAACAGGAGGAGCACGAACACCAGGTTGCGCCCCTGGCCGCTCTTCACCAGGGGGAGGGCCAGGGCCACCGCCAGGGCGGGCAGGAAGGCCACCTCCACCAGGGCGATGGCCCAGGCCGGCACGACGCCGGGCAGGAACGGCAACAGGCGCCCCGCGGCCCACAGCACGAACAGGGCGGCCAGGGACTTGCCCCGGGCGGTGGGCAGGTCGGTCCAGTTCTCCACCGCGGTGAGCAGGAAGCCCGCGATCACGGCTCCCGTGTAGCCGAAGATCATCTCGTGGGCGTGCCAGTAGTAGGCGCCGTAGTGGGAGTCGAGGGAGAGCCCGTGCAGCACCAGGACCCACAGGGCCATCCACGCCACCGCCATGACCGCGGCCCCCAGGAAGAACGGGCGGAAGCCGCGCTCGAACAGGGCGAAGCCCCCGGCGGGTGGGGGCGCCGGACCGGGTTCAATCTGCATGGGTCCGGCTTCTCTCCGACCGGACGGCCGGATGGCTGACGCCGCCGGGCGCCCGGCCCGGTTCCCGCGCGCGGAACTGCCCCGCCGGGCGTTTGTCCCGGCGCTGCTGGCGGCGGTGCTCGTTCCGCTCGCCTGGCACGCCCTCACCTGGGGCGACCTGGAGACGTTCACCGCGGCCATCGACCACTGCGCCGTGCCCATGTGCGACTTCGTGCGGCACTACGACCCCATGGGCCGCGCCGTCTTCGAGCACCACGGCCCGGTGCCGGGGTTCATCTACCCGCCGGGGTTCGCCGTGGCGCTCGGCGTGCTCGGGGCCCTCTCGCCGGTCGCGTCGTGGCTCCTGTGGCTGGCGGTGCAATTCGCGGCCATTGTCGCGCTGGCGTGGTGCGGGTGGGCGCTGCTGGACCGGGGCCGCCGGCCCGTGTTCCTGCTCTACGTCGCCCTGCTGCTCACGTCCTACCCGGTGCTCCACAACCTGAAATGGGGGCAGGTCAGCGCGCCGATCACGGCCATGCTCCTGATCGCTCTGGTCTTGGCGCGGCGCCCGTCTCCCCGTGCCCACGCGTCGGCCGGGCTGCTGCTGGCGGCGGCGGTGGGGATCAAGCTCTACCCCGCCTTGTTCGCCCCCGCGATCCTGGGCCGCGACCGCCTCAAGGCCGTGCCGTGGTTCCTGGGCGGCTGTGTCCTGTTCCTCTTCGTGGTGCCCGTGCTCGCCTTGGGAATGCACGAGACGGCGGCCTTCTACCACGCCGTCTTCGGGCGCTACACCCCGGCGTTCCTGACGGACGTGAACGCCCAGTACTGGCCCGCGGTGGTGGACCGCTGGCTGCACGCGGCGGGCAACCGCGACATGGTGGAGCTCCTCGTGCCGCCTCTGTTCCACCCGCTGCTCGCGGCCGTGTCGCGCCACGCGGGCGGCGTGCGAACGGCCCTGGTGGCGGCGGGCGGCGCGGTGGCGGCACTGAACGCCTGGCTCGTGCTCGGCCTGTGGCGCCGGGGCGGGGAGGGGGCGGCGGTGTGGACGTTCGTCCTGATCGCCCTGACCGTGCCCTTCGTCGTGCCGACCTCGTGGCCCCACTACTTTTCTCACCTGCCCTTCTGCCAGGCGTTCGTCCTGCACCGCCTCTCGATGGACGACACCCGGCCCCGCGCGGCCCTGGCGAAGGCGCTGCTGCTCGTCCTGCCGTCCGCGTGCCTGTCGAACGTCCTGGTGTTCAACGCGGTGGGCGGCTGGCTGGTGTTCAATTACTTCGGTCTGGTGTTCGGGTCGAGCGCCCTGCTGCTGCTTGCCGCATGGGCCACCCTGCCACGCGCCGCTTGGGCGCCGCCGTGGCGGGTCACGCCTGCGGAGGCTCCGGCGGCGGCTCCGCCGGTCCGTGGCCCCCGGGCCCCAGCTGGCTCCCCATCGGCGCCGGCTTGATGCCCCTCTCCGGGTTGGCCACGGCCCAGACCAGGGTCATGACCCACCCGATGAGCGTCCACCCGATCAGCACGTTGAACAGCAGGACCACGTGCGGCCGCGAGTGGTGCTTCGCGTACGCGACCATCCCGGGAATGAAGTAGAAGACGGCCACCCCCGGCAGGATCAGCCACATCAAGGCGTGATGTCCCATACGGGGGCCAAGGGTAGCAGAGGTGCGGCGACTGCGCGCGGGAGAGGACACGCGGGTCCCGGGTGGCGGAAAACGAACGTCTCACGGCGGCCCCGTATCCCGAAAAAGGTATGCCATCTGTCATATCGAAGACGGATATTTCGCAAGAGAAAACAACGCGTTGCAGTCCTTGCCATTCCCCTCGAAAGTGGTATAAGAGAAGTGAGGGTAAGCCGGTCGGGAGGGCCGGCGGGGGAAGCGGTTCTTCCCCGGGTTTTCGGGGTATCCGGACGTGACGCGAGGAGCGCCTTCCCCGGATGCGATTGAACCACGCTTCCCCCGGGCTCGAAGGGGCCCGGTACCCTTAGGTTTTGGGACGAGGCCGTTGGGCGGCCGGAGCAACGATATCCCGTAGCGGAAATAGTCCAAGGCTCCGCCATCCGCCTGAAGGTTCCGCCCCTCGGGGTCGCGGGAAGTAGCCCGCCGGAGCGTTCGGCCCGTCGGGCGAAGATCCGCGCCCCCGCTCTTTTCGGCCCCGCTGGTCTGGGTAGTCCGGCGGGGCCG
>CAZGRJ010000003.1:0-24573 GCA_964528115.1 uncultured Nitrospirales bacterium
GGTATCCTCGCTCCAGGTAACCGCGAGCTGCGGCGGCATACATCATCAGGGCGTGCTGGTTACGCTGCTCGCCTCCCAGCCCCTTTTCGAACGCGACCGCGAGGGCCTCGAGCGCGGGTGCCGCCTTGGACGTCCGCGCGGCATGCTCCAGGAGGGCACGCGCGCGGGCGGGGTCTTTCTCGACCCCGTCGCCGAACTCGTACAGACTTGCAAGTCGCAACTCGATTTCCCAAGTGTCGTCGCTCTTGTACGCGGTCAGCCCGCGGTTCGGATTGTGAAGGATGGTCTGGTACCAGAACACCGCGCGCGAGCGATTCTTGGACACGTACTCGCCGTTGAAGTACATGTCCGCCAGCCGCCTCTGGGCGATGACGTCGCCCGCGGCGGCGGCCCGCTCGTAGTGGGCGACACCCTTCGTGATGTCCCGGGGCACCAGTTCGCCGTCCAGATAGAGGGCGCCCAGGAAGCGCCGGGCCGCCGTGAAGCCCGCCCGGGCGGACCGGTCCAGGTATTCAATGCCCCGCTCGACCCAGTCCTTCCGGCTCGCGTTGGAACCGTTGACGATGTACTTGCGACCGGTGACGAACATCGCGATGCGATCGCCGGTTTCGGCGTCCGGCTCCAGACTCACCTTGTTCCATCGCGGCGCTTCCGGACTCGGCGGGTCCCCGGCAACGCCCGTGGCGGCGCTGAGATCCGTGGGGTCGCCCGGGCCGGTCCGCGGGTCGCGGCGGGACGCCGCCACCTGCGCCAGGTCGCTCCGGCCCACAAACGCGTAGTAGGTCGCCAGGCGCTCCCGCGCCCCGGGGTCCTGCGGACCCAGCCCCGCGGCCTGAAGGTGGAGCGCCCCGGCCCGCTCGATCCCCCCTCGTCGCTCGTGCAGCAGCGCCAGCCGCTCCGTCACGGGACGGTAGGTCGGGAGCACGGTGTGAAGTGTCTCGTGTAGGCCCAGGTCCGTCCGGCAGCAGTCCCGGTCCAGGAGCGCAAGGAGGTACGTTTGCGCCGCCACGTTGGTCGGCGAGAGGGCGACCGCCACGGCGACATAGACGAGCCCCTGGCGCGGCTGGCCGTTCTCCACGAGGGTCCGGCCCACCTCGAAATAGCCCCGCACCCGTCCGGAGCTGGCCTCGACCTTGGCGGCGGAGCTCCACCCGCATGCCGCAGCGATACAACACGCGGCCACACAGCGCCCGAAGCGGCGTGACCGGCGGTACTCGGCGTGGTTCCCGATCATGGCGTCGTTCCCCGATCTCCGGTTCGGCCGTTGCCGGCGGCGGCCAGGGGCGCCGCGACCGGCTCCGGCCCGCCCCCCTCCACCTCGATCGACGCGATGACGGCCCGTCGCCCGGCACGCCAGCGCCCCGCCTCCAGGAACGTCGTGGCGGCCTTCATGAGCCACTCATTGGCTGCGTCCGTGTCCCTGCCGATGCCGATGCCGTACCGGTAGAGGGTTCCGAGCAGGAACTGCGCTTCCGGAATCCCCTGGTTTGCCGCGCGCCCGCTCCACCGCGCCGCGTCCGCGAGGTCGCGGGGCCTGCCGTCTCCGGTGAGGCAGGCGAGGGCGAGGTAGAGCTGGGCATCCGGCAGGCCGTCTTCCGCGGACCGGGTCAGCCAGCGAACCGCCTCTTCGGGGTTGCGCTCCACCCCGCGGCCCTCCTGCAGCAGCAGGGCAAGACGAAGCTGGGCGACTGGATGGCCGTCCTGCGCCGCTCGCGCGTATGCCTCGGCGGCCTGGGTCGGGTCGGCCGGCACGCCCAAGCCGTGCTGATAACGGTTCGCCTTGTTGAACTCCGATTCCGCCTTCGGCCCGGCCGCGCCGCGACGGGACGGGGGAACCGGGTTCGGATCCGCGAATACGGCGGCGTGAGGCCGTAGCTCCCCGACCTCGTCGGCGGTGACCGCCGCCATCCGGCGCAGGGCGTATTCGCTTCCCGGGTTCATTTGCCGGTACCGGGCGAACGCGGTCAACGCCTCCTTGCGCCAACCCGCCGTCACGTACAGCTCGCCCAGGCGCGCGTAGGGCTCGGCCAGGTCGGGGTGGGCGTCCGCCCAATGCCGAAACGCCGCCTCCGCGTCGGCGTACCGCCCTTTCCCTTCGTACCTCCGCCCCAGGCACTCCAGGAGCGTCGGGTCATCGGACAACACCGTGCGCGCCCGTTCGAGTCCCTTCAGGTCCAGGTTGAAGCATTCCTGGTTGAGGAGGCCGAGGAGATAGATCTGCGCCGGTGCAGCGTCCCGGTCCGATGCGGCCGCGGCGAGCAGCGGAATTCCGCTGGCCCCGTCGCCGGTCGCCAGGAGGCTCATTCCGACCTCGAAATCGCCCTGGACAGCCGGCTCGGCGGCCGCCGCCGGAAGCGCCGCCGCCACGCCCGCGAACGCGACCAGCGCGCCGGCGATGCTCCCCGCCGCCCGGAGCGTTTCCCGTAATGTTCGTGTGGCCTGGTTCATGATGCTCTCTCTATTCCGTCACGCGGCGAGGTCCTGGTTGCCGCCGGTTCGCTACCGCATAGGTTGGTCGGACGCGGGCACCCACTCTGGGGCCCGCCTGCCTTGAGTGTTGCTGTCGGTGGGAGGCTTGGCTGTGAGGTGGTTCACAGCCGGCCAAAACAATCCGGCGCAAACTGGGAACCGGGGAGTCGAAGGGAGGAGGACCGGGACCCCATGGCACCGAAGCCCGCAAGATGCCGGCAAGAAATGCCCTGGCCGAGGCGCACGCCCCGATCGGAAGGGCCGATGAGGACCTGGGCGGCATGTCTTGGGCCGGCGGACCTGCCGACCGCGCGGAAGCGCCGAGGGGCGACGATGCGTTCGGGGGCGCCGGTCAGGCGGTGATCGCGTTCACGAGTCGTGCCGGGAGCGGGCCACCGGAACGGCCGCGCAAGCTCGGATGGTGGCAAGGGGGCACTGAACCATGAAGATCCGTGTGCTGGGGGCGTATGGGGGCGCGATGCCGGGGTGCGCCCCGTGCGGCTTCCTGATCGACGAAACGGTGCTGCTCGAAGCCGGGACCGCCGCGTCCGTTCTGAGCCTGGAGGAGCAGAGTCGGATTCGTCACATCCTGATCTCGCACGTGCACCTGGAGCACGTCCATGCGCTCGCGTACCTGGCGGACAACCTGTTTCGTCCCGAGGGTTGCGAGCCGGTGTCCCTCGTCACGTTGCCGGAGGTGGCGCGGGACCTCAGAAACGAGTTCTTCAACGATCGGATCTGGGCTGACTTCACCCGCATTCCCGACCCGGATCGCCCCGTGTTCCGAATCCGGGAGCTTGCAGAGGGGGAGGCCGCCGAAGTGGGTGACCTGGAGGTCACGGCCTTCGCGGTCCCGCACACGGTCGCGAGCGCAGGATTCCTCATCCGCGGCGGTGCCGCCTCGTTCGCCTACAGCGGCGACACCAACCGCATGGGCGTCCTGGCGGACGTGGCCGGGGCCGACCCCCGCCTGGCGGCGGCTTTCATCGAGGCGTCGTTTCCGAATGAGCTGGCGAACCTTGCGGAAGAGACCTTCCACCTGAGCCCCCGCCAGTTCGCCGTTGAATTCGCCCGGCTCGGACGCCCCGACCTGCCCGTCTTCGCCTACCACATGAAGCCGCGCTACCTGGCGGCCCTGCGGGCACAGCTTGGGGCCCTCGGGATCGAGTGCCTCACGGTGCTCGAAGACGGGATGGAGCTGACGATCTAGTTCCCCCCCGGGGGGATGGCACCGGGACATTCGTCGATCCGGCCGCTCGTGTGAAGCGCGTCACATCCAGGGGCGGCCCACGCGTGTCAAAGTCCACCCAACCACCGGGCACGGGGAGGACTCGGCATGACGCAATTACGCACATCCTGGGCGCAGAAGGCGGCGGCGGTTGCGGTGGTGCTTTTCCTGGCGGCGCAGGGCGCCGCGGCGAACGGCAATGCGCCCCGGCGGTATTTCGAAGTGGGGCGCCTTCTGGTCGAGCGGGGGGAAATGACCGACGGGTTGCGCGCGGTGGCCGCGGCGATCGCCCTCGATCCGGGGAAAATCGAAGCGCGGACGTACCTGCTGGGCGTCCTGGACGGCGAACGCTGCCGCCGGGACGTCCGTCTACACGAAGCGGTACTGGTCGTGCTGCCCCGTTACGGGGACCTGCTCGATCGGATGGCCACGCTTTACGAGAGCCGCGCGAGGTATGCCGCCGCGGCGGCCGTCCGCATGCGCGAGGTGCCTCTGACACCGGACGATCCGGAATTCCACGCCCGGCTGTTCCTCTATTTCGAGCTCGTGGGCGACCACGAGTCGGCGCTCCGGAGCCTCAAGCGGTACCGGGCCCTGGGGGGGCACCGGGAGGAGGTGCTCGACTGGATGTCCGCGCCGCCCGCTGCGCCGGCCGGAGCCGATCCGGACGCGGCGCTCCCGACCCGGGGGGTTAACGCGGAATTGCGCGCGGGGACCGGGGAAGAGGGCGCGCCCGGCTTCGCCCGACGGGTGGCGGGTCCGTGACGGCTGGACGCCGAAGGCCGGCCGTCGGGAGCCGGGTTGGGCGTACGTAACAAAATAAATTTCAAGGGGATATTGGGCTCGTGAACACAAATGTGCTATATGGTAAGGCAACCGAAGGCGGTATTTCCGACCGGGGATCCCAAGAAGGGGCGCCCTACGGGGGGGAGTTGCGCGTTCGTGTGCGGACCGTACCGGCGAATTGCGCCGGTCGGGGGGAGGCCGCTCAGATGGCGGGAACTGATGGGGTGTGCCGGCCACGGTCCCGTGGCCGGGAGGCCGAACGTCCTGATGTCTTGCAGGGCTGGTGTGTGCCGAGCCTTTGGGGGCTCGTCCGCCCGATCACCTCGACAACCGCGGTTTCCGAAGAGTGGGGTTCCCACGCGTGCGTGCGGCGCGCGGAGTGGCGGGTCCCTGCGCGGGACGTGCGTGCCGCCCGACCGGCGCGGGCAGCGGCCTGATCATAACCAGGGAGGGGAGGCGATGGGGAATCGCATGAGCGGGTGGCGTTTGGCGATCGTGGTGGCGGCGGGGCTGCTGGCGCTGTGGGTGGCGGTGCCGTCGTTCGCCTTGGCGCAGGACGCGGACGGCGACGGCAGGCCGGACCGCGAGGACGTTTGCCCGGGCGACAAGGACAATGACGCGGATCAGGATGGCGTCTGCAATGGTCCGGCCTTCAAGGTCGCGCTCGGGGCGTTCAACGGCAAAGACAATTGCCCGCACACGTTCAACGTGGGCCAGATGGACCGGGACCACGACGGCGTGGGCGACCTCTGTGACAACTGCCCCGATAAGGCCAATCCGATTCCCCGGGGTTCGGCGGAGCAGCCGGACGCCGACCACGACGGCATTGGCGACGCCTGCGACCCGACGAACCTCGCGGTCGCCGACAGGGTGGCCTATTTCCCCGGCCCTGGTAGCGGGACGGAGGACTTTGACCAGGATGGCAAGCCGGACCTGACGGACAACTGCCCCGGGATTCAGAACGGGCCGAGCCAACCGCCCGGGGAAAGCCAGGATGACTTCGATTCGGATGGGATTGGCGACCGGTGCGATCCCTGCCCGAGAGATCCATCCAACGACATCGATGGTGATCTGGTTTGTGACTCCGCCGACGTGACCACGCCCCCGTCCAACGTGCCGGCGCATCAGTTCGGCATGACGGCGGCGAACGACAACTGCCCCGACGACTACAACCCGAGCCAGGCGAACGTCTGCGACCAGGATGTGGACAACGACAACTCCACTTGGGACCTGGACTGCAACGACAATGACCCGAATTACCACCCGGGGGCCGCAGGCTACCCCCAGGACTGCAGCGACGCCCCGTACGTGGTGGCGTTCTATCTGAGCACGGAAAATCCGCCGACCTCGGGGTTCCAGAACGCGTTCTACGGACCGTTCCTGTTCTCACAGGCCCTTTACAATTGGGCGCCGACGGCGGGCGCCGAGCTCCACCTGAAAGCCAGCGTGCTGAAAAACCAGGGGGGCGGGACATACAGCCCCTCCGGCCTGCCGCAGATGAGCGTGCCGCTGGCGCTAACGGCAACAGGGGTCAGCCAACACACGGGGGTCTATACGAACGACAACGGCGCCGGACTTTCCGGAGTCTGCGCCTTTGAGAGCCCCGACATGAACCCGCCGGTCGTTAACAACCTGCCGTCGCAAACGGACGCCGCCGTGGACGTCGGCCAGATCTGTGATTTCGGTGCCTACCTCACGCTGGACGTTGCTGGCGCGGTGGGCGGGATCTCCTTCAACCAGACTGGCCTCCGCATCCCGGTGGACACCGACGCGGACGATCTGCCTCAGTGGTGGGAGGATCAGTACTCGACTCGGGGCGATGTGGACCCGACCGAGGATCAAGAAACCCAGGGCGCCGTGAATGCCGTCCCGGGCGACGGTCTGAAGGCCATCGACGAATACCGCGGTTTCCTCTGGGGCTACGACCTGACGAACGGGGCGAGTCCGCCCTATACCGATCCGCAGACGGTCTGGGTGCCGGATACCGGCAGCTCTCAGCCGTTCTTCTTCCGGGGCGACCCCACCCGCAAGGACCTGTTCCTAGCCTACACAGGCTTCAACAATGGGAACTCGGGAACCTGCCCGGAGGTCGATGGGACGGTGGGCCCGGTCTACACTGGATCCGCCCCCCCCTGCCCGTTCGCAATCGGGGATGCATTCGGCGAGCTGGGCATCGCCGTGCACGTGCGCGATCTGGGCGGCACCCTGGCGAACGGGCAGGGCAACCCCGCCGGCCAGCAGGACGCCAACATCCAGTACGTGACGATCGCCAACGGACAGGCGACGGACGGCCTCGGGGCCATCAGCAAGGTCAGCACGCCCGGGGTGTTGCGCGTCTGGAGCTGGGGCCTGTTGGGTCAGTCGGAGGTGGCGAACGGGGGTACCTACGGCGCCGGCACCCTCACCTATGAATACGCCATGGATCACTACTTCAAGGACCGGCCGTATCGCGACCAGGTCGAGCCCGGAGACAACAAGGAACCCAATTGCCCGGCATGCACGGCCTCCAAGCTGGACCGAATCGAGCCGGAGGCGATTCCCGGCCTGGAGGACGTGGACGACAACGGGGAGATCTCCGGACACGGTCCGAACTCCGAGGACGCGGACAGAGACCACTTTCTCGACGGCGACCATTACGCCAAGGGCATTTGGCACCCGAGCAACCCCGTCGTCCAGCTGGACCTGTCGGTTCACGACATCGACAACAATGGGAGCGTGGAGCTGCCGCTGCTTGGTACCGGTCCGGCGGTACCCCCCGGGACCGTGCAGTACCTGAAACCCGATGTGCTCATGCACGTCATCACGCACGAGATCGGGCACGCGATCGGGGTGCCGGGCTCCCACCTGTTCGATCCGACGGGCGTCATGTACTACGAGTCGAACAACTGGAGCCGGGCGAAGCACTTCAGCCACCAGGCAGACGCCGACATCCAGGTCTGGAATTCCCCCCCAAACCCGCAGTAATGAGGGGAAAGGCACATGAGAGTCATCGCATCCATCGTCCTGGCGTTCATCCTGGGCACCGTTGGCGTGGTATTCGCCGTATCTTCGTCTGCCGGTACGAGCGACCCCAACGGACCCGTGCTGACCATTGGCGGGCCGAAGTTCGCCGGTGGCTTCTCCACGGTGGAAGACACTCCCGTTACGATCCACGTGCGGGCCACCCCGCGCGTGGCCGGAGAAGCGGTGCAGCTGTCGTCCGTTCGCGCTCCGAATTTCTGCCAGTTCAACGCCCCAGGCGGGAATTCCGGCAATTACCTCTGCAAGCCCGGAATCGCCGATGACGGGACGTACGTGCTGACGGTTCTCGGCGACGAGAACGGTCTCCCCGTCAGGCACTCCTTCGTTCTGGAGGTTAAGGATCGGGTGGGGGAGCAGCTTGTGTTGGCAATTGCCATGGCCGGGGACGTGCACGCGGTGTCGGATCCGCTGCCGATGCAGGTCACGCTGACCAACACGGGGACGCGCAACGTGATTGTCAGCAAGGGATTGAAGGACGAACAGCTGCACCTGGACCTGGTGTTTCGCGACTCCCGCGGTCTGCAGGTGAGGGCGCGTGAGCTGACCGGCGCGGGGCACGCGGCGGACCGCGATGGAGGGCCGCCCATACAACTGCGCCTGAGGGAGCACGGCCCGGGTGTCCCGCGTCCGGCCGTACCCGTTGAAGTGCTCGCCGGCACCGCTTCAGGTAGCCCCTTTTATCGAAAGGCGGTGATTCACAACTTGCACGACTTCTATGGCCTGCCCGCGGGCCGATGGAGCGTTCAAGCCGTCGTTCGGCTGGGCACTTCCCCGACTCCGGCCTTCACCAAGACGGAGAACGCCGAATATGCAGAGGCGCCCCTCAATCCAGTGGAACTCAAATCCCAGGTGATTCACTTCGAGCTCACGCCCTGATCGCGTGCGAGGCGATGAAGCGACAACTTGAATCCATGTTTTCTCACCCGGCAACAGGCCGAGCGACCACGGCGTTGAGGAGCGCATCGGGGTGGTGCGCGCGGGCCGCACGGCTGGCCACCCTGCTGGCACTCGGGCTTGCGCTGCCTGCGTCGGCAGCCCGTGCGGACGATGCCCGGGTGCTGCCCAGCGGCGTGTCGCGGGTTTCCGTCGAGGGGCAGTTCTACTTCCCCGTGGACGAGCGCTACGGGTCCGACGGGCACGTGGAGGACGTGGCGGTGGACTACAACACCGACCTCGACAGCAGCGTCTTCCCGGCCCTGGCGCTGGTGGAGGCCGGCTTCGGCATGCCGGCCGGAAGTGCCTCGGTGGGGCGCAGCGTGGTGGACTTCAAGCTCGACTTCACGATCGTGGAGTTCACCTTCACCCGCGGCGTCACCGACCGCCTCACCCTGGGGGTCAAGGTGCCCTGGTGGCGGGTGCGGAACAACGTCCACGCAGAGCTCGACGCCACCAGCGCCACCGTAGGGGCGAATGCCGGGCTGAACACCCTGGCCCCCCTTGCCGTGCCCGGCACGGTGCCTCTGACCACGGACGACGTGCAGAACCTGCTGGGCCCCGGCCTGACCGTGGGCGCTGCGGCGATTCCCGGCTTCGGGTACGACCGCGTCGAAAGCTGGTCCGACAGCGGGCTGGCTGACATCGAGGCGGGCGGCCGCTACCAGTACCTCCGTTCCGACGACTGGCGCCTGGCCTTCACCGGCGCCGTGCGGTTCCCCACCGGGAAAGTGGACAACCCGGACAACCTGATGGACTACAGCTTCGGCCAGGGGGCCTACGCCCTGCTGTTCCACTCCAACAACGATTTCACCGGTTGGGACCGGTGGCTGTTCGACGTGACGTTGCTCTACGAGTGGGTGCTGCCGGACCACGAGGTGCGCCGGGTGCCGGACGACGTGAACCTGCCGATCACAACCAACAAGGAGCGGGTCAAGCGCAACCTGGGCGACCACTACGGCGTGGACGTGACGGCCAACCGGACGATCACGGAGCCGCTCACCGTGTTCGCCCGGTACAGGTTCAAGGCCAGCGGCAAGGACCACGTCTCGGGGAGCCAGGGGTTCGCCTACGAGTCCCTGGAGGAGGAGACCGACTGGCGCGAGCAGGTCTACCACGTGGGCGTGACGTACTCCACGGTGCCGCGCTACGCCCGCACCCGCTCCGGGGTTCCATGGGCCGCGACGGTGCAGTACCGCAACCGGTTCGATGGCAAGAACAACGTGCTCAAGTCGCAATACGTGAGCGCAATGGCTGAGGTGTACTTCTAGGAATCACCGGGCGCACGGAACAAACGCCGGTGCCGGACGATGGGGGTTTTCACGCAATGAGGAGAATGCATCCATGAGAAATCCGATGGCAGCAATGAGTCGGCCATTCCGCATGGCAATGGCCGCGGCGCTGGTCTTGGGCTTGACCGGCCTGAGCCATGCCGCGGGACCGAATCCGGGGGACAATCCGACCAAGCTCAAGGGGCCAGCCCTGCGGGGTGTGCTGGAGTTCTACCCGAATGGGCATCTCAGCTTCACGGGCACCTGCACGAACGTTCCGTTCGCGTTGAACAACCTGCAGGTTCCCAGTGGTCTCTACGATGATGTGCAAGATGATCGGGACTTCGCCGGTTCATCGGTGAAGGTGTCCCTATTCCTGATTCCCGAGGAGTGCTGGCCGCGGAACGTGGATCCGGCCACAACCAACTACCTGACGATCGTCTCCGCCTGGGCGGGCCAGATCGTCGACTTTGGGATGCCGAGCGAGCATTGGCAGGCGAACATCGTGGCCATGTACTACCTGGAGACGTAACTACTGCATCGCAACCCGCGAGAGCATGAGACCGGGCCCGCCGACTGAGCGGGGCCCGGGTCCGTTCGGCGGATGCAGGTGCGCAACCGGGACCCGACGGTGTGCGGCCCAGGCGGTCCGCGCGCGGACCGTTCAGCGCCGCCTGCCCGATTGGGGCAGCGATGCCGCGGCTTTAGTGTGCTAAGGCCGCGCTACGCGGTGGCGCTGGCGTGCGCCTCCGCGTTGCTGCTGCTGGCGGCGTTCCCTCGGCTGGACCAGGGGTGGCTGGCCTGGGTGGCCCTGGTGCCCCTGCTGGTGGCCCTCGACCGGCAGCGGCCGGCGGTGGCGTCCGCACTGTGCCTGCTGTTCGGGCTCATCCTGGCCATGGGGCTGTCCCGCGCCATCCTGGTGATCGACGGGGTCCGGCCGGTGGATTTCGCCCTCCTGGGCCTATTCCTGGCCGCCCCATTCGGGCTCTTCGGAATCGCCGTGTCCATGGTGTCCCGGAGTGGGATTCCCAGCTGGGCGGCAGTTCCGGTATTCTGGGTTTGCATCGAATTCCTACGAGGCCACGCCGGGTTCCTGAGCCTGCCCTGGGGCATGCTGGGACACACGCAGCACGCCTATCTACCGCTGATCCAGGTGGCCTCGGTGACGGGCGTCTTCGGCGTGTCGGCTCTTCTGGCACTGGTCAATGCGGCCGTGGCGGACCTCTGGCTGCGGCGGCGGGCGGCGTGGCCGTCGGTGCTGGCCGCGGGGGTCGCGTTGATCGGGACGCTCTCGTTCGGCGCGGCCCGATTGACCGCCGCCCCGGAAGGCACGGGATTCCGCGTCACGGTGATCCAGGGCAACATCCCCGAGGGGATCAAGTGGGACCGCGACAAGATCCGCGCCCACTTCCAGCGGCACCTGGACCTGACCCGCCGTGCCATTGAGGCCGGCCCCACCGACCTGATCGTCTGGCCGGAGACAACCGTGCCGGCGGCCCTGATGCGCTCCCCCGAAATGCGCGACGCGGTCGCCACGCTGGCACAGGAGGCCGGCGCCCCCATCCTGGTGGGGACGTCCACCGGCCCGAAGTTCGGCGGGGTCCGCCTGGAGCCGCTTCCGGGTGCAGCAAATGGTGAGGAGGCGTTCCGAATCGTGCGCAGCACGCCGTATAACTCGGCCGTTCTGGTGACCCCCCAGGGCGCCGTCGGCGCGGAGTACCGCAAGCGTCGCCTGCTTCCGTTCGCGGAGTACCTTCCGTACCGGGACCGGTTCCCTTGGCCCCGTCATATGAAGGAGCGGGCGGGCACGCTACTGCCCGGGGACCACGTCGGATTGTTCCCGCTGAAGGGTGACGGAATCGACCGCGCGGCGGGGGTCCTGATCTGCTGGGAGTCCATTTTCCCCGAGTTGGTACGGGATACCGTGAAGGGTGGCGCGGACTTCATTGTGGATATCACGAATGAGGCTTGGTTCCTCGACACAAACATGCCGTCCCAGTTCCTGGCGATGAACGTGTTCCGGGCGGTGGAAAACGCCGTGCCCGTCGTGCGGGCTGCCAACACGGGAATATCCGCCATCATCGACTCTACGGGCCGTGTGATCGCGCGGGTCACCGACGGAGCCCGGGAGACGTTTGTTGCCGGGTACCTGACCCGGACCCTGCCCGGACGCGGTCCGGTGACCTTTTACACGCGGCACGGCGACTGGTTTGCCCGGGTCCTCATCACGCTGGCCGTGGCCATGGTCTTGTGGGCTCTCCTGCACCGCCCGCGGCCGGATCATAGCGTCGAGGGCATATGAGCGAGCCGATGCAATTCGGGCACCTGTGGGCATTTCTGCGCAGTGACTGGCGCAAGGCGGCGGTTGCCGCGGCCTTACTGCTGTTGGTCGTCGCCGTGACCACGGTTTGCACGTTCAATGCGGTTCAGTGGGTGGGCAGGGTATTTCCCGGATTTCTGCTCAACGAGCGCCTGGCGGTTTCCACGGTAGGCCAATACCAATGGACGGGCAGCGAGGCTGGGCTGATATATCCGGAGAAGGTCCTGGCGGTGAACGGAAGACCGGTTGCCACGATGGACGAGCTGATGGGTATGGTGGAGGCCGCTCCGGCGGGCACGCCGTTCACCTACACCATCAAGGGCGAAGCAAACACCAAGGACGTCACCGTTCGTTCCATGCGCTTCACGGCCACGGACCTGGCCATGACCTACGGCATTACGGCGCTGGTGGCGATGCTCTACCTGGGAATCGGGATGGCGGTCATCGTTCTCAAGTTCAATGCGCGCGTGAGCTGGGTCTTCTTTTTCGCGTGTGTCCTCATGAGCATCTACTCGGTGACGATCTTCGATGTGTTGTCCACCCACTTCGGGTTCATCCGACTGTACTTGCTGGCAAACGCGTTCGTCCCCGCGGCCACGGTCCACTTGGCGATGCACTTCCCGCGAAGGTGGCGATGGCTGGAGAGCCACCCGATGTCGGCAACGCTGCCGTACGTCGTGTCCGCGGCGAGCGCTTTTCCCATGCTCCTGCTGTATCCCGACGAGCGTTTCCTTACTTTCTGGCGTCCGCTCCTGGTCTACTGGATCTTCGGCGCGGTCCTCCTTCTGGGTCAGCTGCTGCGGGAGATCTTCCAGCAGGGTTCCGGCATCGCCCGCAGGCGGGCCCAGGTGGTGCTGCTCGGGGCCGCCGTCGCGTTTCCCATCCCTGCGGTCGCGTGGCTGTCGCAGGCGGTGTTCGGGTCCGTTCTGGGGGTTCGGATGGAGTCAAACTACCTGACCCTTCCGCTTCTCGTATTCCCCGCCTCCATCTCCTATGCCATCGCCCGGCACAACCTGTTCGACGTGGACGTGTACCTCAAGCGGGCGATGGGGTACGCGATCATGATCGCAACGGTCGCCCTCGCGTATTTCGGCATCCAGACGCTAACTGTGACGCTCGTGCTCGAACCGTGGTTCGGCGGCGCCGCGCAGAAGGTCTACCCGGTCGCCTTCGCCCTTCTGGTCGTGCTCTTCTACAACCCCATCAACGCCCGGGTCCAGCGCGGCGTCGAACGCCTCTTCTTCCGGGCCAAGGCGGACTATAAGAACACGGTTATCGACGTCGCCGAGGCCCTGGCCCGGCTGGTGGACCCCGACGAGATCAAGGAGCGCATGATCGAAACGATTCGCACCCAGATGGCCATCGATGGGGTGGGGCTCTTCACCTACGATCCGAGGACGGCCGACTGCAGCTATGTCATTCTGGAGGACCGGCCGCCCGAACAGGGTGGAACTCGCCGGCGCGAAGGGACCTTCTCCTGTGACGACCCCCTGTTCACCCAGATCGCGCGCGAGCGGCGGATGATCACCGTGTACGACGTGCAGGAGGATCCTCGCTACGAGCCGGTCCGCGAGGAATTCGGCCGCCGTTTCCGCGATTTCGGGGCCACGCTGCTGATGCCGCTGCTCCTGCACGGCGAGGCGACCGGCGCGCTGGCGGTCGGCCAAAGGAAGTCCGGCGCCTTCTACTCCCGGGAGGACATCGAGCTCCTGGGGACGCTCGCGGGCCAGGGCGCCGTGGCGCTGGAGATCGCCCGCCTGGCGGGGGAGATGAAGGAGGAGGAGAAGAAGCGCAGCAACCTCGCGCGCTACCTTTCGCCCCAGGTGGTGGACCGGGTTGTTCGAGGGGGAATGGAGCTGAACCTCGGTGGGGGCCAAAAGGAGGTAACTGTACTGTTTTCGGATATCCGGGATTTCACCAGCATTTCGGAGGATCACCCGCCTGACGTCCTGGTACAGGTCCTGAACCAGTACTTCACCGAGATGGCGGGGGTCGTGTTTGCCCACAGTGGTTCCCTGGACAAGTACATCGGGGACGCCGTCGTGGCCGTGTTCGGCAGCCTGGTGGAGGTCGAGAACCCGGCCCGGAACGCGGTGGAGGCCGCGGCCGAGATGATGGATCGGATGCCCGCGCTGAACGAGAGCTGGCAGAGATCGTTCGGATTCGCGCTGCGGGTCGGGATCGGGATCAGCACGGGAGAAGTCTTCCTGGGCGACGTCGGGTCCCCGGAACGGATGGAGTTCACTGTGATCGGCGATGCCGTGAACACGGCTTCGCGCCTCTCGGCCGTGGCCGAAGGGGGGCAAATCCTGATGACCCGCGCCACAGCGGACCAGCTGGGCGAAGGGATCCCCCGAGCGATCCTGGCTCCGATCGCGGTGAAAGGAAAGGAAAAGCGTGTGGAGGTTGTCGAGGTCCTGAGGGGGGAACGAGGGAAGGGTGCCTCGACCTCACCCGGCACCGGCGGCCCCCCATCGAGGCCACCGGTGCCGGATCAGGCGGGCGGCAACCGAAGGTGATCCTCGCCTAAGGCGACGAATTCGCGTCAACGACGGCGGCCTTCGCCACCATGGTTTCGACGGCCCTGTCGACCGCCGCCAAGGCGGCACTCTCGACGATTCGGTTGACGGCGTAATCACTCTCCTCCACCACGTTCAGGTACTGGGTGAAGGCCTCGACCGCCTTTTCGTGTTGGCCGGTGAAGCGATAGTGCTCCCCGGCGCGCGCTTGTGCCTCAGCGCTGTCGGGCCGAAGCGCCCGCCAGGCCTCGTAAATCTGCCCGGCCTCCGCCTGCCGCTGCTTTCCTTCATACAGCCGGGCCAGCCGCTCGATAAGAGGAACGTACGTGGGCAGGATGAGGCGCAGTTGCTCCATCACCGCAACGTCGTCCCGAAAACGCGTCTGGTCCAGCATGGTTACGAAGTACACCTGCGTGGCGAAGTTGGTCGGCTCCAGCGCCAAGGAAGTGGCGACGTAGCGGAGCCCAAGCGCTGCGTTCCCCTCGGCTGCGAGCTTGTGCCCGGCCTCGAAGTAGGCTGCGCCAGGCCCCGCCATCGCGCTGGGGGCATGGGTCGCACAAGTGAGCAACGCCAACGCTCCCGCCACCAGCAGGACTCTCTTCGAGATGCGTGCCCGGTTTATCCAATTCATGGCTGTCTCTCCTACTGTTGCCTCCCTGGATCAAGGGTCGGTCATGGCAGCCGGGCCGGCTGTGATGCGATTCACACCGGGGAGAAACGAGCGGTGAAAATATGCGAAACTCGCCGATGAGCCATCTGAAGCGGGAGGGTTCGTGGCGGAAGATACGCGCAACCTGCTCGCGCGCCACCTGCTTTTCCGGGGACTCGCGCCTGAGATCCTGGACCAGCTCGTGGCCATGAGCGTCACCAAGAACTTGAAACACGGCGAGGTGCTGTTCCTGAAGGGAGCGGACGGTGAAGGCCTGTACGGGGTGCTCACAGGCAGCGTGAAGATCACGATCCCCTCTCTGACGGGCAAGGAACTCATGCTAGGTGTCATGGGTCCCGGGCAGCTCTTTGGCGAAATTGCGCTGTTGGACGGCGGGGAACGCACCGCGTCCGCGGAGGCCTTGGGGGCCACCAGGGTTCTGCTCGTGCCCCATCGGGCGTTCAACGCCTTCTTGGCCAAGCGCCCGGAACTCTACCTCTATTTTCTGGGCATCATGTGCGAGCGGATGCGAGCGACGAACACGCGCTTGGAGGACGTCGCGTTTCTGGGGCTGGGGGCTCGTTTGGCCAAGGTGCTGCTGCACTTGGCGATTGAGCACGGGTCCGTGGGACCGGATGGGACAACGATTCGGCGGCGCCTTTCGCAATCAGCGCTCGGTCAGATGGTCGGCAGCTCTCGCGAGAGCGTCAACAAACAGCTTCAGGCATGGAAAGAGGCCGGTTGGATCGGCATGGAAGGCGGCAAGATTGTTGTGCGCAAACCCGAATCTCTGGAGGGAGTAGCCCGCGGCCCATTGGGGATCGCCGGGGCGGGGGCGGGCTAGCGGCTCCCAGACAAATCGGCTTGGGTCATGGCCCTGCGGTACCTCTCCGCACCGAAACCGCCGTGACCCGCAAACTGGCCGGCCAAACTGTGGAGGTCCGCCATCCGTGTCGCCGACGGGTGAAATGTGGCAGACAGGTCGCGGTCCCGGTCGGGATCGCTGGGATTTACGTGTGAGATGGGCCGTTCCAGCACGGCGACCACGGCGGACGGGTCGTAGTCGTTCTCCGTCAGGCACCGCACGGCGATCCGATCCGCCTCCCGATCCTGCTCCTCCGTGTAGGGCCCGTAGCCGTGGCCTGCCGCCAGGTGGGCAATCTGGTGGGCAAGGACGGCGGCCAGCTCGGCCTCGTTGTCTAATCGGGACAGCATGCCGCGGCTGATGCCGATGCGGGGACCATTGAGCACCATAAGTCTCGGGGCCTCGCTGTCCACCACGGAAAACCCGAGTTCGGGCATACCCTGCGCACTCGCCAGCCGCCGGCCGACGCCGCTCACGTAGGTAGCGAGGTCCGAACCCGCCGGTGGTAGCGGTCGGACCCCGATTTGGAGGGACTCCCGGATACGTTCGAACATCGGCCGCATCTCCGAGTAGCGCGGGTCCGCCGCACCGCATAGGAGGGTGTACTGGCGGTCGCCATAGTAGGTGAACACCGAGAATAGGCGGTATGGAGTTGCGCTGTTGTGATCGCCCTCCGGGGTCTCGATCTCGGCCATGAACGCGGGTTGACCGCCCATCTGAACGACCCCACTACCGACCAAAAGTGGGTGGCGCAGCACCTTGCGGAAGGAGCCCAGCACCATGGATCCGGTCACGTGGTCGAGCAGCGCGGCCGCGTCCAAGCCGTTTTCAGTCCTGGTCTGGCCGACGGAAACCCGGCATTCCCCCCTTCCTGCGTCCCCGTCCGGGGCCTCAACCAGAAGGCCTTGCGGCGGCGATTCGGCGAGTTGCCAACTCGCTGGATACTCGATGGAAATGCCGGACTCGGGGCTGGTGTATCTCCGCCACATCGTATCGGCGCCGAAGGCGTAACCCGGCCCTCCGGCCATCCAAAGAAGTGCCAGCCACGGAACCAACCAAGCCCAGCCAAGCTCGCGGCGACATGCCAGAGCCGCGGCCACAGGCCGTGTTATGTAGCGGATCCCAGACATCGCTCACTCTCCTCATGAAGTCTGTCCAGTCCAAAGTATTGAAGGGATTACCGAGTGCGGCTGTGAACCACATCACGGCTAGAGGAAGATCCATAGCCTGCCTGGCTGGCGAGGCTTCTGGGCTGGGCGAAAGGGTGAAAGCCGACAACAGGACGCTGGTTTTCGGACCCTAACTCATGCAGGTCACCATGAGGAGGCATCTGTGGCAGGGGGCCACAAGGACTCCGAGTTCCAAGGGAACGCCGCCGCCACGGTGCACATGTCAGTCGGTGCACACTCTCGAACCCGATGAACATCGCTCTGTGGGGGCAACAATGGGGGCAGATTTGCAGAAGTCCATTGATAATCCGCCACAGAAACAAATAGTTGTGGCATCGCTTCGATAGCCTTCCGCCCACCACCGGCTCTTCCGGGAAATTTCGATAACGCTCACGATGCCCACTTCCCGCAACGGGAAGGCGGATTGGGGGTGCCGCGGGGGCTCGCGTCCGATCGGCGACGTTTCAATTTTCGTTACTTTCCCGGGTTGTGTTGCCCCTGTCTATCGCGCTGCCTATGTTCGAGGCTTCTAGCGCCGCCGGGAGCCGCTCGGCGGCAACCTCGATCGCCCTTCCGCCCGCCGGCCACGCCGGAAACTCCCGATAGGGTCCGCGACGCCCTCGTTCAGGGGAGGGCGGCGTGGGTCCTCCATATTCCGCTTTCTGCTACGCTTCCCGCGGGACGCCCGGCCGGGGGCGCGGCCGCCGGGACGGTGCGGGCGGGGCGCATCGTCTGCCGGATTCCGAGGCGGATGAAAACGGCACAACGCATCGGGGCGAACACGCTCTTCCTCAGCTCGGGCAAGCTGCTGGGCGACCTGTGCACGTTCGTGTTCCTGGTCTACTTCGCCCGGGCGTTCGGCATCCCCGTGCTGGGCAAGTACGCGTTCGCCATGTCGGTGGGCGGGTTCCTGTCGGTGTTCGTGAGCCTGGGGCTCAACATCCTCCTGACCCGGGAGGTGAGCCGCGACTACGGCCGGAACGCCCGCTACGCCGGCAACCTGCTGGTCACCCAGGTGGTGCTGGCGGCGGTGGTGTGGGGGGTGATCGCGCTGATCGCCGTCCTGGCCGGGTTCGACCGGGAGACCCGGGCGATCCTGCTGATCCTGGGTGCGTACCAGGTGCTCTACCGGCTGGGGCAGTTGCCCCGGGCCCAGTTCAACGCCCACGAGGAGATGCGCTACTCGGGGCTGCTCGAGAGCTACCACAAGATCGTGATCCTGGCGCTGGGGGCGGGCGCGATCCTGCTATGGCGCGACCCGGTCCTGGCGCTCGCGGCCTATCCCCTGAGCGCCTTCAGCATGGTGGTGCTGGGCCTCGTGCTGGCGGCCAGGCGGTACGGGCGGCCCGACATCGGGGTCGATTTCCGCTTCATCGGGCACCTGCTCCGGCAGGCCGCGCCGTTCCTGCTGTTTCTGCTATTGACCCAGTTCCATGACCGCACGGGGGTGATCCTGCTGACCCTCATCCGGGGAGAGCACGCCACCGGCACCTACTCCGCGGCGGACCGCCTGCTCACCACCATCAGCACCGGCCTGTGGTTCTTCGGGGCGGCGCTGTTTCCCGTGACCTCCCGGATCGCCGCCGGCGCGTCCGAGCAGGTCGGCAAGTTCCACGACCGGGCCATGCGGATCATGGTGGTCACCGTCCTGCCCCTCGCGACCGTCATCTACCTGCTGGGGGACCCGCTGATCCCGCTCATCTTCGGCCCCCAGTTCGTGGCGTCGGCAGGGGTGCTGGAGGTCCTGACCTGGTCGCTCCCGTTCACCGCGCTGGTGGTGGTGCTCTCCAACACGCTCATGTCGATGAACCTACAGAAGCCGCTGGTGACGATGCAGGGGGCCGTGTTCGCGGGATACCTGGCGACGTGCTTGGTGCTCATCCCGCGCTACGGCGCCTCGGGGCTGGCCTGGGCGAAGCTGGGGGCCACGGCGGTCCTGTGCGCGGCCTACTTCCGGTACGCGTCGGTGGCGGTGCACCGGACCCCGTTGCGGCACATCGCCCTGGCGCCGGTGGCCGCCTGCGCCGCCGCCGTGCTGGTCGATCACCTGACGGCGGGCGCCGGCCCCTACGGGAGCGCCGCCGCCGCGATCGCGGTGGGGGCGGTGCTCCTGGTGGCGCTCGGGGGCGTCCGCCGCCACGACCTGGAGTATTTGAAGCGGATCGTCCTGGGCCGGTCCTAGGCCGGCACCGGCATGCGCCGCAGGCCCCGCACCGCCCGGAACTTGCCGTTCGCGTCCGGCGGGATGTCGTCGCAGGACCGGACCTCCAGCGCCACCTCCCCCAGCAGCGCCTTCACCTCCTCCGCGATGGCGGGGACCAGGTGCCCGGCCGCCGCCGGGTCCTCGACCACCAGGTGGAGCTCGAACCGGGCCTCCTCCCGCTGGACCAGCTGGTAGCGGCGCACGCCCGGGTGGCGCTTGAAGACCTGCCAGACGAGGCGGGGATGCACCATCCGCCCGTCCGGCAGGTACAGGACGTCCTCCACCCGGCCGTGCAGCTCCGACAGGAGCGGCAGCGTGCGGCCGCAGGGGCAGGGGGCGTCGGACAGGGCGGCCACGTCGCCGAGGCGGTAGTTCAGGAGCACCGTCCCCCGGTTGACCAGGTTGCTGATGACCACCTCGCCGGGCACGCCGGGCGGCACCCGCTCCCCCCGATCGTCCACCAGCTTCAGGTGGCACAGGTCGTCGCGCACGTGGAACCCGGTCCCTTCCGCGCACGTGAAGGCGAGGCGGAACGACTCCACGCAGTTGTACTGCGAGAACACCGGCACGCCGAAGTGCCCCTCGATCAGCTCCCGACCGGGTCCGCTCATGGCGTCGGCCCCGTAGAAGACCAGCTTCGGGAGATGGACGTCGACGCCGTGCTCGGCGATCCAGCGGAACAGGGCCTCCAGGTACGATCCGTAGCCGTTGAGCATGTCCGGACGCTCGGCGTTGATGTGGCGGACGATCGCCTCCGGCGGCATCTCGATCCCGAACCGGCCGCGCCTGGCGCGTGACCGGACGAAGGTGTTCTCCCGATACGCCTTCACGATCTGCGCGACGGTGGAGCCGGCGTAGAAGATTTGGGTCTCCCGGTACCTCCGCCGTCCGAGGAACCGCCGGATCACGTCCTTCTCCGGCTCGCAGTAGGCGATGTTGGCGATCAGGGAGTCGATATCGTGGTGGATCCGAAGCGGGGTGCCGGTGGACCCGCTGGTGACGAACGGCAGCGCGTCCCGGCCCCGCCTTGAGGTGGAGACGAAGCGCTCCGGCGCCTGGCGCACCGTGTCCTTGTCCAGGAGGGGCAGGCGGTCCAGGTCCTCCGCCGTGCGAATCGCGCGCGGGTCGATGCCGTGGGCGGCGAACAGCTCCCGGTAGTGGGGCACCGTCTCCGCCGCGTAGCGCACCAGGTCCCGCACCCGCGCGTCCCGCACGCGGCGGATCTGCTCGGCGGACCGGAACGCGAGGCCGCGCTGGCCGGGCAGGAGGCCGAGGACGATCGCGCTACCGCGCAGCCTGTTCCGCAGTCCGGCCATGCGTCAGGCCGCTTCCGACGGACGGTCCCGTTCCGGGAACGATGTGATATCGTCGGTCCAGGCGCCCATGGGCGGGGCGCCGTTGTGGACGCGAAGGGGGGGTCCATGGGCGAGGTCATGCTGGCCGCCGCACCGGCGGTACGGGAGCTGGAGGACTGGCGGGAGGACGCCGGCCTGCTCGCGCTGCTCCGGGAGGGAATCGCGCTGCAGCGGGAGGCGGCCGCCGCGTACTACGAGACCGAGTACCGGCCGTACCCGGGGGCCGGGGAGGCGGTCTCGGAACAGGCCCTCGACGCGCTCCTGGCGGCGGGGCGCGACGTGCACGGGATTTCCCGGCAGCCCGAAATCTCCAACGTCATCTCGTTCGAGGCCTCCCGCCTCCCGGACTCGGCCGCCGCCCGCGAGCTGGCCCGGGTCCGCGCCCGGATCGACCGCCGGGTGGCGGAGAAGGTCCGCGCCGCCCTGGGCGGGGGCGAGTGGAAGGTGATCCCCAGCGGGCACTTCTGGTACCCGCCCGGCGGCTACATGGGCTGGCACACGAACAGCGGCGCGCCCGGCTGGCGGCTGTACGTGACGCACGCCGAGGAGCCGGGCCGGTCGTTCTTCCGCTACCGGACTCCGGACACCCACGAGATCGTCACCTGCGTCGATCACGAATGGGACGCCCGCATGTTCCTGATCTCCGCCGACCGCCCCCTGTGGCACGCGGTCTTCTCCGACACGCACCGCTTCAGCCTGGGATACAAGATCCAGCCCATGCCCAGGTGGTGGGGCGTCGTGCGCCGGCTCCGGGAGGCGGGCGCCCCGCTCTAGCCGCGGGCCCGTCACGCTCACCACATCGGGGCCGCCGACCGGGCGACCTCCTCGGGTGGCCCGGACGCGCACCGCCACGCGGCCGTAAACTCCCGCAGCCCGTCGGGCCGGGTCGGTGTTTCCCAGCCGTCCGGCACCACCACCAGGAGGCGCGCCAGGCCCGGCGTGGCCAGCTTGCGCACGTGCCGGCCCACCGACGCCGGCGGCTCCGCGCCCACGGCGGTGACCGCCGCGAAGCCCGACCCCTCGCGAATCACCAGGGGGGTGTCCCGCAGGAACGCGGCCACCGCGGGGGACATCCGGCTCCAGCGGACCACCAGGTCGTGGTGGCTCTGGGGGCGGTCGCACAGGGTGGCCCCCCAGCTGCGCTTGTAGCGCAGGGCCCCGTCCCCCAGGGAAGGCAGGCTGGCGCCGAAGTTGAGCCAGCGCAGGCCGTGGCGGCGTGCGTACTCGGCCGAGAACAGGTAGAGGGCGCTGAGGGCCCCTTCGCGCACCGGGTCCGTGTCGCCCGCGACGGTACCGGGGGAGCCGCGCAGGCACATCTCCCGTCCCCGGACGCGGAACAGGCCGCCCGCGATGGTCGTATCCTCCCGCCGGACCCAGAGGATGCCGCCCTCCCGGAAGTCCCGCGCCATACCGCGGCGCCCGCGGATGAACGCCGCGTCCCCGAACCGGCGGTGGGCGTAGGGCAGGTACATGCGGCGGTAGAAGTCGTCGAAGTCCGCCGGGTCGTGGGAGACGGTCCAGGTCAGGCCGTGCTCCCGCACCAGGCGGGCGTTGTGCTTTGATGTCTTACTGGCCCGGGTGAGGTCCGCCGGGTCGTCCGTGATCGCCACCCAGGCGTCCACCGCCTCGGGCATCCGGAAGAAGCGCGCGTCGAATCGGCGCGCGGCCACGGGACGCTCGACGTGGGCCACCGTCAGGTCGGTGTCCCGGCCGCACGCGAGGAGGACCTCCGGGAGCGACGGCAGGGTCGCGTGGCGGAGGAACCGGCGGTGTGGCTCGGCCGGAAAGAAGCGCCGCACCAGGTATCGCACCGCCGTGCCGTCCCCCGCGACGACCATGCTCCGGCCCTCCCCCTCCAGGCGGACCACCGGGACGCGGAGGCGGAGCAGAGGCACCACGTGGCGGCGCAAGTTGCCCACGAGGCCCTCCCAGCCGGCCTCCGTTCCAGGCTCCGGGCGGGCCTCCGGCACGGCGGCGGCGGGTCCGCTGGCGGGCGTCATTGGAGCAGGTCGCCGGGCCCCGGCGCGGGGGCGCGCCGGCCCCGGAACCAGACCCGGTGGAACGGGCCCACGTGGAGGGACAGGAGCGTGCCCGTGCGGCGGAATCCGGAGCGGGTGCGGGAGGCGATGTTGGGGCGGTTCTCCGGGCCGATCAGGGTCACCGCCCGCCGGAACCCGGCGGCCCGGTAGCGCTCCAGGACGACCGCGCAGATCGTTGCCTGAAGCCGAAGCCCGCGGGCGCGGGGGGTGGAGAAGGAGTCGTACAGGTAGGCCTCGCCCGGCTCCAGCTTCAGCTCCGCGTCCACGGCCTCCATGCGCGCGGTGTCCGTGGCGACCCAGGTCACCGACGCCAGCTCGCCTTCCCGGCGGGCCGCGAAGCAGACGTGCCCGGCCTGGAGCCGCCCGAGGAACTGGCGCTCCGTGGCCCCGCGCCGGAAGGCGAGGTACTCGGGCAGGTCCGTCTCCGAGAGGATCCCCAGCTCGACGCCCGGGCGGGGCGCCTCCGGCCGGATCGGCTCATCCAGGGGGCGTGCATACCAGTCGCCGGCGCGGTACCCGAGCGTTCCCAGCCCGCGCGCCGTGAGGCCGCGGGGGCCCTCCCAGCGCAGGATGTCGCGCACCCGGACAAATGGGCCACTCACGGAGCTTCCCCCTCACTCGCCGCCGGCTCGGCACCGGCGCAGGACCGCCTCGAACTCCGCGGCGACCCGCGGCCACGCGAAGCGCTTGACCCGCTCGCGCCCGGCGGCGCCGAACCGCGCGATTTCGGCCGGGCTTTCGAGCAGGGTGATCAGGGCCTCGCGCAGGGGCGCGACGCGGCCCGGCTCGACCTTCAGCGCCGCGTCCCCCACCACCTCGGCGCAGCCCGGGTTGCCGGCGGTGATGACCGCGCAGCCCGCCGCCATCGCCTCCAGGAGCACCATCGGGAAGTTCTCGACCAGGGACGGGAACACGAAGATGCGGGACGACAGGTACAGCCGGGTAAGCTCCTCGCGCGGGACCATCCCCAGGAAGCGGATCGGGAGCCCGGCGCGCTCCGCCTGCTCGCGCAGCTTGGGCAGGTAGGGGCCGTCGCCCGCGACGCAGACCTCCCAGTCCGACTGGATCCGCTGCAGGGCCTGGATCAGGAACTGCACGCCCTTGCGCTCGAACATGCGGGTGACCACCAGGATCCGCTTCTGGCGCTCCACGGGCTCCTCGGGGCCGGGGTCGAAGCCGTTGGGGATCACGTCCACGGGCACGTCGATCCGCTGCTGGATCAGGCCCTTCAGGAAGTGGGAGGGCGCCGTGACGGCGCAGCTGGCCCGGAGCACCCGGGCCCAGGCGGGCCGGATCAGGTGGTGCACCAGGGCGAACCGGTCGGGGTTGTACCCCGGCACGTCGGACCCGTGGGCGGTGACCACGAACGGCAGGCCGGTCTTGCGCCAGATCAGGTAGGAGGCGATGCCCGAGGGGACCACGAAGTGGGTGTGGTTGATGTCGTAGGGGGCCTCGTGCATCAGCTCGGTCGCCTTGCGGACCGTGGGGAGGATCTGGGTGACCAGCTCCCGGGCGCCGGAGTAGTGGTGGTGGCGCCGGCTGCAGTTCACTCGATGCAGCCGCACGCCGTTCACCTCGTCGAGCTCGGGCAGGTCCGCCATCCCGGAGGTGACGACGTCCACCTCGTGGCCCGCGCGGACCAGGGCCTCCGCCAGGCCCTTGCACATGGTCGCCCCGCCACCGCCGATGGGTGGATATTCGTAGTTAATGCATAGAATCCGCATCGCCCGCCAACTCGTCCACCCC
>CAZGRJ010000003.1:24673-39349 GCA_964528115.1 uncultured Nitrospirales bacterium
TCGTCCGTCACGTCGCCAGCCGCGACTCCACCACGCGGAATTTGCGCCCCGGAGGCGGGTCCAGGCTCTCCTCCCGGCGCAGCCGCACCCGGATGCCCGGCCCCAGGACGCCGCCGATCGCTTCCCGCGCGGCGGCCTCCAGGTCTTCCGGGTTGCCGTCTCCCGGGTCACCGCCGGCCTCGACCCGCAGCAGGAAGTCGTCGAAGTCCTCCTGCACCACCTGGTAGCGGCGGATCCCCGCGATGTGCTCGAGGGCGAGGGTCAGCCGGTATGGCGAGACCGAGCCGCCGTCCCGGCGCCGCACCGCGTCCACCACGCGCCCGGCCAGGCCCTCCAGGCGGCGCAGGCCGCGCCCGCAGGCGCACGGGCCGGCCGCCTTCGGCTGCGCCAGGTCGCCGGTCTGGAAACGGATCAGGGGCATGCCCCACAGCTCCAGGTTGGTGACGACGAGGGGCGACGCGTCCGTCCCGTCGGCGCACTCGACGATCGCGGTGTCCTCGGCCAGGTGGTACCCGTCATGGCGACCGCACTCCCAAGCCACGAACCCTATTTCGGTCAATCCATAGATATCGAACACCTCGGCCCCGAACGTTTCGGCGAGCAGGTGCCGCGTGCGCTCGTCCAGGGTCTCCGCGGTGGACACCACCACGCCGGGCCGGTGGCAGGCCGCGCCGGTGGCGTCGATGTACGTGGCTAGCTGGCGCAACGCGGTCATGCACCCGTACAGCACTTGGGGACGGAATTCGTTCAGGATTTCGTGCATCCGCTCCGGCGGGTCCTGGATGGAGGCATACCGCCACCGCAACAGGGGGCGCGAAGGGCGTGGCGGGTCGGCGGTGACGAGCATCAGCTTCCGTCCGGGGCGGTAGCCGGCGGCCGCCAGGGCGCGCAGGAACATGCCGTTCTTCACCCGCACGAAACGGGGGTCGAAGCGGACCGTGAACGGCCGGCCCGTGGAGCCGCTGGTGTGCTCCTCCTTCAGGGTGCCCCGGGGGTAGGCCAAGCTGGTGATGGCGTCGGGCCCGGCGGCCTGCAGCTCGGCCTTGGTGGTGACCGGGAGGCGGGCCAGGTCCTCCGGCGTGCGCAGGTCGTTCGGGGTGATGCTGGCGGCGTCGAAGCGCTCCCGGTAGAAGGGAACGGTCCGGTACGCGTGCGCCGCGAGGCGGCGCAATTTCTCGCACTGGATGCGGCGAATTTCCCCCGGTGAACGCCACTGGTTTCGCTGCAGGTTAAGGTAGATCCCGAAGGCGTCGAAAACGTTCATCCGATCGCCTCCAGCAACTCCCGGTTGAAGGCGCGAATCCGCCCGCCGAGCGCGTCGATCCGGTCGCGTTCCATGGGGTGCCCGATGGCCCCCTCGAGGCGCGCGCCCAGGTCGTCCACGCGCTCCTCGCGCACGAACGAATCGACGTCGAGCACGTGCTCCCGACGTCCCAAAAGCTCGAAGAATCCGTTGAACTTTGGATTATACGCTAAACCGACGCATGGGATGCCCATTGCGGAGGCAAAAATGGCCGGATGCATGCGCCCGCCCAGGAGCACCGCGAGGTGCCCGGTAACGCCCTTGTACAGGGCCGGATCGTCGATGGAAAGCACGGTCCAGGCGGGGGACGACATCTTCGCCCCCACGCTGCGGCAAATCCGGTCGTCGCCCTCGTGGGACAGCGTGTAGGTGGGCAGAAACAGGACGTGCGCGCCGCGGGAGTCGGCCACGCGGTCGAGCACCCGGGCCACGAGGTCCGTGAGGCGCTCCGAGCCCGAATCGTCGCCCGGCCGCCGCCGGAAGCGGGCCGAGATCCGGTTCGGGACGATCCGGTGGCGCGGCGGGAACCAGCGCCGGAGCGCCACGCCGACGAGCGGGCGGCCGTCCAGGGGGACGCCGTGCTCGCGCAGCCAGGCCGCCGCCGTTTCGGCCGGGACGGGCTCGAGCAGGAGGGCCGGATCGGGCACCACGCGCACGGTCTTGCGGGTCAACGGCTGGGCGGTCCGCTGCGCCTCCGGGTCGCGGACGGTCACCTCCCGCATGCAGCCGAACGCCAGCCGGGCGAACCCGCGGCTGACCCCGGCCCGCAGGGGCCCGACCCCGAGGGCGTAGCCGAACACCCTCGGGCAGCACAGGCGCGCCAGCGCCACGCGTAGGGCCCAGTAGGGCATCTTGATAAGGCTGTCGTCGTCCTGGAACAGCCCGCCCCCGCCCACCAGGACTGCGTCGCTGCGCCGCGCGGCCCGGATCAGTGCGGGCAGGCCCCAGGGGCCCCTGGGGATCACCTCCGCGCCGGTGGCGGCCGTCATGGCCTCGGGCCGGGCGGAGACGACCACCGGCGTCAGGTCCGGGTCGTTCGCCCGCAACGCGCGGCACATGGACCGGACGATGGCGTGGTCGCCCAGGTTGCCGTCCGCGTCCCCCGCCAGGATCAGGATTTGATGATGGCGCAAGGCGTCACGCGGCCACGGGCAACGGGGCGGGCAGGGCCCGCCGGTTCACGGGACCGGAGCGGACCCGTACGGGTCTCTTCGGCCCGTCAGCAACGATAGAGAAATGGATGTGTGGCCCCTCCCCAGGGACGCCCCGCGGCCCGTCCGGCGGCCGCATCCACCGGTGCGCGCGGGGCCCACGCACCTGTACCACGCCGCCCCGCGCCGTTTCAAGCCGCGCCCGCCCAGGACGTCGGTACGGTCCACCGGCCGGGGCCCGTTGGTGTCGTCCCGAAAATGTGAAATCATCGTGGGCGTAGCGAGGCCCCGTGGCGGAGACTCCCATGCCCCCCGATCATCCGGCTGACCCCGGCCCGTCCGCCCCAAGCCCGTCCGTCCTCGACGTGGACGGCCTGCGCGCCCTGATGGACGCCCTCGCGGCGCGCGGCTACCGCGTGGTGGGGCCGACCGTGCGCGACCAGGCCATCGTCTACGACGACATCGCCTCGCCCGACGACCTGCCCGTGGGCTGGACCGACGAGCAGGACGGGGGCCGCTACCGCCTTGAGCGGCGCGACGACGACGCGCTTTTCGGCTACGCGGTCGGGCCCCAGTCGTGGAAGCGCTTTCTGCACCCGCCACTCCAGCGCCTCTGGCGCACGGAGGGGCAGGGCGACGAGATCCGCGTCGTCCCGGAGCCCGCCCCCGACGAGCGTTTCGCGTTCATCGGGGTACGCTCGTGCGAGCTGCACGCCATCGCCATCCAGGACCGGGTGTTTCTGGACGGCGAGCACGTGGATTCCCGCTATAAGGCGCGGCGGGAGGGGGCCTTCATCGTGGCGGTGAACTGCGGGCAGGCGGGGGGCACCTGCTTCTGCGTCTCCATGAACGCCGGCCCCAAGGCCGATTCCGGCTTCGACTTGGCGCTTACCGAGATGGTCGCGGACGGGGAGCGCGCCTACCTGGCGGAGGCGGGCTCGGAGGTGGGGCGGGAGGTCCTGGACGGCCTGCCGAAGCGCGCGGCGGGCTCGGACGACCGGGCCGAGGCCGACGCCGTGGTGGCCCGCACCGCCGCCTCCATGGGGCGCGAGATGCGCTCCGACGACCTGCACGCGCTGCTGACCGCCCAGCTGGAGCACCCGCGCTGGGACGCCGTGGCCGAGCGCTGCCTGGCCTGCACCAACTGCACCATGGTCTGCCCCACCTGCTTCTGCAGCACCGTGGAGGACGCCACCGACCTGGCCACGGGCGAGGCGTCGCGCTCGCGCCGCTGGGACTCCTGCTTCACCACGGATTTTTCGTACATCCACGGAGGGAGCGTGCGCGCGAGCGTTCAATCCCGCTATCGTCAGTGGATGACCCACAAGCTGGCCACCTGGCACGACCAGTTCGGCACGTCGGGCTGCGTCGGCTGCGGCCGCTGCATCACCTGGTGCCCGGTCGGCATCGACATCACCGAGGAGGCACGGGCCATCCGCGAGGGTGGACCCGGCTGACGGAGGTCTTCATGGAGATCGAGAACCTCGACCGCATCGTCCGCGAGCACCCGTTCTTCGCCGGGCTGGACGAGGCGTTCGTCCGGCTGGTCTGCGGCTGCGCGTCGAACGTCCGGTTCGAGCCGGGCCAGTACCTGTGCCGCGAGGGCGGCTCCACGGACCGGTTCTTCCTGATCCGGCACGGACGCGTTGCCCTCCAGTATGCGGCGCCGGGGCGGGGCGAGATGACGTTCCAGACCGTGGGGGAGGGCGAGATCGTGGGGGTCTCGTGGCTCATCCCGCCCTACCACTGGACCCACGACGCCAAGGCCACGAGCCAAGTGCGGGCCATCGCCATGGACGCGCGCTGCCTGCGCGACAAGTGCGAGGCCGACCACCACCTGGGCTACGAGCTGATGAAGCGCTTCGTGCCCGTGCTGGTGGCGCGCCTCCAGGCGACCCGGCTCCAGATCCTGGACGTTTATGGCACCCCCGCCTGACGCCGTGGCGCCCGCGCCCGCGCCCGTCACCGGCGCCGACCCGTTGATTCCGCGCGTGGCGCGCATCCGTACGCGCCGCCGCGAGACGGGGGACGTCTTCACCATCGACATCGAGCCCGACGGTCCCGGGGGCGGCGTCTTCGCGGCCGGCCAGTTCAACATGCTGACCGCCTTTGGCGTGGGCGAGGTGCCCATCAGCCTGAGCGGCGATCCCGGCGACCCGAGCCGCCTGATCCACACGATCCGCGACGTCGGGGCCGTGACCGCCGCCCTGGGGCGCCTGAAGAAAGGCGGCCTCATCGGCCTGCGCGGCCCCTTCGGCCGGGGCTGGCCCATCGAGGCCGCGGCCGGGCGCGACGTGGTCCTGGTGGCCGGGGGCGTCGCCCTGGCGCCGCTGAGGCCCGCCCTGTACCGCCTGCTGGCCGAGCGGGAGCGTTACGGCAACGTCACGCTCCTCTACGGCGCCCGGAGCCCGGACGACATCCTGTACCGGCGCGAGCTGGAGAAGCTGCGGCGCCGCTTCGACGTGGACATCGAGGTGACGGTGGACCACGCTGGGTCCGCGTGGCACGGCCACGTGGGCGTGGTGACGACCCTGATCCCCCGCGCCGCCATCGAACCGTCCAACACGGTCGCGTTCATCTGCGGGCCCGAGGTCATGACGCGCTTCACGATCATGGCGCTGCGCGAGGCCGGCGTCGCCGACGACGCCATCCACATCGCCATGGAGCGCAACATGAAGTGCGCCGCGGGCTTCTGCGGACGGTGCCAGTTCGGCGGGGACTTCGTGTGCCGCGACGGCCCGGTCTTCCCCTACGCGCGGGTGCGTCCCATACTCCACCTCAAGGAGATCTGAGTGGCCCGCACGCGCAAGCCCCGCCTCGCCGTCTGGAAATTCGCCTCCTGCGACGGCTGCCAGCTAAGCCTGCTGGACTGCGAGGACGAGCTGCTCACCGTGGCCGGGGCCGTCGACATCGCGTATTTCATGGAGGCGACCCGGGGCAAGGTGTCCGGCCGCTACGACCTGTCCCTGGTGGAGGGCTCGGTCACCACACCCCACGACGCCGAGCGCATCCAGGACGTGCGGAAGCGCTCCCGCCGGCTCGTGACCATCGGCGCCTGCGCCACGGCGGGCGGCATCCAGGCCCTGCGCAACTTCGCCGACGTGGCCGAGTACGCGGCCGTCGTCTACGCCCGGCCGGACTACATCCGGACCCTGGCCACGTCCACCGCCATCGCCGACCACGTGGCCGTGGACTTCGAGCTGCGCGGCTGCCCCATCGCCAAGCACCAGCTGCTGGAGGTCGTCGGCGCCTTCCTCGCCGGACGCCGGCCGGTGGTCCCGCCCCACAGCGTCTGCTTGGAGTGCAAGCTGCGGGGCAACGTCTGCGTCATGGTGGCCCACGGGACGCCGTGCCTGGGGCCCGTCACCCACGCGGGCTGCGGAGCACTCTGCCCGGCCTACGACCGCGGCTGCTACGGCTGCTTCGGGCCGATGGAGACGCCGAACGCCGTCTCCCTCAGCGGCCGGCTGGGGGAACTCGGCATGGACGGGCGGGACCTCACCCGCGTCTACCGCACCTTCAACGCAAACGCGCCCGATTTCCGGGCAGAAGGCGAGCGGCATGCCCCGTAAGACCATCAAGCGGAAAACCATCAAGGTCGACTACCTCGCCCGGGTGGAGGGCGAGGGCGCCCTCAAGGTCGTCGTGGAGGGCGGCAGGGTGAAAAGCGCCGCCCTGTCGATCTTCGAGCCGCCGCGCTTCTTCGAGGCCTTCCTGCGCGGCCGGGCCTTCACCGAGGCGCCCGACATCACGGCGCGCATCTGCGGCATCTGCCCCGTCGCCTACCAGATGAGCGCGGTCCACGCCCTCGAGGACGCCCTGGGGGTGTCCGTCACGGGCCCCCTGCGCGACCTGCGGCGCCTGCTCTACTGCGGCGAGTGGATCGAGAGCCACACGCTCCACGTCCACATGCTGCATGCGCCGGACTTCCTGGGCTACGACGGCGTGATCGACATGGCGCGCGACCACGGCGACGCGGTGAAGCGCGGCCTCGCCCTCAAGAAGGCGGGCAACGCGATCGTGACGCTCGTCGGCGGGCGCGAGATCCACCCGATCAACGTCCGCGTGGGCGGCTTCTACCGCGTCCCGACCCGGCGCGAGCTAGCGCCCCTGGCGGAATCGCTCGAGCGGGCCCGGGACGACGCGCTCGGAGTCGTCCGCTGGGTGGCGGGGCTGGACTTCCCGGACCGGGAGCGGGACTACACCTTCGTCGCCCTGCGGCACCCGGACGAGTATCCGTTCAACGAGGGCCACGTCGCCTCCAACCGGGGCCTCGACATCCCGACCTCGGCCTACGACGACCACTTCGAGGAGTCCCACGTCGAGCGCTCCACGGCCTTGTACTCCCGGCTCCGGGACGGCAGCGGGGCCTATCTCGTCGGCCCCCTCGCGCGCTACGCCCTCAACTTCGACCGCTTGGCCCCGGTGGCGCAGGAGGCGGCCCGGGAGGCGGGACTGGGGCCCGTCTGCCGGAACCCGTACCAGAGCATCGTCGTCCGCGCCGTCGAGGTGCTGCACGCCTGCGACGAGGCCCTCCGCATCATCGCCGCCTACGAGCCGTCCGACCGCCCTGCCGCGCCGGTGGCGCCCCGCGCGGGCATCGGCTTCGGCGCCACGGAGGCCCCGCGCGGGCTCCTGTACCACCGCTACCGCCTGGAGAAGGACGGCACCATCGCGGAGGCGCGCATCGTGCCGCCCACGTCCCAGAACCAGGCCTGCATCGAGGACGACCTGGCGAACTACGTCGAGGGCTTCCTCGACCTGCCGGACGAGGCCCTCCGGCACCGGTGCGAGCAGACCGTGCGCAACTACGACCCGTGCATCTCCTGCGCCACCCACTTCCTGCGCCTGGAGATCGAGCGGCGGTGAGCGGCGCGCCGCGCTGCATCGTCTTGGGGCTCGGCAACCCCGACCGGGGCGACGACGCCGCCGGGCGGGAAGTCGCGCGCCGGCTCCGGGGCACCCTGCCGGAGTGCGTGACGGTCGCCGAGGCGGACGGGGAGACCTCGGACCTGCTCGCCCGCCTGGACGGCGCCGATGCGGCCTACCTGATCGACGCCTGCGTCTCCGGTGCCCCGGCCGGGACGGTGCGGCGCATCGACGCGGCGCGAGAGCCCCTTCCCCCGGGCGCCTTCGGCCTCTCGACCCATGGCTTGGGGCCCGCCGACGCGATCGGGCTGGCCTGCGCCCTGGATCGTCTGCCGGAGACATGCGTCGTGTACGCCATCGAGGGCGCCGCGTTCGAGACCGGCGCCCCCCTGAGCCCGGCCGTGGCCGATGCCGTGGACACGGTCGCCGGCCGCCTGCGGGACGAGCTTTTCGCTTTTCATCCGATCGAGGAGACCCCCCATGCATGAAGCTTCCCTGATGACCTGGCTGGTGCGCCGGGTCGAGGCCGTCGCCGCCGAGGAGAAGGCCGCGCGGGTCACCCGCATCGCCGTGCGCGTGGGGGCCCTGAGCTCCATCTCGGCGACGCACCTGTCCGAGCACTTCACCCGCGCCGCCACCGGCACGGTCGCGAAGGACGCGGCCCTGGACGTCAACGTGTCCGCCGACGTGAACGATCCGGCGGCGGGCGGCCTCGTCCTCGAGGGGGTCGAGGTCGAGCACTGACGTGACGACGGTTGCCCATCCACCCGTGACCCGCGTGCGCATCGTCGTGCGCGGCGCGGTGCAGGGCGTCGGCTTCCGCCCGTTCGTCCACCGCCGGGCCACGGCCCTGGGCCTCGCGGGCTGGGTCCGCAACGGGGCGGAGGGGGTCGTGATCGAGGTGGAGGGCCCCCGCGAGGCCCTGGACGCCCTGATAGAAGCAATCCGGCAGGCGCCGCCTCACGCACACGTCGCTGCCGTAGAGGCGAGCGAGATCGCCCGGGACGGGGGGACCGGCTTTACGGTCCGGCCGAGCACGGCGGAGGGCGCCCGGACCGCGTGGGTCCCGCCCGACCTCGCCACCTGCGACGCCTGCCTGAGGGAGCTCTTCGACCCGGCGGACCGGCGTTACCGCTACCCCTTCATCAACTGCACGGCGTGCGGGCCGCGCTACAGCATCGTGGAGGCGCTGCCCTACGACCGGGAGCGGACGGCCATGCGCGGCTTCGCCCTGTGCCCCGCCTGCCGGGCGGAGTATGGCGACCCGGCCGACCGGCGCTTCCACGCCGAGCCCAACGCCTGCCCCGCCTGCGGCCCGCGCCTCGCCCGGTGGGACGGCGCCGGCACGCCCCTCGTGCGGGACGACGACGCGCTCCTGGCCGCGGCCGAGGCCATTCGCGGCGGGCGGATCGTGGCCGTGAAGGGCATCGGCGGCTTCCACCTGCTCGCCGACGCCCGGGACGAGGCCGCCGTCGCCCGCGTGCGGGCCGCCAAGGGACGCGGGGACAAACCGTTCGCCGTGATGTTCCCGGACCTCGCCTCCGTTCGAGCGTCCTGCCGTCTCGGCCCCGAAGAGGAGGCTTTGCTGACCGGCCCCGCCCGGCCCATCGTCCTCCTGCGCCGCGACGGCGACCGGATGGCGCCCTCGGTCGCCCCCGACAGCCCGCGCCTGGGCGCCCTGCTGCCCTACGCGCCCCTGCACCACCTGCTGATGCGGGAGCTGGGCTTCCCGGTGGTCGCGACGAGCGGCAACCGGGGCGGCGAGCCTATGGTCACGGACGAGCGGGATGCCCTCGTGCGGCTCGCGGGCCTCGCGGACATCTTCCTCGTCCACGACCGCCCCATCGTCCGGCCCGTGGACGACTCGGTGGCCCAGGTGGTCCTCGGCCGCCCCCAGCTCCTGCGCCGCGCCCGCGGCTACGCCCCGGCGCCGGTGGCTGGTGACGTGCCGGACGGCGTCCTTGCCTTCGGCGGCCACCTCAAGGCGACGGTCGCCCTGACGACGGCCGGCGCCCTCGTCGCGAGCCAGCACCTGGGCGACCTGGACACCGCGGCGGCGCGCGACGGCCACCGGCGGGCCGTGGGCGACCTCACCCGGTTGCACGCGATGACCCCGCGCCTCGCCGCGAGCGACCTGCATCCTGACTACGCCTCGACCCGCGCCGCCGAGGCCTCCGGCCTGCCCCTCGTCCGCGTCCAGCACCACGTCGCCCACGTCGCCGCCTGCATGGCGGAGCATGGCATTGCGCCCCCCGTCCTCGGTGTCGCATGGGACGGCACGGGGTACGGCCCGGACGGCACGGTCTGGGGCGGGGAGTTCCTGCGCGTCACGGAGACCGGCTGGCGGCGCGTCGCCCACCTGCGCCCCTTCCGCCTGCCCGGCGGCGAGGCCGCCATGCGCGAGCCGCGCCGCGCCGCCTTGGGGCTCTTGTTCGCCGCATATGGCGACGACGCCTTCGGCATGACCGACCTCCCGCCCGTCGCCGCCTTCACACCGGCCGAGCGCGCCGTCCTGCGGACCGCCTTGCACAACGGCCTCCACGCCCCGGTCACCACGAGCGCGGGCCGCTTGTTCGACGCCTTCGCCGCCCTGTGCGGCCTGCGCCAGCGCACCAGCTACGAGGGCCAGGCCGCGTCGGCGTTCGAGTGGGCGCCAAATACATGCGACGCCGGCCATTCCGCCGGCCGGGCCTACAACCTGCCCGTAACCGGCGACGGCCCCCTTGTCGTCGACTGGACCCCGGCCCTCGCCGCCGCCCTCGCCGACCGTCGGGGGGGCGTGTCCGCGGGGGCGGTGTCCGAGGCCCTCCACAACGGCCTCGCGGCGGCCATCGCCAAAATCGCGGCGCGGGTCGGGGAGCGCCAAGTGCTCCTCACCGGCGGCTGCTTCCAGAACGTCCGGCTGACCGAGGCCGCGGTGAGCGCCCTGGATGCGGTCGGCTGCGAGGCATACTGGCACCGGCAGGTTCCGCCCAACGACGGCGGGCTCGCGGTCGGCCAGGCGTTCTGGGCCGCGCGGGTCGGGGAGCAGTAACCGTGTGCCTCGCCGTGCCCGGCCGGATCTTGAGCATTGCGGGTGATGACGCACTGATGCGCACCGGGCGCGTGGACTTCGGCGGCGTGGTTAAGGAGATCCACCTCGCCTACGTCCCCGAGGCGGTGCCGGGCGACCATGTCCTCGTCCACGTGGGCGTCGCCATCACGGTCCTGGACGAGGCCGAGGCGCGGCGCGTGTTCGAGGCCCTGGATGCGCTCGGCGAGGTGGCGGAGGAAGCCGCGTCGTGAAGTTCCGCGACGAGTACCGCGACCCCGCCGCCGCGCGCCGCCTCGCCGGGGCCATCGCGAAGGCCGTGACGCGCCCGTGGACGCTCATGGAGGTCTGCGGCGGCCAGACCCACGCCATCGTCCGCTTCGGCATCGACCGCCTCCTGCCGGACGGCGTCTCGCTCGTCCACGGGCCCGGCTGCCCGGTCTGCGTCACGCCCGTGGAGTACGTGGACAAGGCCATCGAGATCGCCCTGCGTCCCGGCGTGACCCTGTGCTCCTTCGGCGACATGCTGCGCGTGCCGGGCACGAACGGAGACCTGCTGGCGGCGAAGGCGCGTGGCGCCGACGTGCGGGTGGTCTATTCGCCCCTGGATGCCGTGGCCGTCGCCCGGGACGCGCCGGAGCGCCAGGTCGTGTTCTTCGCCGTCGGCTTCGAGACCACCGCCCCCGCCAACGCCATGGCCGCCCTGCGGGCCCGGCGCGAGTGCCTATCCAATTTCTCCATGCTCGTCTCCCACGTGCGCGTGCCACCCGCCATGGAGGCGATCCTGGACGCCCCCGAATGCCGCATCCAGGGCTTCCTCGCGGCGGGCCACGTCTGCACGGTCATGGGCTTTGAGGAGTACGAGCCCATCGCCCGGCGCTTCCGCGTCCCCATCGTCGTGACCGGCTTCGAGCCCCTCGACATCCTGGAGGGCGTCTACCTCTGCGTGCGCCAGCTCGAGGCGGGCAAAGCGAAGGTCGAGAACCCCTACGCCCGCTCCGTCCGGCGGGAGGGCAACCGGGCGGCGCAGGCGGCCATGCGCGAGGTGTTCACCCTCGTCCCCCGGCGCTGGCGCGGCATCGGCGACATCCCGGAGAGCGGCCTGGGGCTTGCCCCCGCCTACGCCGACCTGGACGCCGAAGCGCGCTTCGGTCCCGTCGCGGCCGGGCCGGAAGCTGCCGGGGAGTGCATCAGCGGCCTCGTCCTGCGGGGCGAGCGCAAGCCCCCCGAATGCCCGGCCTTCGGCACGCGCTGCACGCCCGAGCGCCCCCTCGGCGTCACGATGGTCTCCTCCGAGGGCGCCTGCGCGGCCTATTACCGCTACCGCGGCGTCGCCGCAGCGGCGGGGGCGTGATGGACACCGACCCCGCCACCTGGACCTGCCCGGCGCCGGTGGGCGACGACGACACGGTCCGGCTCGCCCACGGCGGCGGCGGGCGGGCGATGGCGCGGTTGCTGGACGACGTGATCCGCCCCGCCTTCGCCGACGCCGAGCTCGAGCGCCGCCACGACGGCGCGGTGGTGCCCCTCGACGGGCCGGTCGCCTTCACCGCCGATTCCTACGTGGTGCGGCCGCTCTTCTTCCCGGGCGGCGACATCGGCACCCTGGCCGTGAACGGCACCGTCAACGACCTCGCCATGTGCGGCGCCAGGCCCGTGGCCCTGAGCGTCGGCCTGATCCTGGAGGAGGGGCTGCCGCTTGATACGCTGCGCCGGGTCGTCGCCTCCATGCGTGCGGCCGCCCAGGTGGCGGGTGTCCGCCTGGTCACGGGCGACACGAAGGTCGTGGACCGGGGCAAGGCGGACGGGATGTTCGTGAGCACGGCGGGCATCGGGCGGGTGGTGGCGCCGTCGCCCATCGGCCCGGAGCAGGTGCGCCCGGGCGACGTTGTGGTCCTGAGCGGCGACGTCGGCCGCCACGGCATGGCCGTCATGGCCGCGCGCGAATCCCTCGGCTTCGAATCCGCGCTGGAGAGCGACTGCGCGCCCCTCGCCGCCCCGGTCATGGCCCTCATCGAGGCAGGGATCGACCTCCACTGCCTGCGCGACCTCACCCGGGGCGGGCTCGCCAGCGCGGCCGTCGAGATCGCCGAGGCGGCGGGCCTGTCCATCGTCCTGGACGAGGTCGCCATCCCCGTGCGCGAGGACGTGGCCGCCGCCTGCGAGCTGCTCGGCCTCGACTCCCTGCACGTGGCGAACGAGGGCCGGTTCCTCGCCTTTGTCGCCCCGGACGACGCCGAACGGGCGCTCGCCGTCCTGAAGGCCCACCCCGTGTCCGCGGACGCGGCGGTCATTGGGAAGGTTGCGGAGGAATCCCCCGGCCGCGTCTCGTGTATCGGCCCGCTCGGCGTCGCCCGGGTCATCGACATGCTCACGGGGGAGCAGCTGCCGCGGATCTGCTGAGCGGTCTCAGGTCCGGGTCGGCTCGGCCGGGCCGATGGTGTGCTCGGACTTCGGCCGGCGCCCGGATACCCGCGCCCACAGCGCCCGGCCGCCGGTCCAGGCGAACACGGCGCCGCCCGCCACCAGGTACCAGTGGTACGTGACCAGGCGCCAGATCAGGATGGCGGTCGCGGCCGTCTTCAGGGGCATCACGGCCCCCAGCAGCGCCCCCGCCGCCACCTCCGTGCCGCCCGCGCCGCCCGGCATGAGGCTGGCCTGCCCGGCGGAGAGGGCGAGCATCTGGGCCAGGAAGACGTAGGCCCAATCCACCTGCACGCCGAGGCCCCGGAGCACGATGTAGAGCACCGTGTAGCGCACCAGCCAGTGGGCCGTGCACAGGAGGTACACGGCCAGCAGGCGCAGGGGGTGGAGGCGCAGCGTGGCCCGCACGGCGCGCCGGAAGCGCAGCAGGTGCCGGGCCGCCGCGGGGCCCCACAGGCGGCGGAGGCCGAGGCGGCGCAGCAGCCTGCCCGTGCCCCGGATCACGGCCCGGTCGTGGCGCAACAGCAGGGCCAGGGCGAGCAGCCCGCCCGCCACGAGCCCGGCGGGGAGCGCCAGCTCCCACCCCGGGTGGGGCACCGCCGCCCGCACCACGGCGTACACCGCCAGGGCCAGCAGGGCGTTGAGGAAGAACACCAGGTCCATCAGCTGGTCCACCGCGTACACCGCCGCCGCCCGCGCCCCCGGCACCCCCTCGCGCCGCAGCAGGGCCACCTGCGTGACGGGCCCGCCGGCGCCCCCCGGCGTCGCGCAGATGGCGAACTCCGTGGCCATGAGGACGGCCAGCGCCCGCCGCTGCCCCAGGCGCCGCCCGGTGCCCGCCAGGAGCAGGCGGATGCGGGCCGCGTTCAGGTTCCAGCTCACCAGGATCATCCCGAGCAGCCCCAGGAACAGGGGCCACGGAAACCGCCCCAGCTCCGCCGGCAGCGCCCGGCCCCCGAGAGCCAACGGCACGGCCGCGGCGAGCAGGAGCGCCAGCAGCAGGGGCCAGCGCAGGTGCCTCATGCCGCCTTCTCCGCGCGGGACCGTTCGAGGAAGGCCCGCTTGGTGAGGGGAATCCGCTCCCGCAGCAGGCGCTCGATCAGGCCGAGCCAGTAGCGCCGCGCCCCGGCGTGGGCCAAGTCCACGGGGTGGATCCCCAGGCGCAGGACGGGCGCCCCGGCGTGACGGCGGCGGTACGCCTCGCACCACAGGCGCGACGCCCCGCGCCGCCAGGCGGAGCGGGCGCTCCACACGAGGCCGGGCGCCGGCAGGGTGTCGAAGTCCGGCAGGCGGTGGAAGCCGCCCCAGGTGGTCGTGTAGGCAAGCGGCGTCTCCCGCAGGGCGGCGCGGGTGCCGGGGCCCATGGCCCAGGCCGGCGCCGTGAACCCCGCCAGGGGCCAGCCCAGCCGGGCGAACATCGCCGTGCCGAGGTCCAGGCGGCGGCGCGCCTCGTCCCGGTCCAGCGTCAGGAACTCCCCCTCGTGCGTGTAGACGCGCCGCTGGAGCCACGCCACCGGGCCGCGCGGCGCCGGGGCGTCGTCGGCATGGCGCCAGCCGTGCAGGAGCAGCTCGTCGCCGCGCGCCAATCTGCGGTCCATCGCCGCGACGAACGTCCCGTCCCCCGCGATCGACCCCGTTCCGTGGTAGTCGGGCACGACGAGGAACGAGAGGGGGACGGGCCCCAGCCGGTCGAGCGCCGCCACGAACGGGGCGAGCGCGTCCCAGGTGGGCGGCGCCACGTCGTGCAGGACGACCAGGAGGGCCTCGCCGGCCGGTCGGGCGGGATCAGCCATGATCCGCCAGGGGCGCCTCCGGGTCGGTCGCCGGGACGGGAACGCCCCACGCCGCCGACAGGCCGGTGACGGCGCGGTAGTGGCCGAGCAGCCCCTCCACGACGC
>CAZGRJ010000003.1:39449-51735 GCA_964528115.1 uncultured Nitrospirales bacterium
CCCGCGTGGACCAGGGCGTCGGCGCTCGCCAGGACCCGGGCGACCGTGGCCGGGTCCTGGAAGCCGTTCAGGACGGTTACGTTGTCCGGCACCCGGCGGGGCATGTCCGGGCCCACCAGGAGCAGGCGGTAGTCGCGTCCCAGCCGGGCCGCGGCGCGCAGCAGGACGCTCAGGTTCTTCTCGCGCGAGGCGCGTCCGGCGAAGACGAGCAGGGCGGTCCCCTCGGGCACCCCCAGCGCGCGCCGCAGGCCCGGGTCGCGGTGGCGCGGGTGGAAGCGCTCCAGGTCCACCCCCAGCGGCTGCACGTGGACCCGGGTCAGGCCCAGGGCCCGGAGGCGAAGCGCCACCACGCGGCTGGGCGCCAGGACCCGGTCGAAGCGGCGGTAGAGGTTCGCCACGTAGGCCCGGATGGCCGCCGCGGCGCCGCGGCCGAAGCGGATGCCCACCAGGCGCGGCAGGTCGGAGTGGTAGAAGCCGATCACCGGCACGCCCAGGCGCTGCCCGGCCTCCAGGGCCGCCCAGGCGGGGAGGTACGGATCGCCGGCCTCGATCACATCCGGGGCCAGGTCGGTAAGCGCCCGCGTCCACGGCCCCGTGCGCAGGGGGAAGCGGTAGCCCTGGCCGAACGGGATCGGCGGGGCCGCCACCGTGTGGACGCCGCCAGCGCTGCCCGCGCCGTCCGTCAGGCCGTTCCGCGCGCCCGGCACCACCAGGCTGCACGTCACGCCGGGCACGGCCGCGAGGCGGCGCCGCTTGGCGCTCAGGTAGGTGCGCACGCCGCCGCTGGCGGGGCCGTAGAAGAGGGTGCTGTCGACGACGTGCATGGGCCTCACTCGGTGCGGCACGGGTGCGGGCAAAGGCGCCGCGCCGCCGCACGCTTTTAAACGTACATTGTTTGCAACGTGTGAGGGCGGCCCGGGCGCCGTGGGGCTGGAAGGTCCACGCTAAAAGATCCCGAAGACGCGCTTGCGGGCGGGTGGATGCTCGAGCAGGGCGACCACGTCGTCGTGGCCGGCCGCCGCCGCCAGGTCCACGGCCCGGTCGCGCCGCCGGTTGCGCAGGCCCGGGTCGGCGCCCCCGGCGAGCAGGGCGCGCACGGCGTCGGCGTAGCCCCCCTCGGCGGCGCGCATGAGGCTCGTATAGCCGGTCTCGTTGCGGGCGTCCGGGTCGGCCCCGGCCTTGAGCAGCCGCTCCACCGCCCCGGCGTGGCCCGCGTCGGCGGCCAGGATGAGGGCCGTGTTGCCGGCTCCGGTTTTCGCGTCCACCTTCGCCCCGGCGGCGAGCAGCCGGTCCAGCACCGCCCCGTCGCCCTGGCGCGCGGCCTGCGCCAGGGGGGCGTCGCCGCGCTCGTCGGCCCGGTCCACGGCGGCGTGGGCGTCCAGCAGGGCCGCCACCGTCGGGGCGTCGCCGGAGCCTGCGGCGAACCACAGGGCCGTGCGCCCCTCCGCGTCGGCCCGGTTCACGGGCGCGCCGTGGGCGAGCAGAGCCCGGACGGTGGGGGCGTCGCCCCTGCGGGCCGCCACCATGAGGGCGGTCGTTCCGTCCTCCCCCGCGGCCCCGGCGTCGGCGCCCGCGTCCAGGAGGCGCCGGACCACCCCGGCGGACCGGCCGCGCACGGCCACGGTGAGGGGGGTGTTGCCGGCGGTGTCGGGAGCCGGGCTCGGGCTCGCGCCCGCGGCGAGGAGCAGGTCCACGACCTTCTCGTCCCCCGCCTCGGCCGCCCAGCCGAGGGGCGTCCGGCCGTCCTTGCCGCGCACCTTTGGGCTAGCCCCGGCCTTCAGGAGCATGCGGACAATGGCCGGGTGGCCGCGCCCGGCGGCGCGCCCCAGGGCGGTGTGGCCCTCCGGGTCGCGGGCGTTCGGGTTGGCGCCGTTCTTGAGCAGGACCCGAACCGCGTCCTCCTGCCCGCGCCACGCCGCCAGGGCCAGGGTGGGCCAGCCCGCATAGAAGCGCGCGTCGTCGCCCTTGCCGGCGCCCTGCTTCTCCATGGCCTTGAGGGCCGACAGTGGGATGGCCTTGGGGGCTTCGGTCTGCTTCTCCTCCAGGACGGCGCCGTGGGCCACCAGGGACGCCACCACGTCGGCGTGCCCCTGGGCGTCCGCGATGCGCACCGCCGTGAGGTCCTTCTGGTTGCGGCGGTGGAGGTCCGCCCCCGCAGCCAGGAGCACGCCCACGCTCCGGGCGTGGCCGGCCAGCGCGGCGACCATGAGGGGCGTGTTGCCGTGGGCGTCCGCTTCGTCCACCACCGCCCCACCGTCGAGCAGCGCCTGCATCGTCCGCGGACGGCCCTCGGCCGCGGCGATGAGCAGGGCGGTGTCGCCGTACTTGTCCTTGTGGCCCGGTTTCGCTCCGGCCCTCATGAGCGTCTTCACGATGCCCACCTCGCCGGCCCGCGCGGCCTCCATGAGGGGCGTGGCGCCGTAGTCGTCGGAAGCGTTCGGGTCGGCGTGCTTCTTCAGGAGCGCCCGGACGGCCGAGGCGTTGCCCTTGCGGGCGGCCCAGCGCAGGGCCTCCTCGGGAGAGGTCGCCTCGCCCACCACCGGCATGTCGCGGCGCCCGCCCAGGTCGCCCGCCTCCAGGCGCTTTCGGGCCATGGCGTCGCCGCCGTCGGCGGCCGTGCGGTACCAGTTCACCGCCGCCTTCCGGTCGGCTTTTGTGCCCCAGCCGTTCTCGTACATGACGCCGAGCTGGTACTCGGCCTTCACGTGCCCCTGGAGGGCGGCCTTGCGGTACCAGGCGAAGGCCGTGGCGTGGTCCTTGGGGACCCCCGTGCCGGAGCGCAGCAGGGCCGCCAGCTCGTACTGGGCCTCCGCGTCGCCGGACTCCGCCAGGGGCTTCAGCAGCTTCGCCGCCCGCGCCATGTCGCCCACGCGGACGGCGGCCTTCACGTCGTCCAAGCCGTTGGCGAAGACCGGCGCGGCGTGGAACGCGACCAGGAGCAGGGAGGCGGCGAGGGCCCTAAGTGGTCCCATACTTGGTTTCCACCGCGATCCCGATCTTCTTCAGGAACGGGGTCGGCAGGACCCCCCCGGCGCAGACGATGACCGCGTCGTTGCCGATCTCCACGGGCTGGCCGCGGTGCTCCAGGCGCACCACGTCGGGGGTGATCTCCCGCACCTGCGACTCGAGCATCACCGTGAGCCGCCCCTCGCCCTCGGCCCGGGCGACCTTGGCGCGGTTCTTCTCCTTGGCGCGGGAGAAGGCCTCGCTGCGGTAGGACAGGGTGACCGTCGTATCCGGCTGCTCGGCGATGCTGGTGGCGGCCTCCAGGGCGCTGTCGCCGCCGCCCACCACGAGCACCCGCCGGCCCCGGTACTGCGCCGGGTCGGTCAGGCGGTAGACCACCTTGGGCAGGTTCTCCCCCGGCACGTCCAGCTTGCGCGGCGTGCCGCGCCGCCCGATGGCGAGCAGGACGGCGCGGGTCCGGTACATGCCGGCGGTGGTGGTGACGGTGAAGGAGCCGTCCGGCTCCCGCGAAAGATCCTCCAGGCGCTCGCCGTAGCGGGCCTGGAAGCCGGTGTCGCGCTCCACCTGGCGCCAGAACTCGAGGAGCTGCTCCTTGCTGGTCTCGGCGAAGCGGAACCGCCCCACGATCGGCAGACGGCCCGGGGCCGTCATGACCACCTTGCCGCGCGGGAAGTGGTACACGGTGCCCCCCAGGGAGTCCTGCTCGATGGTCACGGCCTTGAGGCCGTGCTCCATGGCCCCCAGGGTGGCGGCGATGCCCGCGGGGCCGGCCCCCACGATCACCAGGTCGAGCCGGTCGGGGGCGCCGATGCCGTCCAGGCGGGCGACGGCGTCCACGGCCTGGCGGCCCTGCTCGATGGCGTTCTTGATGAGCCCCATGCCGCCCAGCTCGCCGGCGATGAACAGGCCCGGCACGTTGGTCTCGAAGTTGGGCTTGACCACCGGGATGTCCACCCCGCGCTGGGCCGTGCCGAACACCAGGGTGATGGCGTCCATGGGGCAGGCGGCGGCGCAGGCCCCGTGGCCGATGCAGCGGGTGGGGTTCACCAGGGCCGCGCGGCCGTCGATGAGGCCCAGCACGTCCTGCTCCGGGCAGGCCCGCACGCACGCCCCGCTGCCCACGCAGCGGACCGGGTCGATCAGCGGGTGCAGGGAGGCGGGCTCCGTCAGCCCCGCGGCCTCGGACGCCCGCTGCATGCGCCGGTAGCGGCGCTGGGTCTTGAGGCGCGCCAGGGCGAAGCCGGCCCAGATCAGGACCAGCACCCCGGCGTAGATCAGCAGCTCGAATCCCATCGGTGTCGTTTCGGTAAGACGAACGAAGCGGGCAGCAAGTTCCATTCCGGATTGAAAACGCCTCCCGCCGCCGACCCAGCCCGAAAAAAAGGCATTCCCGGGAACCTTGCCGCCGCCTGGGGCGTCTAACGACCCGACCGCCGCCGTGCGCCTTCCCGCGCGCCCGCGGTGCGCCGGGGCGACCCGAGGAAACTGGGCCGATTTTGAACACCGGACGGAAAAATGTACCGCTTGGGCCGGGAGGCGACCTCCGGATCCCGCGTCCCGGCGATCGGACAAGCCGCGTGAAATCCGCGGGTTGGATATCCCCCGGGCCGGCGGCACGGCCGTTGCTAGGTCACGCCGCGCCGAGCCCGGGCGGGTGAAGGCGAAGGAGAGCGGAATGCCCCCCCAGACCGCGACGCACGATGCGCCCGAGGCGCCCGTCGTCCACCCGTCCGCCCAAACCGGGTTCGCCCCGCGCCCGGCACAGGCACCGCCGCCCACGGCACAGGCTCCTCAAGGTCTCTTGGCCCCCGAGGCGCCGGGTGCCGCCCCCGGCACCGGGCCCGACGCCCCCGCGGATTCCACCCCCGCCGCCACCTGGGCTTTCCTGGCGCTGCTCGCCGCGGCCCTGGGCTGGGGCTGGCTCCACCGCGACACGGGCGATCTCACCCCCGAGACCGGTACGGGCTACTGGCTGGGCATCGTCGGGGCCTCCCTGATGCTCACCCTGGTGCTCTACCCCATGCGCAAGCGCCTGCGCTTCATGCGCCGCTGGGGGGCGGTGCGGCACTGGTTCCGGATCCACATGATCACGGGCGTGGTGGCGCCGGTCCTGGTCGTCTACCACGCGGGCTTCCAGACCGGCTCCGTCAACGGCTCCGTGGCCATGGCGGCCATGCTCACCGTGGCCGGCAGCGGCCTGATCGGCCGGTTCGTCTACACCAAGATCCACTACGGCCTCTACGGCCGCCGGGCCGACATGATCGCCCTGCGGGAGGACGCCGAGAGCGCCAAGGGCGCCCTCACCCGGCGCCTCGCCTTCGCCCCCCAGCTGGGCCACCGCATGACCGACGTGGAGACCCGCGTCCTGCGCCCCCGTGGCGCCCTGGGACGGGCCTGGCAGATGGTGGCCCTGGGGGTCTCCCTGAACCTTGGGCGCCGCTCCCTGCGCCGCTTCATCCGCCCGGCCCTGCGCCAGCGGGCCCGGGAGAAGGGCTGGAGCCGCGCCGAGCTCAAGCACCAGCGGCAGGAGGTGGACGCGTTTCTGACCGCGTATCTCGCCAGCGTGCGCCGGGTGGTGGAGTTCAGCTTCTACGAGCGGCTCTTCTCCCTGTGGCACGTGCTCCACTTCCCGCTCTTCCTGCTCCTGATCGGGGCGGGCATCGTCCACGTCATCGCGGTGCACGCGTACTGATTTTTTTGGCCCGTCTTCGCAGCGAATGAAGGACCGGATCCTCGTCTGCGTGATGAGCGTTCTCGCCACCCTGCTGATCGCCCCCGGAAGCGCCCGCGCCTCCAAGCTGGAGTCGCTGGTGATGCCGGGGCCGGTGATCGCCGGGCACGCGGACCTCGAGAACGACTGCGACAAGTGCCACCAGCGCTTCTCCAAACGCCCCCAGCGTCCCCTCTGCCTGGACTGCCACGACAAGATCGCGGCGGACGTGAAGAAGGGCGAGGGCTTCCACGGCCGCATCCCGAGGATCACGGAGATCGAGTGCCGCGGCTGCCACACGGAGCACGTGGGGCGCGACGCCGACGTGGTGGGCCTGGACGCCGACACCTTCGACCACACCCAGACGGACTTTGCGTTGGAAGGCGCCCACGCCGCGGCCCGCTGCGGCCGCTGCCACGAGGCGAAGAAGCCGTTCCGGGAGGCGCCCCACGCCTGCTACGCGTGCCACAAGGAGGACGACGTCCACAAGGGCCGGCTGGGGGAGGAGTGCGGCGACTGCCACGATCCCAAGGCCTGGCCCCGGGCGCGCTTCGACCACGGCGAGACCGACTTTCCCCTCGCCGACGCCCACGAGGACGTGGCCTGCGCCCTGTGCCACCCGGGCGAGCACTACGAGCACACGCCCACGGAGTGCGTGGCGTGCCACCGCATCAACGACCGGCACGGCGGGCGCTACGGCGACAAGTGCGACTCGTGCCACCGTCCCAAGGCGTGGGACGAGTCCGTCTTCGACCACGACCAGGACACGAAGTGGCCCCTGAAGGGCCGGCACGAAAAGGTCGAGTGCGATTCGTGCCACACGAAGCGCCTCTACCACCACGAGACCGAGACCGAGTGCCACGGCTGCCACGCCGGGGACGACGTCCACAAGGGCCGCTACGGCGACAAGTGCGACACCTGCCACAGCCCCAGGGGATGGCCCAAGGCGGCCTTCGACCACACGAAGGAGACCGACTGGCCGCTCGAAGGCAAGCACGAGGACGTGCCGTGCGCCTCCTGCCACCGGGGCGACGCGTACTCCGAGAAGCTCGACACGGCCTGCGGGGCCTGCCACGCCCCGGACGACGTGCACCACGGCGAGCAGGGCAAGGCCTGCGAGCGCTGCCACGACCCATCCGGGTGGGGGGCGAAGGTGCGTTTCGAGCACGGCGTGACGCGTTTCCCGCTGATCGGCATGCACGCGGCCCAGCCGTGCGAGGCGTGCCACCTGTCGGCCCGGTTCCAGGGCGCTCCGTTGGAGTGCGACGCCTGCCACGAGGCGGACGACGACCACCACGGCACCCTGGGGACGAGCTGCGGCCTGTGCCACAACCCGAACGGCTGGAAGCGGTGGCGGTTCGACCACGACAAGCAGACCGACTTCGTGCTGGACGGCGCCCACGAGGGCCTCGCCTGCGGCGCCTGCCACCGCACGCCCACCCGGGGAAAAGTGCGGCAGGACGCGGCCTGCGGCGCCTGCCACATGCGGGACGACGTGCACAACGGCGGGTTCGGCACCGAGTGCGGCCGCTGCCACACCACCGAGGCGTTTGACGACATCCGGATCGGACGGTGAACCCTTGATGAAGAGACCGACCCATGCGCTCAAGCTCGCCCTGGCCGCGGCCCTGATCGCCACGGTCTTCGTGGCGCCCGCGGCCGCCCGCCAGGTGGAGAACCCCTTCGACCACTTCTCCACCGGCTTCCCGCTCACCGGCGCCCACGTCGGCGTGGCGTGCGAGGACTGCCACGTGGGCGGCCTGTTCAAGGGCACCCCCACCGCCTGCGCCGCCTGCCACACCCGCGCCGGCCGCGTGAGCGCAACGCCGCGCCCGGCGAACCACATCCAGACCACGGACGCCTGTGGCGACTGCCACACCACCCAGGCCTGGAAGCCGGTCATCCGGGTGGACCACTTCTCCGTGCGCGGTACCTGCGCGAGCTGCCACAACGCCCGTGTCGCCCAGGGCAAGGCGCCGAACCACATCGCCAGCGGCCCCAACTGCGACGACTGCCACACCACGGAAACCTTCGCCTCCGCCGTGTACGACCACACCGGCGTGGTCGGCGACTGCGCCCGCTGCCACAACGGGTCCACCGCCACCGGCAAGGGCGCGCGCCACATCGCGAGCGGCGACACGTGCGACAGCTGCCACCGCACCCGCGCGTGGGTGCCGGTCCTCCGCGTCGATCACACGGTGGTGCGGGGCTCCTGCTCCACCTGCCACAACGGCAGCTCGGCCACCGGCAAGTCCGCGGACCACCTGCCGACGACCCAGCAGTGCGACGTGTGCCACAACACGACCTCATTCAGCACGGCCGTGTTCGACCACGCCGGCATCGTGGACGGCTGCGCCCGCTGCCACAACGGATCCACCGCCATCGGCAAGCCCGCGACCCACATCCCGACCACGGACCGGTGCGAGGACTGCCATACGACGACCACCTTCGCCACCGGCGTGTTCGAGCACGTGGGCGTGACCGACGGCTGCGCCGTCTGCCACAAGACCGGCGGCCCCGCCACGGGCAAGCCCGCGGGCCACATCGCCTCGACCGACCAGTGCGACCGGTGCCACAGCTCCACCGCCTGGAACCCCGCCACGCGCGTGGACCACAACGAGGTGACGGGCACCTGCGTCAGCTGCCACAACGGCACCACGGCCACCGGCAAGCCGGGCGACCACCCGCCCGCGAGCAACGACTGCGAGGTCTGCCACACGACCTTCTCGTGGGCGGCCGCGAGCTTCGACCACACGGGCATCACGGACGGCTGCTCCCGCTGCCACAACGGCACCGACGCCCCCGGCAAGAATTTCGGCCACATCGCCAGCACCGACCGGTGCGAGGCCTGCCACTACACGAGCGCCTTCACGCCCGTGCGCCGGGTGGACCACGCCGAGGTGAGCGGTGCCTGCTCGAACTGCCACAACGGGGTGACCGCCACGGGCAAGCCGGTGACCCACGTCCCGTCGGGCAACGCCTGCGACAACTGCCACAACACCACGAACTTCGCCGACGCCACCTTCGACCACGCCGGCATCGCGGCCGACTGCTTCTCGTGCCACAACGGCGTCACCGCCACGGGCAAGAACGCGCGCCACATCAACGCCACGGACGTGTGCGAGCGCTGCCACTCGCCCGCATCCTGGACGCCCGCCCTCCGGGTGGACCACGCCGAGGTGCTGGGGGCCTGCGCCACCTGCCACAACGGCGTGACGGCCGGGGGCAAGCCCCTGAACCACATCCCGACCACCAACGACTGCGCCGTCTGCCACGTCACCACGAGCTGGGCCGCGGCCCACTTCGACCATACCGGCATCACGAGCGGCTGCGTGGACTGCCACAACGGCTCCAAAGCCCCCGGCAAGCCCGCGGGCCACATCAGCAGCTCGAACAACTGCGAGCGCTGCCACGGCACGGCCGGCTGGCTGCCGGTGACGCGGGTGGACCACGCCGAGGTGCTGGGCACCTGCTACTCGTGCCACAACGGCAGCACGGCGCCGGGCAAGCCCGCGGGCCACATCCCGGCCAGCAACGACTGCGCCACCTGCCACGTCACGGCGTCGTGGTCGAGCGTCCACTTCGACCACGCCGGCGTGACCCCGGGCACCTGCGCCACCTGCCACAACGGCAGCACGGCCACGGGCAAGCCAGCGAACCACGTCCCCACCACCCTGGCGTGCGACCGCTGCCACTCCACCACCGCGTGGACGCCCGCCAGCTTCGACCACTCGGGCGTGACGGGCTCGTGCAGCAGCTGCCACAACGGCTCGACCGCCACCGGCAAGAAGAGCGGGCACATCAGCACGTCGCTGGACTGCGACGCCTGCCACCGCACGTCGTCGTGGACCAGCCTGAGCGTGGACCACAGCCGCATGACCGCCTGCCAGATCTGCCACAACGGAACGATCGCCCGGGGCAAGCCGCGCGACCATCCGAACACCTCGCGCGACTGCAACGCCTGCCACAACACCCGGACGTGGGACGACTGATGGCACGCGACCACGTGAAGTCGGCCGTCGAGACCTTCCTCCTGGGCCTCGTAATCATGGCGGCGCTGCTGGTGCCGTTCCCGACACCGTGGGCCCAGCCGGCGCGCGACCGGGTCCTGGACGAGGTTCTCGTGGCCGAGACGCCGGATGCCTGGGAGATCCACGTGGGCCTGACCTTCCCGGCCCGCTACGACCACCACTTCCCGCCGCGCCACGGAACGGAGCTGCGGGTGACCATGCAGCCCCTCGCGGTCAGCAACCTGGACGCGCCCGGCGCCGCCGGCCGGGAGTCGGTGCGCCCGCAGGGGGCCGGGGCCATGGGGCTGATGGAGGTGACCTGGGAGGGGGATGCGGACGACGGGCCCGTCGTGAGCTTCCTGTTCTCCCACCCGGTCACGTTCTGGGTCCGCCAGGGCAAGGACTTCCGCAGCCTGGTGGTGACCGTCCCAAAGAACCCGGACGCGGACCCGCCGCCCGGGGTCGAGTAGGGGAGGACCGCCCGGCTTCTTCCTCGCCCGCTTCCCGGCCGTCCCGAACCGAACCCCCCGATGTTCCCGCGCCGCCATCGCCACGCCCGATCCCTGCCCGCACGGCTGATCGGCATCCTGCTGCTCGGCCTCTCGGCCCTGGAGGAGCCCCCCCGCGCGGAGGCGGCGGGCCCGCAGGTGGACGTCGCCCTGCCGTACGCCCTCCAGCTTTCGCTCTCCACCCGGCCCCCGGACGCAGGCGCCCTCCCGGACCTGGCCGTCCTGCGCACTCACCGGCTCTACACGACCTCCTACACGCGGGACGGGCGGGTGTGGTACCGCCTGCGCCTCGGGTTCTTCGCCACGGCGAACGAGGCGGCCCGCCACCAGGCCGAGCTGGAGCCGTTCTTCCCGGGCAACTGGGTGACCCGGGTGCCATGGTCCGAGCGCAGCGCCTCCGCCGACACGGCCCTGCGACTGGGCACCGCCGCCCGGGCTCCAGTGGCCCCTTCGGCCCCCGCGCCAATCTCCGAAGAACGGCTGGACGAGCTGATGGAGGCCGCCCGCCAGGCCCTGGCGGAGGGGCACTACAACGACGCGATCCGGACCTACACCAAGGTCCTGGAGTACCCCGGCCACACCCGCACCCGCGACGCCTTGGAGCTGCTCGGCCTCGCGCGCGAGCGCAACGGCCAGGTGGCCCACGCCAAGGCGGTGTACGAGCGCTACCTGGAGCAGTACCCGGAAGGGGAGGCGAGCGACCGGGTGCGCCAGCGCCTGGCGGGGCTCCTCACGGCCCGCGAGCCCCTGCCGGAAAAGCTCCGCGCCCCCAAGGCCGAGACCGAGGCGGCCCGGTGGGACACCTTCGGCGGCATCTCCCAGTTCTACCGGCGCAGCACTTTCACCGACCCCCTGGGCACCTCCCGCGTTGTGCAGTCGGAGCTGGCCACCGACCTGGACCTCACCGCCCGCCGCCGCACCGGCAGCCTGGACGTCCGCACCCGCGTCTCGGCCGGCTACACCTACGACCTGCTGGCGGACGGCCCGGGCAACGACCGGCGCGTCAGCTCCCTCTACGCCGAGGCCAGCCGGCGCACGAGCAACCTGTCGGCCCGCCTGGGGCGCCAGTCGCGCAGCACGGGCGGCGTCCTGGGGCGATTCGACGGATTATTGGTGAACCTCGGCGTCCTGCCGCGCACGTCCCTGAGCCTGGTGGGGGGCTTCCCGGTGGAGTCGTCCACGGTCATGCGGGTCCAGACCGACAAGATCGTCTACGGCGCCACCCTCAACCTGGGGACCTTCGCCGAGGCGTTCGACATGAACGTCTTCTACGTCGCCCAGCAGGTCGATTCCATCGCCGACCGCGAGGCCGTGGGCGGCGAGCTGCGCTACTTCCGCCCCACCCGGTCGTTCTTCACGCTGGTGGACTACGACATCCTGTTCGAGGCCCTGAACACCTTCCTGCTCGTCGGCTCGTGGACCACCGGCGCCGGCACCACCTGGAACCTCAACCTGGACCAGCGCAAGAGCCCGGTCCTGACCACCAGCAACGCCCTCATCGGCCAGCCGCTCGTGGACTCGGTGGACGGCCTGCTCGCCACGGGCCTCACCGAGACCCAGGTCCGCCGGATGGCCGAGGACCAGACCAGCACCCTGCGCTCCGCCACCCTGGGGGCCACCACCCCCATCAACGGCAAGTTCCAGGTGAGCGGCGAGGTGAACGTCTCCGACGGGACGGCCACGAAGGGCGTGAGCTTCCCGACGATCGTGGACCCGATCCCGGCGACCCACGCCTACTCGGTGAGGACGGACCTGACCGGCAGCAGCCTCATCACGGACGGCGACATCGCCATCGTGGGCCTGCGCTACCTGAACACCGAGACCAGCAACACCTCGTCGGCGAGCCTGAACACCCGGTACCCGTTGGGCCACGCCTGGCGGGTCAACCCGCGGGTCGGCCTGGACTTCCGCCGCGACGAGCGCGACGGCAGCGACCAGTGGACCACGAGCCCCGCCCTGCGCGTGGAGTACCGGGCCGTGCGCCGGGTGCAGTTCGAGGTGGAGGCGAGCGGGGAGTGGTCCACCCGCCACCTGACCGCGGACACCGAGCGCACCTCGGCGTTCTTCCTGAGCGCCGGGTACCGGATCGA
>CAZGRJ010000004.1:0-4763 GCA_964528115.1 uncultured Nitrospirales bacterium
TTGTGGGGGCCCGCCTCCTCGCCCGACAGGACGGCGGAGGTTTCGGGCTCCACGGCGATCACCTGGGTCTCCGGGTTGTGGGCCTTCAAGACCTCGCCCACGCCCGTGATCGTGCCGCCCGTGCCCACGGAGGCCACGAAGGCGTCCACCCGGCCCTCGGTGGCCTTGAGGATCTCGGGGCCGGTGCTCCTGCGGTGGGCCTCCGGGTTGGCCGGGTTCTCGAACTGGTTGGGCATGAAGTAGTCGGGGTTCTGCTCCTGGAGCGTCTGGGCCTCCCGGATGGCGCCCCGCATCCCCTCCCACGCGGGGGTCAGGACGAGCTGGGAGCCGTAGGCGGACAGCAGGCTCGCCCGCTCCATGCTCATGCTCTCGGGCATTACCAGGATCAGGCGGTAGCCCCGCACGGCGGCCAGCATGGCGAGGCCGATACCGGTGTTGCCGCTGGTGGGCTCGATGATCGTGCCCCCGGGCTTCAGGGCACCGCTCTGCTCGGCGGCGTTGAGCATGCCCTCGCAGATGCGGTCCTTCACCGAGCCGCCGGGGTTGAAGTACTCGACCTTGGCCAGGATCTCGGCGTGGTCGGGCCCGACGATGCGGTTCAGCCGCACCAGGGGCGTGCCGCCCACCATGCGGCCCACGTTGTCGAACAGCTCGGCCCCCATGGCGTCGCCGGCGCCGCCGCCCATGAAGAACAGCAGCTCCAGCTTGTCGCCCTCGGACAGCTTGGCGTCGCCGAAGCCCTCCCGGTCGAGGATCCGGCCGTTGAGCTCCACGGAGACCATGCGGGGCTCCACCTCGCGCTTCGCGAGGAGGCTCGCGACGGTGGAGCCGGCCTCCACTTCCTCGGGCTTGCCGTTGATCGTGATACGCATGACTGCTTGCGTCGGTCTCCTGAGGGCACCCCCGGCGTGCCGTCCCCACCCGGCCGACCGGCACCACAAAGGGGGGCGGAGGGGGCCGGAAATCCCATTGGATAATCGGTAAAAATTACCAGTCTTATGGCCTTTCTGTCAACACGGGAAACCCGCGCGGGACGGGGCCCGGAGGGGCCTCGGGGGGGCCCCGGAGGCGGCCCCGGGGCCCCGTGGCGGAGGGGGCCGGGCGGGCGTTTTCGGCGATTGACAGCCCACCGGAGGCGGGGTTTAATCCCGCGTTGAACCGAACGCGCCGGGCTCCGTGGCCGGCCGGGACCTCCGGGGGGCGGAGGGCCGGGCCGCGGCCGCCCGGTCCCCCAAGGAGCCCGGCAAGGACTCCGGCAAACCCCGGCAGCCCCCCGCACCCGAAGGAATTTATGCTCGTGTCACCCACCTCCAGGAGCTTCCCGTGGCCCGCGAAAACGGCCTGAACCCCGTCGAGCGGCGGGCCGCCACGTCCCTGTCGGGCATCTTCGCCCTGCGGATGCTGGGGCTGTTCCTCGTCCTGCCGGTCTTCGCCGTCTACGCCGAGCACCTGAAGGGGGCCAATCCCGCCCTGGTGGGCCTGGCCCTGGGGGCCTACGGCCTGACGCAGGCCCTGCTGCAGGTGGCCTTCGGCATGGCGAGCGACCGGCTGGGGCGCAAGCCGGTGATCACCTTCGGCCTGGTCCTGTTCGCCCTGGGCAGCCTGGTGTGCGCCAAGGCGGCCACCATTCACGTCATGATCGCGGGCCGCATGCTCCAGGGGAGCGGCGCCGTGGCGGCGGCCATCACGGCCATGATGGCCGACCTGACCCGGGAGGAGGTGCGCACCCGCGCCATGGCCATGCTGGGAGGCTCCATCGCCACGGCCTTCGCCTTCAGCATGGTGGCCGGGCCCATCATCGGGGCGGCCTGGGGGGTGGACACGATCTTCCTCATCGTGGCGGGCCTGTCGGTGGCGGCCATCGTGTACCTGTGGGCGGCGGTGCCGACCCCCCCGGCGGTGCGCCACCACCGCGACATGGAGCTGACCCTCGCCGACCTGGGGCCGATCCTCAAGAACCCCGACCTGCAACGGCTCAACTTCGGGATGTTCGTCCTGCACATGTCCATGACGGCCGTGTTCGTCACGGTGCCGGGGCTCCTGGCCCAGTGGCTGCCCCACGGCAAGCTGTGGATGGTGTACCTGCCGGTAATCCTGGTGAGCTTCGCGATCATGGTGCCCTCCACGATCCTGGCGGAGGCGAAGGGCAAGATCCGCCAGGTGGTGCTCGTGGCGGTGGCCATCCTGGCCCTGAGCGCCGTGGTCTTCCTGCTCGGCCTGAACGGGCCCGTGGGCGTGATCGCGGGGCTGACCGTGTTCTTCATCGGCTTCAACATGCTGGAGCCGGTGATGCCGTCCCTGGTGACGAAGTTCTCGCCCGCCGGGGCCCGGGGGACGGCGGTGGGGGTGTTCAACACCTGCCAGTTCCTGGGGCCCTTCGTGGGCGGCGCGGTCGGGGGGCTGCTCATGCACTCCGGGCCCCGCGCCCTGTTCATCTTCCTGCTGGTGGCGAACCTGCTCTGGCTCTTCGTGGCGCGCGGGATGCGGGCGCCCATCTTCTACCGCCAGGTGGTGGTGCCCCTCAACCTGAGCGAGGGCATCACGGCCGACCAGGTGATGGCCGTCCTCACGGCCCTCAAGGGGGTGGGGGACGTGAAGGTCTTCCGGGAGGAGCAGGAGGCCCACGTGCGCTACGTCAGCCGCGAGGTCGAGGTGGACGACATCTTCGCCGCGGTGCGCCGCCTGGAGGGGGATGCCCCCACCTGACGGGCCTGGAAAGGGCCCCGGCATGGCGCCCCCCCACTTGCCAGTAGTCGCCCCAATCGTTGCAATAGACGGCCCCTCCGGCGCCGGCAAGAGCACCGTGGCCCGGGCGGTGGCGAAGCGCTTGGGGCTCCTCTACCTGGACACCGGGGCCCTCTACCGGGCCGTGGGCCTGGCGGCCCGCGCGGCCGGCGTGGACCCCCGCGACGACGCGGCCATGGCCCGCCTATGCGAGACCCTGGACATCGCCGTGGAGGCGGGGCCGGACGGCGCCACCCGGGTCCTGCTGGACGGGCGTGACGTGACGGATGACCTGCGCAGCGAGGCGGTCTCGGCCCTGGCCTCGGCGGTCTCCGCACAACCCAGCGTGCGTGCGCGCCTGCTGGGGCTCCAGCGGGACGCGGGGGCGAAGGGCGGCATCGTCATGGACGGGCGCGACGTGGGGACGGTGGTCTTCCCGGACGCGCGGGTGAAGGTGTTCCTGGACGCCGACCCCGAGGAGCGGGCCCGGCGCCGCCACGCGGAGCTGGCCGCCAGGGGTCAGGCGGAGGACGCCGGCGACACCCTCAGGGCCGTGGCCGAGCGCGACGCCGCCGACCGGGGCCGGACCCTCGCGCCCCTGGTCCAGGCCCCGGACGCGGTGCGGATCGACACCACCGGCATGACGCTCGAGGACGTGGTCACCACGGTCTGCGACCTGGTCCGCGCCGCTTCCGGCAGCGCCTGACCTAGCCCGACACCCTGTAAATCGACTTGGTCCGGGTCTTCTCGGACAGGAACGTGGAGATCAGGGTCACCACGGCCACCGGCAGGATCATGCGGTAGTCGTGGGTGAAGTCGAAGATGATGATCGTGGCCGTGATGGGGGCCTGGGCGATGGTGCCCAGCACCGCCCCCATGCCCACCACCGCGTAGGCCCCCGAGCTGCCCGTGACCGCCGGCAGCAGCTTGTGCACCAGGGCGCCGTAGGCCCCGCCGGTCACGGCCCCCATGAACAGGGCCGGGCCGAACAGCCCGCCGAAGCCGCGGCTCCCCAGGCTCACGGCGGTGACGATGATCTTCACGAACACGAGCACCAGCAGGATCTGCCAGGGGAACTCCTCGTTCAGGGTGTGGGCCACGGCCTCGGTCCCGGTGCCGTAGACGTGGGGGAAGAAGATCAGGAAGGCGCCCACGATCGACCCGCCGATGATCGGCTTGAGCCACTCCGGCACGGGCAGGACGTCGAAGCCCCGCCGGGTGGCGCTCAGGAGGTTGGTGAAGCCCGTGCCCACCGCCGCCACCACCAGGGCCAGGCCGGCGTAGGTGCCGAACTCCCAGAGCGACACGAAGTGGTAGCTGGGGACGTGGACCACCTCCGGGCCGATGAAGGTGGTCGAGACGATGGCGCCCGTGGCGGAGGCCAGGAAGATCGGGCTCGAGATGCGCAGGTGCATCTCGGAGAGGATCACCTCCATGGCGAAGGCCACCCCCCCGAACGGCGAGTTGAACACCGCCGCGATGCCGGCGGCGGCGCCGCTGCCGATCATGATGACCTTGATCTCGCGCTGCATCCCGGCCGGGATGTGCAACAGGCGCGAGAACCAGTCGCCGATCACGGCCCCCACCTCCACGCTCGGGCCCTCGCGCCCCAGGGCGCCGCCCGAGCCGATCGTGATGCTGGAGGCGCCCAGCTTGAAGAACGCCGCGCGCGGGCTCAAGGGATGCTTGCGCTCGCTGTGCAGGGCGTCGATCACCTCGCTCACGCCGTAGGTGCGAATGGAGTGGGGGATGTAGGGGAACAGGAGCGCCACCAGGCAGCCGCCCGCCGTGGGCAGGAGCAGGAGCTGCCACCAGGGCCGCCCCTCCGCCAGGAGCACCGGGTCGCCCGGGCCCAGCATGAGGGTCTGCACCGCCTGGATCATCCACACGAACAGGACCACGGAGAACCCCGTGGCCAGGCCCACAAGGATCGCCAGGAAGGAGACCAGGATGTCCCGGTCCTCCCGGAGGATGCGCAGGTAGTTGAACACGGGGCGTGGTGGCGCCGCGCCCACGGGCCGCGGCGGCGGCCGATCCTA
>CAZGRJ010000004.1:4863-29221 GCA_964528115.1 uncultured Nitrospirales bacterium
TTCTCCGGCGGCTGCACGGCCAGGGAGATGTGGCCGAAGTAGCGGCTGGCGCAGGTGTACATCACGCGCTTGAGGACCCGGAAGGGGATGTCCCGGTCGCCCATGATCGTCACCTCGCCCGCCATGCGCGCGCCGGATTCGTCCCCTTGGGCCCGGGCGGCCCGCACGGCCTCGCTCACGTAGCCCTCCAGGGCCGTGGCGAGGCCGGGGACCAGGTCCGTGTCGGCCGAGAGGACCTCGTCCACCGTGGCCACCTGGCGCCCCTCCAGGGTGATGCGCCCGGGCTCGATGCCCACCACCAGGTCGCGGTGGGGCGGCTGCTTGGCCTCGGAGAAGGGCAGGCGCAGGTGCTCCAGGACCGGGAGGGTCTCGCTCGGGTCCCCGGCCTGCACCAGGAAGAAGAGCAGGAGAATCGTGAAGATGTCCAGGAGGGGGATGAGGTTCATCCCCGGGACCCCGGCCCGCGCCCGGGTGCGGCCGCGCATGCGGCGGTACTGGTAGTCGCGCCTCACCGGGTGATCTCGCCTAAGCGCACGTCGGCGAACAGCGGGCCCCCCTCGGGGCGGTAGGAGACCGCGTCCATGACGGCGACCAGCTCCTTGTAGGGCGTGTCGGGGCGGGCGTAGACGTCGGCGGCGTCGTGGGCCGGGTGGGCGGCCTTCACGGCGGCGAGGACCTCGCCCAGGCGGGCCGTGTCGTAGGTGCCGTCGGGCGCGCGCGGGATGGTGACCTCGGGCTCCCTGCCGGAGCGGACGACGACCGCGTCGTCCTCCAGGCGCAGGGCCAGGGAGTAGCGGTTCGGGTCCGGGGGCGGCGGCGGGGCGACGGTGGTTTCGGGCGCGGGCGTCGGGACGTCCACGCCGATCACGGCCAGGCGCGAGAAGACCGCCGTGGTCAGCAGGAACGGCAGGAGGACCACCATCAGGTTGAGGAACGCCGTGATGTCCAGGTCGCCCCGGCCCGCGATGTGGGCCCGGCGGCGCTGGCCGCGCACCCGCGGCTTCATCGGCGGGCGGCCTTGCGGTGCAGGGCCGACAGCAGGTTGATGAGCTTGAAGGCGAACTCGTCCAGGGCGTCGATCAGGACGTTGGTCCGGGCGTGCAGGGCGGAGTAGAGCAGCATGAGCGGGATCGCCGTCATGAGGCCGAAGGCGGTGGTGGTCATGGCCAGGGAGATTCCCCGCGAGAGCAGGGCGGCCTTCTGGGACGGGTCGGCCACGGACACGGAGGTGAAGGCGTCGATCAGGCCCATGATGGTGCCCAAAAGGCCCAGCAGGGTGGCGACGTTGGCCAGGGTGGGCAGGTAGTGGAGGCGGCTCTCGAGGCGGGGCATGATCTCCATCATGGACTCCTCGATCGCGTTCTCCACGTCCTCCCGGTCGTCGGCCCGGGCCATGGCCTCCACGCCCGAGCGGAGCACCCGGTGCAGGGGCGAGCGCCCGGCGGCGCAGACCTCGCGGGCCTCGTTGATCCGGCCCCCCTCCATGTGGCCCTGGACCTTTTCCCACAGGGCCTGGCCGTTGACCTTGGCGCGCAGGATGAAGAACCAGCGGTCCAGGACGATGGCGGTGCCGAGGGCGAGGATGAACAGGATCAGGTACATGAACACCCCGCCCGCCTGAAAGAAGGAGATGAAGGTCTCGATCACGGGAGGTTGCCTCCTTGGGCCCGCTGGCGGCTCTCAAGCGCCTCGATCCAGCGGCTCACGCGGGCGGCCTCGGGGCCTCCGCCGGCGACGTAGCGCCGGTAGGCCGCGAGCGCCGGGCCCGGTTGGTTGAGGTACAGCTCGTACAGGATACCGAGGTTGTAGGCGGTCTCCAGGTCCCCCGGGGCCGCCTTCAGGGCCTTCTCGTAGGCGGCCCGGGCGTCGTCGTAGCGGCCCAGGTGGCGATAGGCCACCCCCAAGTCGAACAGCACGGCGGCCGGGGCGGAACCCTCGGCCTCGGCCGCCTCCAGCGCCTCGGCCGCCTCGCCCCAGCGCCCCTGGCGCGCCAGGGCCACGCCGAGGCCCGCCTTCGCCGCGGCCACCGTGGCCGGGGCGGCTTCCGGAGCGTCGGCGGCGGACCGGAACAGGGCCTCGGCCTGGCCCGGGTCGCCCGCCGCCAGGGCCCGGTCCCCCCGGTCCAGCGCGCGCCCCCCCGGCGCCGCCGCGCAGGCGGCCAAGGTCAAGGCAACGCACAGGACCAGGCAAAGGGTCGGGGCCGGGGCCCCGATCCGGGGCACGCGGCGGTGGGGGGAGGAGAAGCCGGCCGTGGCGTCCAAGGCCGGGCGATTGTAGCCCAAGCCTTAGGGGGCGGCAATTCGGCCCGCTTCCTTGCCCCCGGCAAACCCGGTACACTAAACGCCGCTCATGCGGACTCCGATGCGAGGGGAGGGGAATCACCGCCATCCGGGAGCCACGGCCGGTCCGCATCCGGGCCCCACGGCGCGCGCGGGCCGGAACGGCGCGGCCGGGCTCCGATTTTCCCCCGATCGCGGGGTTGCCAGGATGGGCAACCCCTGCTTAATTAGGCGAAACCCCTAACGGGCGCCCCCCAGGACGGGGTGCGTGGAAGGCGGAATGTCGAAGACATGCGTAGGGATCGGCGCCGTCCTTCTCGGGGTGCTCGTGGTGGCGGGATCGGGTTGCGGCTTCCTGCCCGTCCGGGTGGACCCCGAGACCCGGGCCTACCTGGACGAGATCGCCGCGGCCGGCAAGAACGACAATTTCCTCACCGAGTACCAGGTGGGGCCGGAGGACGTCCTGGAGATTCATGTGTGGGGCGACAACGCGCTCTCCAAGGTGGTCACGGTGAGGCCCGACGGCATCATCTCCCTGCCCGTGGTGGGGGACGTGCTGGTGGCCGGCAAGAGCGCCCCGCAGATCTCCGACGAGGTCGAGAAGCTGCTCAAGCAGTACAAGGCCTCGCCCCAGGTGGACGTGAGCATCGCCGAGATCAACAGCTACCGCATCTTCCTGTTGGGCGAGGTGCAGCACCCGGGCATGGTGCAGGTGCGCAACTTCACCACCCTGCTCCAGGCCATCGCCCTGGCGGGCGGGCCCACGCCCTTCGCCTCCGACGAGATCGTGGTCCTGCGCGCCGACCGGGGCACGGGCAGGGAGCACGTCCTGCGCATCAACTACCGCCTGCTCAGCTCGGACAAGGCCGAGGACCGGCCCTACAACCTGGTGCTGTGGCCCGGCGACACGGTCATATTGAAGTGATCGGGACGAAGTGACCCGGAAGTGGACCGCCGCCGTCGTCTGCATATCCCTGTCCCTGGCACTGCCGGCCGCGGGCCGGGCCGCCGGAAGCCTGGCCCTGGACGCCGATGTCGGCCTGGGCGGGGCCTACCTGCGGGTGGTGGACGTGGAGGCGGCCGACCCCCGGCTGGAGGACGTCCAGGGCCGGGAGTCGCTCGGGACCAAGGTGGCCTACGACAACCCCTATCTGCACCTGGAGGTGACCTACCGGGTGACGGCGGTCCAGCTGCGCAGCCACCCGGAGCTGGACTACATCGACCAGGCCGTGCACCTGCGCCTGGACGCCGACCGCTGGCTGCGGCGCCTGACCGGGAGCGGGCGGCTGACGGTCATCTCGAACCTGGTCGTCAACCCGTCCCTGCCGCCCATCGACACCCCCGCTTCCCAGATCCCCAATTCCCCCTCCACCACGCCGGCCGCGGGAACCTCCGGGACGGCGGACCGGCTCGGTTCGGACTTGCTTACTGCCGGAAATTTGGTCAATATCCGTGAGGACCGGTCGGGATACGCATTCACCTACGGGCTCATCTACGAGGACGAGCTGAGCCCCTTCAGCGGCTATCGTGTGGGCTGGAACGTGAAGGACAACCGCTACAACAGCGACGTGGTCCCCGACTCGGCCACCCTGGGGATGACCGGGGAGTACTACTCCCAGGTGCGCTCCGGCCGCGCCGGCGTGGGCGTTTCCCACGGCCGCGTGGTGCGCGGTCCCAACAAGAACTTGAAGACCTACGGCCTCGACGCCTCCCTGTCCCAGAGCCGCTACCGGTCCGGCTGGCGCCTCGCCCCCGGCGTCACCTACCGGACCGACCGGAAGACCTACGGCGCGTCGGCGGCCGCCGAGGGATTCCTGCGGCGGCGGGTGCTGAGCTACAGCGCGAACTACAGCACGAAGTACTCCGTGGTCACTTTGGGGGAGGTGGCCATCAGCCGGGTCCACTTTGCAGGGTTCGGGGTCCGGCCCACGCAGGTCACGAAATATCCGCGCCGGGCGAACGTGTCGGCGGCGATCTCGAACCGCACCCGGCAGTACTCGTTCCTGGCCCAGCAGGCGGCCCAGCTCACGCCCACCGTGTTCGCCAGCATCGGGTACGAGCGCGCCAAGCTGCGCTGGCGCGAGGAGGACACCGGCAACGTGCGGCACCGGTACGGCGACACGGTTCTTTTGGCGCTCAACTGGCAGTTCGAGTAGCGCTCAGGCATCCTTTAGGTACCATGGCAACCGGCAGCGGACACGGCACGGCGACGGGATCGGAGAGCGGACGCGAGTTCGACCAGATCAAGCGCCACCTCCTGGTGGTCTGGCGCGGCCGGTTCTGGGTGCTCGGCGTCTGGGCCCTGGTGATGGCCGCCGCCGCGGGCATCGCCTACGTGCTGCCCAACATGTACCAGTCGTCCACCATGATCCTGGTGGAGCGCCAGAAGATCCCGGAGGCCTACGTCCGCTCCACGGTCACCGAGGGCATGCAGGAGCGGCTCAAGACGATCACCCAGCAGATCCTGAGCCGTACCCAGATCAGCCAGGTGATCGAGGAGTACGACCTGCTCGACGAGCCCCCGGTCAAGGAGCGCATCCTCCAGCGCCTGGGGCTGGACGGGGTGCCGTGGGTGCACGACTGGGCCCGGAAGCTCGGCTGGGTGCGCGACCCGGACGCGGCCCCCTCCATGGAGAGCGCCATCAACCGGTTCCGCGACCGGGTGCGGATCAAGGTGGTGGGAAATCAAGCCTTCTCGGTGGCCTACGAGGGTTACGACCCGGTGGTGGTCATGCGGGTGACCAACGCCATGGCGGGCATGTTCATCTCGGAGAACCTCAAGATCCGCGAGGCCCTGGTTTCCGGCACCACCCAGTTCCTGGATACCCAGCTCGACGAGGCCCGCCACGCCCTGGAGAAGAAGGAGAGCGAGGTGCAGGCCTTCCGGGCCAAGAACCTGGGCCGCCTGCCGGAGCAGCTGGACCCCAACCTGCGCACCCTCGACCGCATTCAGCTCGACCTCCAGCACAGCGACGAGGCCATCAACACCCTGGCCCAGCAGCGCCAGTTCCTCCAGCGCCAGATCGTCTCGGTCCAGGAGCAGCTGGCGAGCCTGGGGGAGGACGCCCAGGTGGCCCTGAACACCTCCGACCCCCTGGCCCAGCAGCTGGCCCGGGCCCAGGCGCGGCTCAACGAGCTGAGCGTCAAGTACACCGACGCCTACCCCGAGGTGGTCTCCGTGAAGGCCGAGATCGCGGAGATCAAGCAGAAGATGGAGGAGGCGGGGCCGCCGGTGCAGGAGGAGCAGGACACGGGCACCTACCCGGTGATCGCGGACTTAAACCGCCAGATCAAGCAGATCGACGAGGAGACCATCGCCCGCAAGGGCAAGCGCGAGCGGCTGGAGGCGGACTTCAAGGAGTACCAGGCGCGGGTGGAGGCCACCCCCAAGGTGGAGCAGGAGCTCCAGAAGCTCCAGCGCGACTACACCAGCATGCAGGGCAACTACCAGTCGCTCCTGGAGAAGCAGCTGAGCGCCAAGCTGGCCGAGAACCTGGAGGCGCGCCAGAAGGGCGAGCAGTTCCGGGTGATCGACCCCGCCAACCTGCCGGTCAGCCCGGTCAGCCCGAACCGCAGGCTCCTGCTCCTCATGGGCCTGGTGGGCGGATTCGGCGGGGGGGTGGCCCTGGTCATCGGCCTGGACCTGCTGCGCCCGCGCTTCCGCACCTCGCAGGACGTGTCGGCCATCCTGGGGCTGCCGGTCTTCACGGTGGTCCCGCGCATGAAGATAACGGGGACGGGCCATGGATCGTAGCCTCATCGTCCATCCCCAGTCGCGCGGCCCCACCCGGCCCGAGGTGCGCCTGGGCCGGTGGCTCCTGACCAACCCCTCCGACACCGAGCAGTTCCGCGTGCTGTGCACGCGCCTGCGGCGCGTCACCGGCGACGCCGGCCGCGGACCCGCCCGGGTGGTGGCCGTCACCAGCGCCCTGGAGGGCGAGGGCAAGACCCTCTCCGCCGTGAACCTGGCGGCGGCCCTGGCGCGGGACTTCCTGCACCGGGTGCTGTTGATCGAGGCCGACCTGCGCCGCCCGACCCTGAGCCGCCGCCAGCCGTCGCTCATGGGCTTCGTGGAGTGCGCCAAGGGTCAGCTCAGCGTCGAGGACGCCCTGTGCACCACCGACGTGCCGAACCTCCTGACCCTGGTGGCGGGCCGCACCGAGTCGGAGCGCTCGACCCACTTTCTGGGCTCGGCCGTGTTCCGCCAGCAGCTGGTGCGGGTGCGGGAGCGCTTCGACCACATCGTGGTGGACTGCCCGCCCCTCCTGCCGTCGGCCGACATGGGGCTGGTGGTGGAGTGGGTGGACCACCTGCTCCTGGTGATCCGGGCCGACGCGACCGACCGCTCGCAGGTCCGGCACGCGTTGGAAGGGGGCATCCGCGAGCGCGTGGCCGGCGTGATCCTGAACGGGGTGTCCACATTCGGGGAGGGTTACCCCGGGTACACCTACTGACCCCTCCTCGCCACCAGACGAGGAGCGCCGCGTGCGTTACTTCGTAGACAAGTACATGCAGGGCAAGGCCCTGTCCCTGATCCTGCTGGACGTGGTGGTGGTCGCGGGCGCCACCGCCACCGCCGTCTGGCTCCGGCTGGGGAAGCCGTTCTCGTTCTCCTTCGCCGCGGACGGGCTGCGCTACCCGATCCTGTTCATCATCGCCGTGCACATGGTGGTGCTCTACTACCACGACCTCTACGACCTGCGCGGCTCCCACTCCCCCAAGCGGCTGTACGTGGAGGTGGCCCAGTCGGTGGCCATCGCCTCGGCCCTCTTGTTCGGCTGCTACTACCTGATCCCGGACCTGTCCGTGGGGCGCGGCATCTTCCTGATCAACATGATCATCCTGCCCCAGCTCCTCTGGGCCACGCGCATGGCCTACCTGTGGGCGGCCCGGCAGGACGCCCTGCTGCAGCGGGTGGCCATCCTGGGGGAGCCGGAGGAGGTGTTGGACGTGGGAGGGCGCCTGGCCCACTCCCGGGACTACCGCGTGGTGGGATGCGTCCTGAGCGGCGAGGGCGAGCCGGCCGAGGGCTGCCCGCCGGTCCTGGGCCCCCTGGAGGAGCTGCGGGACATCGTCGTCAAGCACGACGTGGACACCCTCATCGTCGCCATGCGCGAGCGCCGCGGCCGCCTGCCCCTGCAGGACCTGCTCTACCTGAAGCTGCACGGGGTCAACGTGGACAACCAGTCCAGCTTCGTCGAGCGGGTCACCGGCCGGGTGCCGGTGGCGGGCCTGCCGCCCAGCACCCTGGTGTTCTCGGAGGGCTTCCGGCGCATCACGGTGTACCAGCGGATCAAGTTCATGCCGGACCTGCTGTTCGCCCTGTTCCTGCTGGTGCTCGCCTCGCCGTTCATGCTCCTGGCGGCGGCGGCGGTGCGGCTGGACTCGGCGGGGCCGGTGCTGTTCCGCCAGAAACGCGTGGGGCGGGCGGGGGAGGAGTTCGAGATCCTGAAGTTCCGCACCATGCGCGTGGACGCCGAGGCCGAGGGGGCCCGGTTCGCCGAGACGGCCGACCCGCGCGTGACCCGGGTGGGACGCTTCCTGCGCCGCAGCCGGATCGACGAGCTGCCCCAGCTGATCAACGTGATCCGGGGCGAGATGGCGTTCGTGGGGCCCCGGCCCGAGCGCCCCGAGTTCGTGGCCGAGCTGCAGGAGAAGATCCCCTACTACTACCTGCGCACGGTCATCCGGCCCGGGATCACGGGCTGGGCCCAGATTCGATACCCTTACGGCGCCACGCTCAAGGAGCACCGGGAGAAGCTGGAGCACGACCTGTACTACATCAAGAACATCTCCCTGACCCTGGACGCCCTGATCGCCATCGAGACCCTCAGGGTGGTGATGCTCGGCATGGGGAGCCGGTAGTGGCGGTCGTCAACGCCCTCAGCGTGGACGTGGAGGACTACTTCCAGGTCTCCGCGTTCGAGGACCACATCCCCTACGCCGCGTGGGACCGCTACGAGCTGCGCGTGGAGGACAACACCCGGCGCATCCTGGACCTGTTCGACGAGGCCGGGGTGAAGGCGACCTTCTTCACCCTGGGGTGGATCGCCGAGCACTGCCCCGGGCTCATCAAGGAGATCCACCGCCGCGGCCACGAGGTGGCGAGCCACGGCCACCGGCACCGGCTCGTGTACCACATGACCCCGGAGGAGTTCCGGGACGACGTGGGGCGCACCCGCCGCACCCTGGAGGACCTGACCGGCGAGCCGGTCCTGGGCTTCCGGGCGGCCAGCTTCAGCATCGTGCCCAGCACCTTCTGGGCCATGGACGTGCTGGCGGAGGAGGGGTACCGCTACGACTCCAGCATGTACCCCATCCGCCACGACCGCTACGGCACCCCCGGCATCACCCTGACGCCCCACCGCTGGAAGGGGGACGGCGTGATCGAGGTGCCCATGTCGGTGCTGCCGCTCCTGGGCGGCAACGTCCCGATCGGGGGCGGCGGCTACCTGCGGCACTTTCCCGCGGGGTTCACCCACTGGGCCGTCCGGCGCCTCAACGAGCGCTTCGGGCGCCCGGTCATCACCTACCTGCACCCGTGGGAGATCGACGAGGGCCAGCCGGTCCAGCCCGTGGGCCCGGTGACGCGCCTGCGCCACTACGGCGGCATCGGGCGCCTGTACGGCACCCTGGACCGCTTGATCCGCGCCTTCCCGTTCGCCCCCATGCGCGACCTGCCGATCTTCCACGGGGGGCGCGAGGAGCCCGCCGAGGCCGTGCCGGCCGGGGCGCGGGGGGGCGCCGGGGAATGACTTCGGTCCGCCCGGCGGCTCCGGACGACGCCGACCGCCTGGACGCCTTCGTCCGCGCCCACCCGGCCGGGACGCCGTTCCACCTGGCGGCCTGGCGCCGGGCCGTGGCGGAGATCTTCCCGCGCTACACGGACCGGACCCTGGTCGCGCTGGACGGGGACGCGGTGGCGGGCCTCCTGCCCCTCATGGAGGTGAGGACGCCGTGGTCCCACGTCCTCGTCTCCACGCCCCACGCGGTGTACGGGGGCGTCCTGGCGGCCACGGACGCGGCGGCGAACGCCCTCCTGGACGACGCCCGGGCGCTGGCGGAGCGGACACGCGCCGACGCGGTGGAGCTGCGCAATCGCGACCCGAGCCCCTTCGACCTTCCGGCCAAGGGCGGCTACGTGACCTTCGTGAAGGACCTGCCGGAGGACCCGAATGGGTGCCTGGACCTGCTTCCCCGCAAGGCCCGGGCCGCGGCCCGCAAGGCGCGCGACAAGTTCCGGGTGACGGGCCAGGTGCGGGACATCGACGCGGCCCCGCTCCTGCACCGGCTGTTCGTGCTCAACAAGCGCGAGCTGGGCTCGCCGGCCTACCCCCGGGCGTTCTTCGAGGCGATTCTTCGGCACTTTGGCGAGGCCGGCCGGTACGGCGAGGCGGCGGACCTGCTCGTGATGGAGGTGGGCGGCAAGCCCGCGGCGGCGGTGCTGAGCCTGTACTTCGGCGACACGGTATTTCCCTATTACTCGGGGACGGACCCGGCGTTCCGCGACGCCCAGGTCTCGAACCTGATGTACGTGCGCCTGATGGAGCACGCCGTGGCCAAGCGGGGGGTGCGGCGGTTCGACTTCGGCCGCTCCCGGGAGGGGACCGGCGCTTACCGCTTCAAGGTGCACCAGGGCTTCGAGCCGAGCCCCCTGCACTACCAGGTCATGCCGGTGGCCAAGGCGGCGCCGGCCGACGTGCGCCCCGACAACCCGGCGCTGGACCTGCCGACCCGCCTCTGGCGGCGCCTCCCGGTGCCGCTCGTGGCCCGGCTGGGGGGGTGGGCGATCCGCTACTTCCCTTAGGCGTGGCGCCGCCCGCGGCCGGCGGCGCAAGGTTCACACCCGTTGAGCACCCTGTTCCTCTCGCACCGGATCCCCTATCCCCCCGACAAGGGGGACAAGATCCGCTCGTACCACTTCCTGAAGCACCTCTGCGCGCACGGTGAGGTCCACCTGTGCTGCCTGATGGACGACCCCGCCGACGCCCGCCACATCCCCAGGCTGGAGGCGATGTGCGCGAGCGTCACGGCCGTGCCCCTGAACCGCCGCCTGAAGCGCCTCGCGAGCCTGGCCAATCTGGCCACGGGGGAGGCCATGAGCCTGGCCTACTTCGGCTCCCGGCGCCTCCGGACCCAAGTGGACGCCCTCCTCGCCGGGGGGGGCATTGACCTGGTCTTCGGCTACTCGTCGGTGATGGCGGGCTACGTGGGGGGACGCCGGCCGGGAGCGCGGCCGCCGCTGGTGGTGGACTTCGTGGACGTGGACTCGGAGAAGTGGCGCCAGTACGGCGAGCGCTTCACGGGCCCGCTGGGCTGGCTGTACCGGCGGGAGGCGCGGACCCTGGCGGCCTTCGAGCGCCGGGCGGCGGGCTGGTGCGATCGGGTCCTGCTGGTCTCCGAGGGGGAGGCGGCCCTCCTGCGCGAATGGGCCCCCGGGGCCCGGATCGACGCGGTGCCCAACGGCGTGGACCTGGACTACTTCCGGCCCGGCGATACGCCCGCCGCGCCCTTGGGCGGGGGGCCCGCGCTCGTCTTCACCGGGGCCATGGACTACTGGCCCAACGTGGACGCCGTATGCTGGTTCGCGGATGAGGTTTTCCCAAAAATCCGGGCGGCCGTGCCCGGGGCGGAGTTCCATATCGTCGGCTCGTCCCCGGTACCGGCCGTGCGGCGGCTCGCGGACCCCGGACGGGGGATCAGGGTGACGGGACGGGTGCCGGACGTGCGACCCTATCTGGAGGCCGCCGACCTCGTCGTCACCCCCATGCGCTTCGGGCGCGGGGTGCAGAACAAGGTGGTGGAGGCCATGGCCATGGCGAAGGCCGTGGTCACCACGCCCCTGGGGCTGGAGGGCATCGCCGCCGCCCCCGGGGACGAGGTGGTGGTGGCCGAGGGGGTGGAGGATTTCGCCCGGGCCTGCGCCGACCTGCTGGGGGAGCGGGGCGGGGACCGGCGGCGGGCGGTGGGCAAGGCGGCCCGCGCCTGGGTGGAGCGGGCCTATACGTGGGAGCGGAGCCTCATGCGCCTGGACGGCCTCTTGGCCGAGGTCCGGGCGCAAGCGGGCGGGCGGGTGTCGGGCGGGTGTGCGCCCAATGGGCATGCCTGAGGATGACGGGATGAAGGACACCGTGAACCACACCGAGCCGGCACCGGGCGGGGGACCCGCGCCCGCGGCCGCCCCTACGGACGACAAGCCCCTGGCGGGCAAGCGGGTGCTGATGATCGCCCCGCAGCCGTTCTTCCAGCCGCGGGGGACGCCCATCAGCGTCTATCACCGCTGCGTGGCCTTGGGGAAGCTGGGGGCCCGGGTGGACCTGCTGACCTACCCGATCGGGGACTCCCCCCCGATCGACGGGGTGACGGTCCACCGCAGCCCGGGGAGGTCGCTGTTCCGCAACGTGCGGATCGGGCCGAGCTGGAAGAAGCTGCCCCTCGACCTGGGGCTGTTCCTCATGACCGTGGGGTACCTGGCGAAGAACCGCTACGACCTGGTCCACACCCACGAGGAGGGGGGGATCTTCTACGCCCTGCTCTCGTACCTGTTCCGGGTGCCGCACCTGTACGACATGCACTCGAGCCTTCCCCAGCAGTTTGGGAACTTCAGCTTCCTGAACGTGCCCCCGGTCGTGGGCACCTTCCGCCTCCTGGAGCGCCTGACCCTGAACCGGAGCGACGCGGTCATCACGATCTGCGACGACCTGCACGACCAGGTGCGGGCCACGCACCCGGACCTGCCCCAGGTGATGATCGAGAACTACGTCGACAGCCTGACCGCCTTCGGCCCGGACCCGGAGGGGGAGCGAAGGATCGCGGAGCGGTGGAAGGACCCCAAGCGCAAGACGGTCCTCTACGCGGGCACGTTGGAGGCCTACCAGGGGCTGGACCTGCTCGTGGACGGCGCGCGCGAGGTCGTCGCCAAGGTGCCGGACGTGCGCTTCCTCATCGTGGGGGGCAGCCCCGCCCAGGTGGCGGCCCTCCAGGCCCAGGTGAAGGCGGCGGAGGTGGCGGACAACTTCCAGTTCGTGGGCTCGGTGCCGCCCCAGCACGTGGCGGCGTTCGTGGCCCTGTCGGACGTGCTGGTCTCGCCCCGCAAGTCGGGCACCAACACGCCCCTCAAGATCTATTCGTTCCTGCGCTCGGACCGGCCCGTGGTGGCCACCCGGCTCTACACCCACACCCAGGTGCTGGACGACGACACGGCCATCCTCACGGCCCCCGAGCCGGCGGACTTCGCCGAGGGGATCATCGCCGCCCTGACCGACACCGAGCGGGTGGCGCGGGTGGTGGCGGGGGCCCGGGCGAAGGCGGAGCGGGAGTACAGCTACGCCTCCTACCTGGACAAGGTGAACCGGGTCTACGGCATGGCCCTGGGGACGCCGGGCGCGAAGGCCTGAGCGATGTGCGGGATCTGCGGGCAGCTGCGGTTCGACGGGACCGCGCCCGCCGCCGGGCTGGTGGAGCGCATGTGCGCCACGATCCGCCACCGGGGCCCGGACGAGGAGGGCCAGTTCCGCTCCGGCCCGGTGGCCATGGGCATGCGCCGCCTGAAGGTGATCGACCTGGTCTCCGGCTCCCAGCCGATCTACAACGAAACCGGCACCCTCGCCATCGTCTTCAACGGCGAGATCTACAACTTCCAGCCCCTGCGCGACGAGCTGATCGCCAAGGGCCACACCTTCAAGACGAACTCCGACACGGAGACCATCGTCCACGGCTACGAGGAGTACGGCCGCGCGGTGGTGGACCGGCTGAACGGCATGTTCGCCTTCGCCATCTGGGACACCGGGCGGCAGCGCCTGTTCCTGGCGCGTGACCGCCTGGGGGTCAAGCCGCTCTACTACCACCTGGGCCCGGGGGCCTTCACCTTCGGGTCCGAGATCAAGACCCTGCTCCAGGACGACGGGATCGAGCGCGAGCTGGACGGCACCGCCTTCGCCCACTACCTGGCCCTGGAATACGTCCCCGCGCCGCGCACGCTCTTTGCGGGCATCCGCAAGGTCATGCCGGGCTACACGGTGGAGGTGGGCGCGGACGGGTCGTTCGAGACCGCCCCCTACTGGGACCCGGTGGCCGTGCCCCAGCAGCCGGCGTCCAGGACCGAGGACGACCTGGCCCACGAGCTGCGCGCGCTCCTGACCGACGCGACCCGGATGCGCATGATCAGCGACGTGCCGCTGGGGGCGTTCCTGTCCGGCGGGATCGACTCGAGCAGCGTGGTGGCGCTCATGAGCGGCCTGTCGTCGGTGCCCGTGCGGACGTTCTCCATCGGCTTCTCGGACCGGACCTACGACGAGACCGGCTACGCCCGCGAGATCGCCGACCGCTTCGGCACGGACCACCAGGAGTTCCAGGTGGCGCCGGACGTGCTCAACCTGGTGGACCACCTGGTCACGTTTTTGGACGACCCGATCGGGGACTTCTCGATCTTCCCGACCTACGTCCTGTCCGAGCTGACCCGGCGCCACGTGACCGTGGCCCTGTCGGGCGACGGCGGCGACGAGCTGTTCGGCGGCTACGAGACCTACCAGGCCGACCGCCTGGCCCGCAGGACCGGGGTCGGGCTGTTGGGCGGCCCCCTGCGCCGGACCCTGGCGGCGGTGCGGCCCACGGACAAGAAGAAGGGCTACATCAACAAGCTCAAGCGCTTCACCGAGGGCTTCGCCCACCCGGAGGACCTCTCCCACGTGCGCTGGATGACCTTCTGGACCGAGGGCGAGCTGGGGGACCTGTTCACGCCCGAGCTGGCGGCCACGGTGGAGTCGGGCGCCGCGGACGCGATCCGGCCCTACTTCGCGGCCGGGCGGTACGGCCCGGCGAGCCGGTCGATGTACGTGGACATCAAGACCTACATGACCGACGACATCCTGGTGAAGGTGGACCGGATGTCCATGGCCACGTCCCTCGAGGTGCGCAGCCCGTTCCTGGACTACCGCCTGGTGGAGTTCGCCCTCTCCCTGCCGGACGAGCTGAAGCTGAGGGGCCGGACCGGCAAGTACATCCTCAAGCGCGCCATGGCGGACCTGCTGCCGGCCCGGATCACGGGGCGGGCCAAGGAGGGCTTCAGCATCCCGGTGAAGAACTGGCTCAAGGGCGACATGCGCGCCCTGATGCAGGACGTGCTCACGGAGCGCCGGGTGAACGAGCAGGGGCTGGTGCGCTGGCCGACCGTCAAGCGCCTGATGGACGAGCACCTCGCCGGCACGGAGAACCACAGCCACAAGCTGTGGGCCCTGATGGTCTTCGAGCTGTGGCACGACCGGCACCTGTGCCCGGGGGCCGTGACTACGGGAGCCGAAAGGTGAGCCACACGGCCGGGCCGGGCACCGCGGAGGCCGAACGGCCGGAGCGGTATGTAATAGACGGGCATGTCCACCTGTACGAGTGCTTCGACTTCGAGGGCTTCCTGCGGTCCGCGTTCGGCAACCTGACCCGCCTGGGTCCGGGGGAGCCGGCGCCGCGGCGGGTGATGCTCCTGACCGAGGCGGGGTCGGCGGACTACTTCCGGCGCCTCACGGCGGGCGAACTGGCCCTGCCCGCCGGGTACCGGCTGGAGCCGACGGACGAGCCGGTCTCCGTCGACGTCGTGCGGGAGGCGGACGGGGCGCGCTGCACCCTGGTGGCGGGGCGCCAGATCGTCACCCGGGAGGACCTCGAGGTGCTCTCCGTGGGCTCGGCGGAGACGATCCCGGACGGCCTGCCGATCTTCGAGGTGATGGACCGGGTGCTCGCCGGGCCGGGGGTGGCCGGGCTCGCGTGGGGGGTGGGCAAGTGGCTCTCCGGACGGGGGCGGACCATCGCCCAGGTGCTCAAGCGCTACGCCGGGCCCCGGGTGTTCGTGGGGGACAACCGCAGCCGGCCCGTGTTCTGGGGCCGGCCGCGCCTGTTCGCCCTGGCGGACCGGCTCGGAGTGGCGGTCCTGGCGGGGTCGGACCCGTGCCCGTTCGCCGACGAGTCGGCCCTGGTGGGCACCTACGGCTTCGTCCTGGACGCCCCGGCGGACCCGCGCCGCCCGGCCGAGGCGATCCGCCGGGCCCTCGCGTCGGGCACCCGCGCCCGGCTCGTGGGGCGGCGCGACGGGGTGCCCACGTTCCTGCGGCGCCAGGGGCGGATGTTCCTGCGCAAGCACGTCCGCCGGACGCGCTGACCGGAGAGCGGCCGTGAAGCGCAACCCGGCCGACCTCGCCGACCGGACCTTCGACGTGGTGGTCGTGGGGGGCGGGATCTACGGCGCCTGCGCCGCCTGGGAGGCGACCCTGCGGGGGCTCTCCGTGGCCCTGGTGGAGCGGGACGACTTCGGCGCCCGGACCTCCTCCAACAGCCTGAAGATCGCCCACGGCGGCCTGCGCTACCTGCAGCACGCCGACCTGCCCCGCATGCGCCAGTCGATCCGGGAGCGCCGCACCCTCATGCACGTGGCGCCCCACCTGGTCCACCCCCTGCGCTGCCTCCTGCCCGCCTACGGCCACGGCACCCGGGGCCGGGAGGCCCTGGCGGTGGCCATGCGGATGACGGACCTGATCGGCTTCGACCGGAGCCCGCCGGACCCCCAGAAGCACCTGCCCGGCGGCCGGACCTACGGGCGCAGGGAGGCCCAGGCGCTGCTGCCGGGGGTGTCCACGGACGGCCTGACGGGGGCGGCGTGCTGGTACGACTGCCAGATCTACAACCCGGACCGGCTGGTCCTGGCCTTCATCGCCTCGGCCGTGGCGCGGGGGGCGGTGGCGGCCAACTACGTGGCGGCCACGGACCTGATCCTGGAGGGGGGGAAGGCCAAGGGAATCCGGGCGACGGACGCCCTATCGGGGGACGCCTTCGAGGTCCGGGCGGACGCGGTGGTCAACTGCGCCGGGCCGTGGGTGGCCGAGCTGCCGGCCCTCGGCGGGACGCCCGTCACGCCGCCCGTGGCGTGGTCCCTCGCCATGAACCTCGTCGTCCCGCGCCTGGGTCCCGAATTCGCCTTCGCCGCCTACGCCCCCACGGCCTTCGTGGACGGTGTTGCCAGGCCGCGCGGGAAGCCCCAGGCCCTGTTCCTGGTGCCGTGGCGGGACGTGACCCTGATCGGCACCATGCACCGGCCCTACCACGGCGCGCCGGGGGATTTTCGGGTCACCCGGCGCCTGGTGGCCGACTTCGTGGCCGAGGTGAACGGCGCCCTCCCGTCCGCCGGCCTGACCCCCGAGGACGTCCGCTTCTGGACCGGCGGCCTCTTGCCCGCGGCGCGGGAGCACCGACCGGACGAGGACGGGGTGGACCTCTTGAACGCCTACCGGGTGATCGACCACGGGCGGAGCGGGGCGGACGGGCTGTTCAGCGTCGTCGGGGTCAAGTTCACCACCGCGCGCCACGTGGCCGAGCGGGTGGTGGACCGGGTGGTGCGGCGTGGGGGGGCGAAGGCGCCGCCGCCGGGGCGCTCCGCCGTGGAGCGGCTGGACGGGGCAGATATCAGTGATTTCAACGGGTTTGTCGCGGGGGCGGCGGCCGGCGACGGGGCCGGGCTGGCCCCGGACGCGCTGCGCGCCCTGGTCATGAACCACGGCACCCGCTACGGGGAGGTGCTGAAGCTCCGGGCCCCGGCGGGCGGCGGGGCGGGCGGGGCCGCGGGACAAAACGGGGGCACCGATGCTATGTTGTTGGCGGCTGCGCGCTACGCGGTCCGCGAGGAGATGGCGGTGTCCCTGACCGACGTGGTCCGCCGCCGCACCGAGGCCGGTACCGCGGGCCTGCCCGACCCGGCGACGCGTTCGGCGATCGCCCAGGCGGTCGCGCGGGAGCTGGGCTGGAGCGAGCGGCGCGAGGCCGAGGAACTGGTCGCCTTATGTTCCCTCTATGCGTTGGCCGACTAGGTGAAGGCGACGAGGGAGACGGAGCGCGACCCGCGGGAGACCCGGGGGGGTGGCCGGCGGCCGGATGCAGGTCGCCGCGGCACGACAGGCGGTTTCCCGTCGAGACGCGGAGTTCCAGGGCAGTGAAGTGGGCGGCGACCGCCGCGGCCCGTGGCCGTGCCGGACGATCCGGTGCGGGCGGACTTGAGTAGGCAACCGGTACGGAGAGACGTTCCATGAGGTTCCTGGTGACGGGGGGGACGGGCATCACCGGCAAGGCGCTGTCCATGCGCCTGCTGGAGGAAGGCCACGACGTGGTGGTCCTCGACTACAAGGAGGGCCTCAAGACCGGCGAGTTGCGCGACAAGGGCGCCCGCGTCGTCCTGGGCTCCGTCACCGACCCCGAGGTGGTGGCCGAGTGCATGAAGGGCGTGGACGTGGTGCACCACACCGCCGCCGCCTTCCGCGAGCTGAACGTGGACAACGCCCACTACGACCACGTGAACATCGACGGCACGCGGATCGTCCTGGAGGCGGCCTTCAAGGAGGGCGTGAAGAAGTTCGTCAACTGCAGCACCTGCGGCGTCCACGGCAACGTGGACAACCCCCCCGCCGGCGAGGACGCCCCGATCCAGCCCGCCGACTACTACCAGCGCTCGAAGTACATGGGCGAGCCCCTCGTGCAGGAGTACTTCGCCAAGGGCATGAAGACCACGACCATCCGCCCCGCGGCCATCTACGGCCCCGGCGACCCGGAGCGGTTCTTCATGATCTACAAGCGCGTGGCGTCGGGCACGTTCCCCATGTTCGGCGACGGCCACACCCTCTACCACCCGCTCTACATCGACAACCTGGTGGACGCGTTCCTGCTTGCCTCCGAGCCCGGCAAGGGGGACGGCGAGGCCTACCTGATCGCCGACGAGGAGTACGTCGAGATCAACGACCTGGTGCGGATGGTGGGCGAGTCCCTGGGGATCGACGTGAAGATCCCGCACTACCCGGTGCTGCCGCTGGTGATCGCGGGGCACGTCTGCGAGACGGTGTGCAAGCCGTTCGGCATCGCCCCGCCGATCTTCCCGCGCCGGGTGGACTGGTTCCGCCAGAACCGGGCGTTCAAGATCGACAAGGCCAAGCGCGACCTGGGCTACAAGCCCAAGATCGGCCTCGCCGAGGGGCTCAAGCGCACCGCCGAGTGGTACCGGGCCGAAGGGTACCTGTAGAGTCCCGCCCTTCGGGGCCAGTCACACTCCGGGGAGGCGCACATGTGCGGCATCGCGGGCGTGGTCGGGCGCGACGGACGCAAGGTCCTGCCCGCCATGATGGATTCGCTGGCCCATCGCGGGCCGGACGGCGAGGGCGAGCACCACGAGGACGGGCTCTCCCTCGGCCAGCGCCGGCTGAGCATCATCGACATCGCGGGCGGCAAGCAGCCCATCGCCAACGAGACCGGCACCATGCAGCTGGTCTGCAACGGCGAGATCTACAACAGCCCCGAGCTGCGCGACGAGCTGGAGGCCAAGGGCCACACCTTCCGCACCCGCACCGACGTGGAGGTGATCCTGCACGCCTACGAGGAGTACGGCACCGCGTGCGTGCAGCGCCTGCGCGGGATGTTCGCCTTCGCCATTTGGGACGCGCCGAACCGGACCCTCTTCATGGCCCGCGACCACATGGGCCAGAAGCCCCTGTTCTTCTGGCGGGAGGGCGGCCAGTTCGTGTTCGGCTCGGAGCTCAAGGCGATCCTCGCCACCGGCTGGGTGAAGCCGGAGATCGACCTGGACGCCATCTGGCACTACATCTCCCTGCGCTTCCTGGCCGACGACCGCTCCATGTTCAAGGGCATCCGCAAGCTGGAGGCGGGCTCCACCCTCGTCTACAAGGACGGGAAGGTGACCACGGACCGCTACTGGATGCCCAACTTCCGCACCAAGCTCACCGGCTCCGCCGACGACATCGAGGAGCAGCTCGACACGCTCCTGCGCGACACGGTGAAGCTGCACCTGCTCAGCGACGTGCCGGTCGGGGCGTTCCTCTCCGGCGGGATCGACTCGAGCACCATCGCGGCCATGATGGCGACGGTGGGGGCCGGGCGGTTCCCGACCTTCTCCATCGGGGTCAGGGAGCAGGGCTTCAACGAGCTGCCCTACTCGCGCATGGTGGTCGCCAAGTACGACCTGGACGGGCGCGAGCGCAGCGTGGAGGCGGACCTCATCCACCTGATCCCGAAGATGATCCACTACATGGAGGAGCCCGCCGACCCGTTCGCCGTGGGGGTCTACCTGGTGTCCCAGGTGGCGAGCGAGACCGTGAAGGTGGTGCTGGGGGGCGACGGGGGCGACGAGAGCTTCGCGGGCTACGACCGCTACAGCGGCCAGCGCTTCGTCGACTATTATTGCCTGCTGCCGCGCTTCTTCCGGCAGACCGTGATGAAGCGCGTGGTGGACGCCGTGCCCGAGTCCTTCGGGTACAAGAGCGTGGCGCAGAAGGCCGCATGGCTGCAGGAGATGTCCCAGTTCGACCGGGGCCACCGGTACGCGCAGAGCATGGCCTTTCTGCGCTTCACCCCGGAGGCCAAGGAGCAGCTGTTCACCGACGCGGCCAAGAACCAGCTGGAGGAGCGCGACTCGATCCAGAAGGTCCTGCGCTTCTTCGACGCCGACAACGCCACCGACCTGGTGGACCGCATGCTCTTCACCGACCTCATGACCCGCATGGCCGACCACGGCCTGCCGATCGTGGACCGGATGAGCATGGCCCACTCCCTGGAGACCCGCTCGCCCCTGGTGGACCCCCTGGTGGTCGATTTCGCCGCCTCCGTGCCGGGCGACATGAAGCTGCACGGGCGCAAGCTCAAGTGGATGCTGCGCCGGGTGGCCTCGCGCTACCTGCCCCGGGAGCTGATCGATCGCAAGAAGCAGGGCTTCGGCTTCCCCCTCGCCCTGTGGATGCGCAGCGAGCTGCGGGACTTCCTGCGGAACCTGTTCCGGCAGTCCCGCTTCGTGGAGATGGGGCTGTTCGAGCAGGCCTACATGGACCGGATCCTGGCGGAGCACCTGGACGGCAAGACGGACCACAACTTCCGCCTGTGGATCCTGATCAACCTGGAGCTCTGGCACCGGCTCTACTTCGAGGGCGAGTCGGTGGACGACCTGCGGGCCTTCACCGACTCCCTCATGGGCCCGGGCTGAGCCGGACGGGGGGCCGGACCGTGGGCCGGGTCCCGGCGAACCCATGAAGACCCTGCTGCGGGTCGCGGTGGCGCTCGTCCTGGGGGCGCTGATCGTCTGGTACGCGGGGGGCGTGCGGGAGCTGGCCCGGTCCGCGGCCCATCCGAACCCGTGGTATCTGCTGATCGCGTCCGTGGGCTTCATGGTCGACCGGGGCCTGATGGCCTTCAAGTGGGGGCTGCTCCTCAAGAGCCGGGGCATCAGGGTTCCGCTGTACTACGGGTTCAAGGTCTATTGCGCCTCCAGCATCTGGGCGACGTTCCTGCCCACCACCACGGGCGCCGACGCGATCCGGGTCTTCTTCGCGCGCCGGGAGAACGTGGACACGGGGGAGCTGATCGCCTCCGTCGTGGTCGAGCGGGCCCTGGGGTTCCTGGCCTCCCTGGTGATGGGCCTCATCGCCCTGTTCATCCTGCGCCAGCACCACTACTGGGACGAGCGCTTCCGGCCGGTCCTGTGGGCGGCGGTGCTGCTCCTGGTGGGGGGGGCGGGGGCGTTCGTGGTGTCCCTGGGGCGGACGACGTTCGACACCTTCTGGCGGTGGATGCCCAGGCGCCTGGCGGAGTCGTGGCTCGGCCGCAAGGTCCAGCGGCTGCACGGCACCTACACGGCCTACGGGGCGGACTGGCGGGCGCTCACGACCGTGTTCGGCCTGACCCTGGTGGAGCAGTTCTTCCCGATCCTGTGCATCTGGCTGGTGGCCGTCTCGCTCGACACGCCCATCGGCATCCTGTTCGTGGCCGGGGTGCTGCCGCTGACCCTGCTGGTGGCGCGGCTGCCGATCTCGGTGGACGGCCTGGGTGTGTACGAGGGCATCCTGATCGTCCTGATGGGCCTGGCGGGCGTGGAGCCGGCCACGGCCGTGTCGATCGCCCTGATCGGGCGCGTCGTGCAGGTGCTGTCGTACCTGCCGTGGTGGGCGGTGTTCACGATCGAGACCCGGCACATCAAGCCGCCCCGCGTCGGCGTGGGGTACGGACCGGGATGAGGGGCGCGGCGGCCATGAACCCGGCGGCCCGGACCGCCTGGCGCCCCGGGGCCCGCGCGGTAAAATATCCGCCGATTGTGCATGTATTCGGCCCGGCGGACCGGGGCGAGGGGACGCCGTGGCGCTGACCTTCCGGAAGGTACGGACCCTGGCGCGGCGTTTCCTGGTGCCGCAGGTCGCGGTGACCGCGTACTACTTCCTGAAGTACCGCAGCTTCGTGAGCCCGAAGGCCGAGGTGGAGATCTCGCCCCTGCTGACCTTCGGCCGGGGGTGCACGGTGGGGTCGTTCACCAAGATCAAGGCGACGGACGGACCCCTCAGCTTCGGGGCCCGGTCGGGCATCGCCACCGGCTGCTTCATCTCGGCGAACGAGGGGGGCGTGGAGATCGGCGAGAACTTCATCTGCGGGCCGAACGTGAGCATCGTGGGCAGCAACTACCTGTTCGACCGGCCGGACGTCCACCTGGAGGACCAGGGCTATACTTCCAAGGGCATCAGGATCGGCCGAAACGTCTGGGTGGGGGCGGGCGCGACGATCCTGGACGGGTCGGTGATCGGCGCCAACTCGATCGTGGTGGCGGGCAGCCTGGTGAACCGGCGCTTCCCGCCCAACAGCATCCTGCAGGGGAACCCGGCCAAGGTGATCCTGCGGCGGAACTTCGAAGACGCTGAAAAACAAGGGGAATGAGTCCGATGCGGGCGGAAGTCTTCAAGGTGGTGCAGCAGGCGGTGGAAGACCTCAACGAGGAGCTCGACTACGACACCCTGCGCAAGGTCACGGACGACACGCCGATCTTCGGCGGCGAGCACGGGATCGACTCCCTCTCCCTGGTGACCCTGGTCGTGGGCCTGGAGCGGGACGTGGAGACCACCTTCGGCAAGAAGGTGGTGCTGGCCGACGAGAAGGCCATGTCCATGGTCAACAGCCCCTACCGCAGCGTCGGGGCCCTGGTGGACTACATCGTCCAGCGGCTGGAGGCGTGACGTGAGCCCCGTCATGGTCATCACCGGCACCCGCAAGGGCATCGGCCGGCACCTGGTGGATTACTACCGCAAGCAGGGGTACGTCATCGCCGGGTGCAGCCGCGCCCCGATGGAGGAGACCGTCGACGGCTACCGCCACTATTGCCTGGACGTGGCCGACGAGGCCGCGGTGCAGGACATGGTGTTCGACGTGGTCAAGCGCGAGGGCCGGATCGACGTGCTGGTCAACAACGCCGGCATCGCCTCCATGAACCACTGCCTCCTGACCCCGCTCAAGACCGTCACGAACGTCTTTTCCACCAACGTGTTCGGGACGTTCCTGTTCTCGCGCGAGGTGGCCAAGGCCATGGTCAAGGCGAAGTCGGGCCGGATCGTCAACTTCGCCACCGTGGCCACGCCCCTGAAGCTGGAGGGCGAGATGGCCTACGCGGCGTCGAAGGCCGCGGTGAAGTCCATGACCGAGATCATGGCCAAGGAGCTGGCGCCGTTCCACATCACGGTCAACGGCGTCGGCCCCACGCCCGTGAAGACCGACCTGATCCGGGGGGTGTCGGACGAGAAGATCAAGGCCCTCATCGGCACCCAGGCGGTCAAGCGCATGGGGGAGTACCGCGACATCACGAACGTGATCGACTTCTTCATCCGCCCCGAGAGCGACTTCATCACCGGACAGACGGTCTACCTGGGCGGCATCTCCTGAGGCCGGCGGGGGCGCTCGGCCCGTGGGGATCGACGAACTCCTGACACGCATGGCGGCCCGGGACGGGGCCGAGGCCCTGGTCCACCGGGGGGTGGCGTACGGCTACGCGGACCTCGCCGAGCGGGTCCAGGGCCGGCAAGCGGACTTGGGCGGCCGGGGGATCGCCCCCGGCGACGTGGTGGCCCTCCGCTCCGACTTCACCCCGGACGCCGTGGCCGCGCTCCTGGCCACCCTGGCGCTGGGCGGCGTGGCGGCGCTGGTGCCCGTGTCCGCCCCCGACGTGGGCGCCCTCCTGGCCGCCTGTCCGGCCCGGGGGCTGCTGGAGGCGGGGCCGGACGGGGACCTCGCGTGGCAACCGCGCGAGGGCGGCGACCGCCACCCCCTGATCGAGTCGCTCGGCGGCTCCCCCGGCTTCGTGATCTTCTCCTCCGGGTCCACGGGCGCGCCCAAGGCGGTCCTGCACGACCTGAACCGGTTCATGGGCAAGTACGGCGCCTCCGGCAAGGCGCTCAGGACCCTGGCCTTTCTCCTGTTCGACCACATCGCCGGGCTCGACACCCTCTTCTACACCCTGGCGGCGGGGGGCACCCTGGTGCTGCCCGAGGGGCGCGACGTGAACACGGTCTGCCGCCTGATCGAGTCCGCCCGGGTGGAGGTGCTGCCGGCGTCGCCGTCGTTCCTGAACCTGATGCTCCTGTCGGGGGAGCACGCGCGGCACGACCTCTCCAGCCTGAAGGTCATCACCTACGGCTCCGAGCCCATGGGCGAGGGGCTCCTGACGCGCCTGGCGGCGGCCTTTCCGGACTGCCGGATCATTCAGAAGTACGGCACCTCCGAGTTCGGCGCGCCGGTCTCGGCGTCGCGCGGCAACGACAGCACGTGGCTCAAGTTCCGGGAGGACCAGGCCCGGGTGAAGGTGGTGGACGGGGTCCTGTGGGTGAAGGCCCCGGGGACCATGGTGGGCTACCTGAACTACGCGCAACCCGTCATGGAGGACGGCTGGTACTGCACCGGGGACAGGGTGGAGGTGGACGGGGAGTGGATCCGCATCCTGGGGCGCCAGTCGGACGTCATCAACGTGGGGGGCGAGAAGGTGAACCCCGCCGATGTGGAGGCCGCCATCCTGGAGGTGGAGAACGTCCTGGAGGCCGCCGTGCGGGGCGAGGCGAACCCCATCCTGGGGCAGGTGGTGGCCGCCACGGTGCGCCTCACGGAGCCGAGGGACGCGCGCGAGATGACCCGGGCGATCCGCCGCCACCTGCGGGGCCGGCTGGCGCCCCACATGATGCCGGTGCGGATCGACTTCACCGACCGGTCCCTCGTGACCGAGCGCCAGAAGAAGGTCCGGGCCTAGC
>CAZGRJ010000004.1:29321-35686 GCA_964528115.1 uncultured Nitrospirales bacterium
CCCCCCGAAAGGGTCAGTTCCGGGTCCGGAGCCAGGCGTCGATGAGGTCCACCGCCGGGTTCAGGATGCGCTTGTCGTAGAAGACCAGGCGCGTCCCCTCCACGTTCGCCGTGCTCAGGTAGTGGGCGGTCTTGCGCAGCGTCATGTAGCGCTTGGGGGGGCTGAGCTTCCCGTAGTAGTCCGCCAGGTAGGTCAGGTCCTCCGGGTTCTCGTACTCCCCGTCGATCAGGAAGATCGGGGGGTGATGGTCCGAGGCGAAGAAGGGGATGAAGGCGTCGATGTTCGTGGCCCGGACCAGCTCCCGGTAGACGTCCGGGGGGACCTCGGCCTTCATCCGCCGGTCCCGCGAGTAGCGCTTGCGGAAGGACTCGCCCTCCGTGGCGAGGCGCTCGAGCTCGCGCCGGGGCGGGCCGATGGCCACCAGCTTGGCCACCCGGGGGTCCGCCGCCGTGGCGCCGATGGCCACCCCGGCCCCGTAGGAGTGGCCGATCAGGTAGATGCGCTCGGGGTCCACGTCCCGCAGGCCCGACAGGTACGTGATCGCGCCCTTCACGTCGGCCGTGCTGTCCAGGTCGGCCAGGTCGTCCAGCCGGGCCGGGTCGTCCGAGTCGCCGTAGCCCCTGAGGTCGATGCGCAGGACCACGTAGTCGCGCTCCGCCAGCCGGACGGCCAGGATGCGGTAGAGGCCTAAGTTCCGGCCCCAGGGGGAGGAACCGTGCAGCAGGAGGACGGCGGCGTGCCGGGCGCCGCCCGCGGGCCGAAGCAGGTTCCCGGCGATGGAGAGGCCGCCGCTCTCGATCCGGACCGGCTGGCCGGGGTCGGGATAGGCCACCGAGACGTGGGGCCCGATCCGCCCCACGATGTTCATGGCGTTCCGGAACCGCCAGGAGAACTGGTACAGGAGGCCCAACACCAGGGCCAGGACCGCCAGGACCGCGGCCGTCGCCAGCAGGAGGCGCTTCACGCCCGGCCTCCGGAGCAAGCTCCGGGGTTGAGCCCGGCGGGCCCCGGACCGATGGGGGGAGGGGGGGTGCCCACGGCCGGATTATAGGCAAACCGGGGGGGCCCCGCCACGGCCCCCCAAGGGCCGGAACCGCCCGTTCCGCCTTGTCAGAACGCCAAGCGGGCAATATCATGGATGGACATTTCCGGGCCGTCGGGGAGGGATTCCCGCCCGGGGCCCGGAACTGCGGAGGAACCACGCGCATGGCGCCTGAGAAATCGCCTCCGGCCCGCCCGCCGGGGCGTGGGCCTTTTCCGGCCGCCGTTGGCGCGGAGGGATAGGCCGATGGCTCGACGCGTCGCAGGGGGTCGGGCGCCCGCCCTCGAGCTCTCCGTGGTGGTGCCCATCTACAACGAGGAGGAGGCGGTCGCCGAGCTGGTGCGGCGGACCACGGGGGTCCTGCGCGCCGCCGGCATGGCGTCCGAGCTGATCCTGGTGGACGACGGCAGCACCGATGCCTCCGTGGAGCGCATCCGGGCCCTCATGGATGGGCATCCGGAGATTCGCCTGATCCGCCTGCGCAGGAACGGCGGCCAGACCGTCGCCATGGGGGTGGGCTTCCAGGCCGCCCGGGGGCGGGTGGTCGTGAGCATGGACGGCGACCTCCAGAACGACCCGGACGACATCCCGCGCCTGGTGGCCATGATCGACGAGGGCTACGACGTGGTGTGCGGCTGGCGGAAGAACCGGCACGACAAGCTCTGGACCCGCAAGGTGCCCTCCCGCGTGGCCAACTGGCTCATCGCCCGGCTCACCGGCATCCCGGTGCACGACAACGGCTGCTCCCTGAAGGCCTACCGCAAGACCGTCCTGGAGCGGGTGCGCCTCTACGCCGAGCAGCACCGCTTCATCCCGGCCCGGGCCGGGATGGTGGGGGCGCGCATCGGCGAGATCGTGGTGACCCACCACCCGAGGGTGTACGGCCACAGCAAGTACGGCCTGTCGCGCATCTGGAAGGTCTTCCTGGACCTGTTCGTGATCAAGATGCTCACGGGCTTCTCCATCCGGCCCCTGTGGTGGTTCACCCTGCTCTCGATCCCCTTCGCGTTCCTGGCGGCGGCGTTCCTGGTGGCGGCCTTCTTGGTCTCGGTGCGGGACGGGACGGCCGTCGTGCTGCTCACGGAGGGGCTCCTGTTCAGCTTCGCGGCCGCCCAGATGGTCATGGTGGGCATGATGGGCGAGCACATCGTGCGCACCGGCCGCGACGCCGAGCGCGCGGGCGTCCCCGTGGCGTGGGCCGATGGCGGCTGAGCGGTCCCGCAAGGCGAAGCCCGCCGGGGAGACCCTGGCGGTCCTCATGCCCGTGGGGGAGCGGTGTGACGACCTGGTGCGGCTCTACGGCGACGTGGCCCCCGAGATCGACAAGCGCTACGCCGCGTGGGAGGTCGTGGTGGTCCTGGACGGGCAGCGGAAGCACGCCCGGGCCCAGGTCGAGCGGCTGCGCGACGAGGCGGGGGGCGGCCGGAACAACGTCAAGGTGGTGCGCACGTTCCGGGGCTTCGGCGAGGCGACCGCCGTGATGCTGGCCCTGAAGCACACCGACGCCCGCCACCTCCTGCTCCTGGCGCCCTACTACCAGGTGGAGCCGGCCGGGATCGGGCCCCTGCTGGATCGCTTCAAGACCGGCGAGGTGGACCTGGTGGCGGCGCGCCGCGACCCGCGGGTGGACTCGGGCGCCCAGCGCCTCCAGACCCGCCTGTTCCACCGCATGATCCGGGCGATCTCGGGGGTCCAGCTCCAGGACGTGGCGTGCGGCGTGAAGGCCATGAAGCGCGAGGTCCTGGAGGAGGTGCGGCCCTACGGCGACCAGTACCGCTTCCTCTCGGTCCTGGCGGTGCACCGGGGCTTCCGGGTGGAGGAGATGCCCCTCCCCCAGAGCCCCCTGGACGTGCGCCCCAAGGTCTACCGCCCGGGCATCTACCTGCGCCGCCTGCTCGACGTGGCGACCATGATCTTCCTGTTCAAGTTCACCGAGAAGCCCCTGCGCTTCTTCGGCCTGGTGGGCCTGGGGATGGCGGCCCTGGGGGGGCTCATCACGCTCTACCTGGGGCTCTACCGCCTGCTGGGCCTGGGGCCCCTGGCCAACCGGCCCCTGCTGGTCCTGGGGACGCTCCTGCTGGTGCTGGGGGTTCAGGCCCTGTCCATCGGGCTGCTCGGCGAGCTGGTCATCTTCGCGGGCTCCCGCAGGGGGGACGAGCCCCTGGCCGAGGAGGTCACCGATGGCCCCCCCGCCGAGTGAGCCGGGGTCGGACCGTGGCCTGCGTCATTCCGAGGCCGCCGGCCGGGCCGATTCCGTGATCCCGGGCGTCGCCCGCACCCCGGCGCGGCCCGACGCCGCCACCGCGATCGCCGGCGGGGCGCGGCTGGACCTGTGGTTCCTGGTCGTCCTGGCCGGGGCGGTGGCCATCCGCGCCCTGGGCATCACCCACGACCTGCCGTTCTCCTTCATGGGCGACGAGGCCCACTTCGTGAAGCGCGCCGTCGCCTTCGGCAGCGGCGACCTGAACCCCCACTGGTTCCACAAGCCGGCGGGGTACATGTACCTCCTGTTCTTCGAGTACGGGATCTTCTACCTGATCGGCCGCGTGCTCGGCGCGTTCCCCAACCTGGACGCCTTCATCTCCCTGTTCGTCAACGACCGCTCGGCCTTCTACCTGATCGGGCGCGCCACCACCCTGCTGTTCGGCGTGGGGATGGTGGCGATGACCTACCTGATCGGGCGGCGCGTGTTCGGGCGCGGTGCCGGGCTGCTGGCGGCGGGCTTGCTGGCCCTGTGTCCGGCCCACGTGCTGGGCTCCCAGGTGGTGAAGGCGGACGTGCCGGCGGGGTTCTTCGTGGTCCTGGCCCTGTGGCTCCTGCTGCCGGCCGTGGAGGACCCGAGGCGCGTGAAGCCGTTCCTCCTGGCGGGCCTGGCGGCGGGGGTCGGGATGGGGGTGAAGTACTACAGCGTGCCCCTGCTGCCGGTGTTCTTCCTGGCCTGCTGGGACCCGGCGCGGCCGTTCCTGCGGCGCGTCTGGGGCATGGCGGTGAACTGGCGCCCGTGGGCCGCCGTGGCGATGTTCACGGTGGCGTTCTTCGCGGTCTCGCCCTACGACTTCATCGACCCCGCCGGGGCCATCCGGCACCGCATCGTGGCGCGCGCCGAGCAGGCCGTCGTGCCCCAGGAGGCGTACGACCCGGACCACCAGACCAAGTACACCACCGGCATCGCGACCGTCGTGCCGGCCGCGGCCCAGTTCATGGGGGTGGTCTTCAACCCCAAGGGGGCCGGGCCGGTCCACGCCCTGCTGGCCGTGATCGGCATGGCCGCCCTGGGGGTGCGGCGGCCCGACCGGCGGGCACGGATGCTGGTGTGGTACGCGTTCCTGTTCATGCTCACGGCGTCGCTGATGGCGCCGTTCCACACCTCGCCGCGCCACCTGGCGCCGCTCTACCCCGTGCTGTTCCTGTTCGAGGCCGCCGTGCTCGTGGGCCTGTTCCGGCGCCTGCCGGCGCGGCTGCCGTCCGGGACGGCCAAGGTGGCGCCGTGGGTGGTGGTGGCGCTCCTGGTGGTGCCGTCGGTCTACGCCGACATGTCCACCGGCCTGCGCAACACCCGGGAGGACACCCGCAACCTGGCCAAGACCTGGATCGAGGCGAACATACCGGCGGGCAGCCGGATCCTGTTGGACGAGGACGGGCCGGTGCTGCGTAACAGCCGCCAGAACCTGGAGCGCATGCGGGCGGTGGCGGAGGCCCTGGGGCCGGGGCCGTTCACCACCCACGCCGGCACCTACTACGAGCACCTGGCCCACTACCAGCGCGGCATCACCTACGACCTGACGGAGATCAACCACCCGTGGTGGCTCCCCGCGTCCGAGGGAGAGGGGGCCCAGCGCCTGACCGACCGGACCGACGCCGACATGGGCAACCCGGTCAAGAAGCGCGGCGTGGACCCCCTGGATGCGTACCTGGCCGAGGGCGTCCGGTACGTGGTGCTCAACGACGAGCGCAGCGACCTCTACCTGGACACCTCGCGCGGCGACCGCTACCCGGAGTTCCGGAGCTTCTACCGGGACGTCATGCGGCGCGGGCGGGTGATCGCCGAGTTCGACCCCATGAACGGGGACCGTCCCGGCCCGAGGGTGACGGTCTATGCGTTCTAGCTCGACGCCGTCTGTTCCCATACCTCTTGGGGGACGCCGCCGCGGGCCGCGTCCCGGCGCATGACCGCCGGGGCCGACAGGCCGCCCACCATCGCCCACGTCATCTACCGCCTGGGGGTTGGAGGGCTTGAGAACGGGCTCGTGAACCTGATCAATGGCTACCCCGAGCCGGCCTGGCGCCACGTCGTGGTGTGCCTGACGGAGGACGCCGGCTTCTCCCGCCGCCTGACCCGCCCGGACGTCGAGGTGGTCGCCCTCCACAAGCGGCCCGGCAACGACCCGGCCCTGGCCTTCCGGCTCTGGCGCACCTTCCGGCGCCTGCGGCCGGACGTGGTCCACACCCGCAACCTGTCGGGCCTGGATGCGATCCTGCCGGCCTTCCTGGCGGGGGTGCCGAAGCGGGTCCACGGCGAGCACGGGCGCGACGTGTTCGACCCGGACGGCAGCCGCCCGGCGTACCTGTGGCTGCGGCGGTTCTTAAGGCCGTTCGTGCATCGCTTCGTGGCGGTGTCGGACGACCTCGCGGGGTGGCTGCGGACCCGGGTGGGGGTGCGCGCCGACCGGGTGCTCCGGATCGCCAACGGCGTGGACACCGAGCGTTTCCACCCCGCGGGCGGCCCGGACGCGGCCCGGAAGGCCGTCCTGCCGGAGGGCCTGCGGGACGCCTTCGTGGTGGGCTGGGTGGGGCGGATGGAGCCCATCAAGGACCCCGTCAACCTGGCCCGGGCCTTCGTGGCGCTGCTCAAGGCCGACCCCGGGCTGGGCGGGTGGCGCGGGCGGGTGGCCCTGGCGCTGGTGGGCGACGGGGCCGAGCGCGGCGACGTGGCGCGCGTCCTGGCCGAGGGCGGCGTGGCCGACCGGGTGTGGATGCCGGGGCCCCGGGACGACGTGCCGGAGCTGCTCCGGGCCATGGACCTGTTCGTCCTGCCGTCCCGCGCCGAGGGGATGTCGAACACGGTCCTGGAGGCGATGGCCACCGGCCTGCCCGTCGTCGCCACGGCCGTGGGGGGCAACGGCGAGCTCGTCGCCGACGGCGCCACGGGCCGCCTCGTCCCCCCGGAGGACCCCAGTGCGCTGGCGGGGGCGATCGCCGCCTACCTGGAGGCGCCCGACGAGGCCCGGCGCCACGGCGCGGCGGGGCGGGCGCGGGTGCAGGCCGAGTACAGCCTGAAGGCCATGATCGCCCGCTACGCCGAGCTGTACGAGACCCTGCTGCG
>CAZGRJ010000004.1:35786-46777 GCA_964528115.1 uncultured Nitrospirales bacterium
CGTGAAGATCCTCTACCACCACCGCACCAGCTCCAAGGACGGCCAGTACGTCCACATCGAGGAGCTCATCGGCGCCCTCGAGGCGGCCGGACACGAGGTCGTCATGGCGGGCCCGTCGGAGCCGGAGGGGACCGACTTCGGGGGCGGCGGCGGGTTCGTGGAGGCCCTGCGTCGGCGTCTGCCGGGGGCGCTGGTGGAGCTGATGGAGCTGGGCTACGCGATCCTGGACTACACGCGCCTGGCGCGCCGCATCCGGGCCGAGCGGCCGGACTGGATCTACGAGCGCTACAATCTCTACCTGCCCTCCGGCATCTGGGCCAAGCGGCGCTTCGGCCTGCCCCTCCTGCTGGAGGTCAACGCCCCCCTGTTCGCCGAGCGCAGCGCCTACGGGGGCCTCGCCCTGAAGGGCCTGGCGCGCTGGACGGAGCGCTACGCCTGGCGCGGCGCCGACCGGGTCCTGGCGGTCACGCGGGTCCTGGCGGACCTGGTCGCGGCGGAGGGGGTGCCGGAGGACCGCATCCGCGTGGTCCCGAACGGCGTGAACCCGGAGCGCTTCCCGGCCGCCGCCGACAGCGAGGCCCTGCGTGCGCGCCTGGGGCTCAAGGAGCGGACGGTCCTGGGGTTCACCGGCTTTTTGCGCGCGTGGCACGGGGTCGAGAACACCGTCCGGCTCCTCGCGGAGGACGGGGCCGCCGACTGGCACCTGCTCGTGGTGGGGGACGGCCCGGCAAGGGCCGACATCGAGCGGACGGCCCGCGAGTCGGGCGTGGCGGACCGGGTGACCGTGACCGGCGTCGTGCCCCGGACCCGGGTGGCGGAACACGTGGCCCTGTTCGACGTGGCCCTCCAGCCCGCCGTGGTGGCCTACGCCTCGCCCCTCAAGCTGTTCGAGTACCTGGCCATGGGGCGCGCCATCGTGGCGCCGGCGACCCCCAACATCCGGGAGATCCTGGTGGACGGCGACAACGCCCTGCTGTTCCCCCCCGGCGACGACGCCGCGTTCCGGGCCGCGGTCCGGCGCCTGTGCGGCGATCCGGACCTGCGGGCGCGCCTGGGGGCCCGGGCCCGGGAGACCATCGACGCGCGCGGCCTCACCTGGGCGCACAACGCCGGGACCGTGACCGCTCTCGCCTCCGAGCTGCTGGCCGGGGCGGCGGACGCCTGAGGGGAGGGGCGCGGGCATGTGCGGCATCGTCGGCATCGTGGATCTCCGGGACAAGGCGCCGATCGACAAGCGCGTCCTGGAGCGCATGAACGCCTCGCATGCCCACCGGGGGCCGGACGGCGACGGCGTGTTCATCGAGCCCGGCGCGGGCCTCGGCCACCGGCGCCTGGCGATCATCGACCTCGCCGGGGGCCAGCAGCCGCTGTTCAACGAGGACGGCTCCGTGGTCGTCGTGTACAACGGCGAGATCTACAACTTCCGCGAGCTGGCCGACGAGCTGACGGCGGCCGGGCACGCGTTCCGCACCCGCTGCGACACGGAGGTCATCGTCCACGCCTGGGAGGAGTGGGGCAGCGCCTGCGTGGAGCGGTTCCGGGGTATGTTCGCCTTCGGCCTGTGGGACCGGAACCGCGAAACCCTCTTCCTGGCCCGCGACCGCATCGGCATCAAGCCCCTCTACTACGCCCTCCTGCAAAGCGGCCACATGGTCTTCGGCTCGGAGCTGAAGTCCCTCCTGGCCCATCCCGACGTGCCCCGCCGGATCGACCCCCACGCGGTCGAGGATTTCCTGGCGTTCGGCTACGTGCCGGACCCCAGGACGATCTTCCGGGGCCTCGCCAAACTGCCGCCGGGCCATACCCTGGAGGCCCGCCGGGGCGGCCCTACGCCGGTTCCGAAGCGGTTCTGGGACGTCCCGTTCCGGCCCGTGACGGCGGGGGGCGAAGGAGAAGTGACGGAGGAGCTGCTCGGGCGCCTGCGGGAGGCCGTGGAGCTGCGCCTGATCGCGGACGTGCCCCTGGGGGCGTTCCTGTCGGGCGGGGTGGACTCGAGCGCCGTGGTGGCCCTGATGGCGGGGCTGTCGGCGGAGCCGGTCAACACCTGCTCGATCTCCTTCGGCGAGGCCGCCTTCGACGAGGCGCGGTACGCGCAGCAGGTCGCCGAGCGCTACCACACGAACCACCACGTGCGGCGGGCCGACCCGGGCGAGCTGGGCCTCATCGAGGGCCTGGCGCGGGTGTACGACGAGCCGTTCGCCGATTCCTCCGCCATGCCCACCATGCGCGTGTGCGCCCTGGCGCGGGAGCGGGTGAAGGTGGCCCTGTCGGGGGACGGGGGGGACGAGAACTTCGCCGGCTACCGCCGCTACCGCTGGCACCTGATCGAGGAGGGCATGCGCCGGCGCCTGCCCGCCGCCCTCCGCGCGCCCCTGTTCGGCCTCTTGGGGCGGCTCTATCCCAAGGCCGACTGGGCGCCCAAGGTCCTGCGGGCGAAGTCCACGTTCCAGTCCCTGGCGCGGGACTCGGCGGCGGGCTACTTCCACGGCGTGTCGTTCATCCCCGACCCGCTCCGGCTGCGGCTCTACAGCCCGTCGTTCCGGCGCGAGCTGGGCGGCTACCACGCCCTGGAGGTGTTCCGGGGCCACCTGGCGGACTGCCCCACGGACGACCCCCTGGGGCGCATTCAGTACCTGGACTTCAAGACCTACCTCCCCGGGGACATCCTTACCAAGGTGGACCGGGCGAGCATGGCCCACGGCCTGGAGGTGCGGGTGCCGATCCTGGACCACAGGTTCGTGGAGTGGGCCTCGGGCCTGCCGTCCGGGATGAAGCTGCACGGCGGGGAGGGGAAGCACGTCTTCAAGCGGGCCCTGAAGCCGCTCCTGTCCGACGACATCCTGTACCGCGACAAGATGGGCTTCGGCGTGCCCCTGGACGCCTGGTTCCGGGGCCCCCTGCGGGAGGCGGCACGGGAGGTGGTGACGGGGCCGCGCCTCAAGGCCACGGGGATCTTCGACGGGCGGATGCTGGAGCGCCTGTACGCCGATCACCAGGCCGGGCGGCGCCACCACGGCTCGGTCCTGTGGAGCCTGTGGATGTTCGACGCCTTCCTGCGCGACGTGGCGGACCCCACCGGAGACGCGGCGTGAGGGTCCTGTCCTACACCTCCCTCTACCCGGACGACGCCCGGCCCCACCACGGCGTGTTCGTGGAGCAGCGCCTGCGCCACCTGCGGGCCTACGCCGCGAAGACGGGCGAGGCCCTGGAGGTGCGGGTGGTCGCGCCCGTGCCGTGGGTCCCCCGGGGCGTGCCGCTGCCGGCGCGCTACGCGCCGATCGCGCGGGTCCGGCGGGAGGAGGTGCGGCACGGCGTCCCGGTGGTCCGGCCGGCGTACCCGGTCATCCCGAAGGTCGGCATGTCGGTGGCGCCCTGGCTCATGGCGGCGGGGACGAGGGGGGCGGTGGAGCGGCTGCGCGCGGAGGGGTACGACTTCGACCTGATCGACGCCCACTACGCCTACCCCGACGGGGTGGCCGCCGCCCTCCTGGCGCGGCGGCTCGGCCGGCCGCTGGTCATCACGGCACGGGGGTCGGACCTGAACGTCATCGCGGACTACGCCCTGCCCCGGCGCTGGCTGCGCTGGGCGTGCGGCGTGGCGGACCACCTGGTCACGGTGTGCGAGGACCTGCGCGGGCGCCTGATCCGCCTGGGCGTGGACCCGGGCAAGGTCACCACCCTGCGCAACGGCGTGGACCTGGAGGCCTTCCGCCCGGGCGACCGGGACGCCGTGCGGGCGGGCTTGGGGTTGGCGGGACCGGTCCTGCTGTCGGTGGGCAACCTCATCCCGCTGAAGGGGCACCACCGGGTGATCGAGGCCCTCCCCTTCGTGCCGGGCGCCACCCTGCTGATCGTGGGCGAGGGGCCCATGCGCCGGACCCTGGAGGCGACGGCGCGCCGGCTCGGGGTGGCCGACCGGGTGCGGCTCGTGGGGCGCGTGCCGCACGAGGCGATGAAGGACTGGTTCCAAACCGCCGACCTCCTGGTGCTGGCCTCGTCGAGCGAGGGGTGGGCGAACGTCCTCCTGGAGGCCATGGCCTGCGGGACCCCCGTGGCGGCCACCGACGTGGGGGGGAGCGCCGAGGTGGTGCGGGCCCCGGAGGCCGGGCGCCTGGTCAAGGAGCGCACCCCGGCGGCCATCGCGGCGGCCGTGAACGACCTGCTGGCGGCCCCGCCGGACCGGGCCGGTACCCGGGCCTACGCCGAGGGGTTCGGCTGGGACGAGACCAGCGCGGGCGTCCTGCGGGTGTTCAAGGGCGTGCTTCCGGCAGCGTCCGGGGGGGTGTTGCGGGGCGCGCCGGGCGCGGTACCCTCGGGGCGGGCGGTGCGGCCGTGACGGCGGCGGCGTACCGGGCGGGAGCGGGAGGGACGGGATGGGCCTGAGAGATCTGCTGGTCGCGCTGCCGATCTTCGGGTCGCTCCCGTTCATCCTGTGGCGGCCCTACATCGGCGTCCTGGTGTGGGTATGGATCGCCACCATGAACCCGCACCGCCTGACCTTCGGCTTCGCCCGGCACTTCGAGTGGGCATACGTCGTCGGAATCACCCTGCTGATCGCGATTGCCTTCTCCCGGGAGCGCAAGCCCATCCCGTGGAACGCGGTGACGCTGACCCTGCTGCTCTGGCTGGCCTGGATGGGGGTGACCACCCTCACGGCCCTGGAGCCGCACGCCGCCGGGCGCCAGTACGACCTGGTGTTCAAGATCATCTTCATGACCTACGTCATCATGATGGTCATGCAGGAGAAGCGGTACATCGTCCTGCTGGTGGGGATGATCGCCTTCTCCCTGGGCTTCTATGGGGTCAAGGGCGGTCTGTTCACGATCGCCACCGGCGGCCACAACCGCGTGCTCGGCCCGCCGGGGAGCTTCATCAGCGGCAACAACGAGATCGCCTACGCGATGGTGATCGTGCTGCCCCTGATTTTCTTCCTGTACCAGCAGATCAAGCACTGGTGGGTCCGCCAGGGCCTGATCGCCGCCATGGTCCTGACCACGTTCGCCATCTTCGGGACCTACTCCCGCACCGCCATCGTCTCGATCGCGGCCATGGCCGTGTTCCTGTTCCTGAAGGGGCGGCAGCGGGTGATTGTGCTCGTGGGGGCGGCCATCCTGATCCCCCTCCTGCTCCACTTCATGCCCGAGCGCTGGGAAACGCGCATGGGGACCATCTCGTCCGCCGAGGAGGACGCGTCGTTCATGGGGCGGGTCAACGCGTGGCACTTCGCCGTCAACCTGGCGGGCGACCACCCGATCGTGGGGGGCGGGTTCAGGTGCTTCACGCGCGAGCGTTTCCTGCGGTACGCCCCCAACCCGCTCGACTTCCACGACGCCCACAGCATCATCTTCAAGACCCTGGGCGAGCACGGCTACCCGGGGCTTGTGCTCTTCGTTGCCCTGGCGTGGTTCACCTGGCGCAGCGCCACCCGGATCGGCCGGTTGACCAAGGGCCGGGAGGACCTGAGATGGGCCTGGGACCTGGCGCGCATGACCCAGGCGAGCCTGGTCGCCTACTATGTGGGGGGCCTGGCCATCGGGCTGTCCTATTTCGACGTCTACTACGACCTGATCGCGATCGTCGTGGCGACCCGCGCGGTGGTGGAGCGAACCCTCCGACAGGAGGCGGTCGAGCGCGCCCGGGCGGAGGTCGAGGCCGAGGTCCAGGAGGCCCGGGCCGCCGCCGAGGCGCACCACCGGGGCATGGCGGGCGGGCCGCTGGGGATCTGACGGCCGGGCCGCCGTAAGGCCCGGGCGGGCGGCCCCGGCGGGGTGCCGGATCGCCAAGAAGCAACGCGAAGACGCATGCTGAAGACCGGCATCACCCAGGGGGCCCAGCTCGACCGCGTGGCGGACTGCTTCAAGGCCCGCCGCCGGGTCTCCTACGCCCTGTGCGCCTACCGCGCCACCGACGACCCCCGGGAGGCGGAGCGGTTCGAGAAGGTGATCCGGTGCGTGCGCCTGCGCTCCGGGGTCTACCGCACCACCCACGCCGGGCGCTTTACCACCCTGGACGCGCACCTGCGGGCGGTGCTCCGGGACGCCGCGCCCCCAGGTGTGCCCACCGCCGCGCCCCTACGGGTCCACGACTGGGGGGTGTCCGACGCCCTCACCACCCTGGAGCTGAAGCGGGCCCTTGCGCCCGACTTCCCGGGCCTGGAGGTGACCGCCTCCGACCTGACCCTGTGCCTGGTGCGGGCGGCCGCGCCGTCGGGGCGGGAGTGGATCCTGGAGCCGGACGGGGGCGCCCTCCAGTACGTCCGGCCGCCGTTCGTCCTCTCCCTGACGGAGCCGGAGCCGTGGTACCGCCCGGTCAACCGGCTCCTGCGGGCCCGGGGGCTGCGGGAGGCGGAGCGGATCGGCCGCCTCGTGGCGGGCCTCGGGTGGGACCCGCTGCCCCGGGGGACGCCGGTCACCCGCGAGGGGCTCACGTTCAGCAAGATCCCCCTGGTCCACCCGCGCGTCCTGGCGGCGGTGCGGGCCGGGGAGATGGCCCTCGCGGTGCACGACGCCTTCCGGCCGCTTCCGGCCCCGGTGGACGTGGTGCGGACCATGAACATCTACAACCTGGCCTATTTTTCCGAGGCTCGGATCGCGGAAGGCATCGCCGCCGTGGCGGGCAGCCTGAAGGAGGGGGGCGTGTGGGTGGTCGGGCGCTCGACCGGCGAACCCGGGACGCAGGTGCCGGACGCGACCATCTATCGGAGGACGGGATCGGGATTCGATCCCCTCCGCAGGTTCGGCGAGGGGAGTGAGATCCAGGCGCTCGTGTCGGGCCTTGAGTCCGGCCCGGGCGCGCCCGCAGCGGCCCCCGGCGGGGCGCGATCCCATGACCGGTGAGACGGCGCACATCCTGATCAGCGGGTGGTACGGCGTTGACAACGCCGGGGACGACGCCATCCTCATCGAGTTCATCCGGCAGTTGGTCGCGGGCCGGAACCGCTCCCTCACGGTCCTGAGCGAGCGGCCGGAGGGGGTGGATGCCCTGGTGGGGGAAACCGCGACCCGGGCCGCCTTCCACTACGACGTGCTCGGGGCGCGTGGCTTGACGAACCTCGTGCGCGGAAGGCTGTGGGCGCACTTGCGGGAGGTCCGCCGGGCGGACCTGTTCGTCCTGGGCGGCGGGGGCCTCCTGCGGGACAACACCTCGCTGCGCAACGTGCTGCGCCTGGTCGACGAGCTGTGGCTCGCCCGCCTCTTCGGCCGGCGCACGGCCCTGTACGCGATCGGCGCCGGGCCGTTCCTCCACCCGTTTCGCACCTGGCTGATCCGCAGGACCGTGGCGCGCTGCGACCTGGTGACGGTCCGGGACGCGCGCAGCCGGGCGCGGCTCGAGGAGATCGGCGTCCCGCCGGAGCGGATCCACCTGGTGGCGGACCCGGCATTCCTGCTGGAGCCGGTGCCGTGTCGCGACGCGGGGCTGCTGGAGGCGGTGGGCGACGGGACGGCGGTGGGCCTCTTTCCCTCCCAGGGCTTCGTGGACCTCGGCCGGGACCGATCGCACGTACCGCCGCTGGCGCGCGCGCTGGACCGTCTGCATGAACGCCACGGCCTCCGCTTCGTTGCGCTGCCCATGCGCCGCGCGCCCGGGCACGACGACGTCGAGGTGGCGCGCTGGGTCCGGGACCGGATGGTCCATCGGGAGGCGCTGCACGTGCACACGGCGTATCCGTCGGCCGGCGAGCTCAAGTGGCTGAGCGGCCGGTTCCGTTTCAACATTACGGTCCGGCTGCACGCCCTGATCTTTTCGCTGGGCATGGACACGCCCGCCGTCGCCGTCAACTACGAGCCGAAGGTCGCCGGCGTGCTGGGTGACTTCGGGTTGGATCGTTATCTGGTGGCGATGGGGGAATCGTTCGAGACGGACCTGGTGGACCGGGTGGAGCTGTGCATGGCGAACCTGGGGTCCTATGCCGCTGAGATCGCCGCGCGCCTGCCCGCCCAGCAGGAACGCGCGCGGGAGACGTTCCGACTGCTCGAACAGCTGCTGGCCGCCGCCCGCTGACCGTCGGAACGCCGTCAGTGCCGGGCGTCCGTGCCGGGCGGTCCGGTTCGGCCCCGGATGGTTCGCCGCAGATAGCGCAGGAGGTCCGCTTTTTCCTGCGGTGGCAGGGTCCCGGACAGCCAAATGGCGGCGATGAGTGCCCCTCCGAGCAGGGCGTCCAGGCCCCATGCCTGGTACCAGGGGCCGGGACTGAGCCACACACGAGCCGCATAGAACGCGCCGGCGAGGACCGCAAGGGTCACGAGCGGCCGGATCGGCACCGGGATGCGGAATTCCCGATGTTGAAAGACCCAGCATATGTACGAGTAGATTGCCCAGGTGATCAACGTCGCGAGGGCGGCGCCGTAGACGCCGAAGGGGGGGATCAGAAGGTAGTTGAGGAGTAGGTTGGCGGCGGCGCTGAGGACGGCGATCTTGCCGACCAGGCCCGAGCGCTTGTTGATGTACAGGACGTTGCGGAAGAAGTCCCCGATCTCCCGGATCGCGTAGGCCAATACCAGGATCGGCACCACGGCGGCCGCGCCCTGGAACTCGGGCGCCGCCATGAGCCGAATGACGTCCTCGATGAAGATGCTGATGCCGGTCCCCGTCACGACGAGCGCCAGGATCAGGTACGCAAGCACCCGCCCGAAGTGGCGTTCCCAGCCCTCGTTCTTCGCGTATTCGTACAGGCTGACGTTCCACACCCGCGCGAAAGGCTCCCCCACCAACAAGGTAACGAGGAAGGCAAACCGATACGCCAGCGAGTAGATGCCGACGTCGTGCAGATTCGCGTAGTGGTTGAGAAAGAACCGGTCGGAGAAGTGAATCGCGAAGAACGCCAGCCCGGAGGCGATCAACGGAGCCCCGAAATGCAAGATCCGCCCCGCGATGGCCCGGTCGAAACCGAAGCCGACCTCCCGCACCACCCGCCACCCCATGAAGGCCGCCCCGGCCGCCATGACGATCAGCTTGCTGAGCAGGAAGCCCCACACCCCCAGGCCCCGAAAGACGATGAAGTAGACGTTGAAGGCCAGTAGGAAGGCCAGCTGGACCAGGGAGAAGCCGACGAAGAACAGGGCCCGCTGCCGGATGCGCTCGTAGACCAGGCAGACCTGCACGAAGTTGCCGAAGAACATGGCGACGAAGGCCAGCACGATGAACCAGCGGAACTCCTGGCTGTCGTTCAGCAGGCGGCTCAAGAGCGGGGACGCGGCGTATCCGGCCAGCACGATGACCAGGCTCATGGCGAGCACGCCGGTCAGCGCCGTCATGACGACGCGCTTTCGCCGCTCCGGGTCATCGAAGTCGTGGTAGATGCGAATCATCGAGCCGCCTACGGACTGGACCCCGAAGGAGACGACCGAGACGGTGATGAACAATTCCGTCAGCTCGATCACGCCGTAGTCCGAGGGCGTGAGAAAGTGCGTGTACACCGGAATCATGAGGAAACCGGTGATGCGGTTCGCCACGTTTCCGATCGTGTAGAGCGTCGCCTGCTTGAATATCGACTTCAGTTCCATGAAAGCGACGCGGGAGGCGGGTGAACTAGCGGGTGGCTCGCGGCCGCAGCGTGGACAGCGCCGCCGCGAACGGCGCGCGGAGGATGTGGACCACGCTCTTCACGGGGCGGTGGCCCAGGCGGATGGCGCGCAGGAAGTAGGGCAGGCTCTCCCAGTAGTGGCCGTCGAAGTACATGTTGACCGCCTGCGTGAACGCCATCCGCCCCGAAATGGCCGCCATCTCCCGCGGGGCGAGCCGTGCCTCCTGTTCGGCCAGGTGCCGGGCGATCACCGCCATCACGATTCGCCCCGCCTCCCTGGAGTGGCGCTTCATGAGGCTTCCGGGCCGGCTATGGTATCGCACCAGGACCTCCCGTGCCGTGGCGACCTTGCCGCGCAGCGCCAGGCGGATCCACAGGTCGAAATCCTCCGCCACCGGAAGGGTTTCGTCGAATCCGCCCAGGTCCAGCAGCAGGTCCCGGCGCGTGAGCACCGTCGACGTCATGATGAAGTTACGGGCCAAAAGCGTCTTCCACGCCTCTGGCCCCTCTACTGGTGGAAGGACCGCGTGACTCCGACGGAGCTCGGTGCCGTCCGCGGCCACCACCAGGCTGTCGCACGTGACCAGTGTGACTTCTGAGTCCCCTGCAATAACGGGCACTTGGACGGACAGCTTCCCGGCCAGCCACTCGTCGTCGGCGTCGAGGAACGCGATCAACTCGCCCGTCGCCCTGCGGATGCCCTCGTTGCGCGCAGCCGAGGCACCGCGATTCCGGGGCAGTGTGACCACGTGGACGGGACGATCGGGCCGGGCCTCGGCGCGTGCGGCCGCGGCGGTGCCGTCGGTGCTGGCGTCGTCCACCACGATCACCTCGGCGGGCGCGTGGTCCTGGTTCCAGGCCGACCGGATGGCACGGGCGAGGGTGGCCGTGGCGTTGTAGGCCGGGATGACCACGGTCACGGTGGGTGGGCTGGCCATCGGGGGGGCTCGCCCCGGGTCATCGGGGTCGCTAGGATCCACGTCGGCCCGGCCGGTGCAGCCGCCACCGGAACGACCGCCGCGCGCCGGCGGCCAATGGCGGCCCGGAGCGGCGGACGGATGGTTTGACGCGTGCGTACAGGATTTCTTGCCGGGTCGGCTCGACCCGTCCACCAACGGGGGCGTCCCGCGATCGCCCTTCGTTCGGACCCCGGCGGCCCATTCGACCCGGGACGGCCCCCGGGCGTGCGGGCCGTGACGCCCTACATCTTACGGGAGATTCTGTCGGACGTTCACGCCGGTCCGCAGGAGGAACCGGCGCGGCATCCTACCGGACCGAGAGGCCGGTAGGCGCGGCAGGGGGGGTGGTGTCGGGCGGAGGGGGGGGCGGGACGCTCGTCGCGCCGACCGGCGTGATGGCCCACTTCGGGTCGGAGATCATGCTGGGGTCGTTGAGGAACTGCCCCGAAATCCAGTTCCACGCAACGCCGCCGTCCGTCCGGCCGTAGAGCATGGACATGGCGCCCAGG
>CAZGRJ010000005.1:0-28691 GCA_964528115.1 uncultured Nitrospirales bacterium
CCGGGACCGGGACCGCGGTCCGCGCGGCGGACGAGGGGAACGCGGGGGCGGGGGCGGGGGCCGCGGCCGGGAGCGCGAGGAGTCGGAGCCGGCCGCCAAGCCGGACGCCCCGGACAAGGCGGGGGCCGAGGCCGCGCCCGCCACGGCGGAGTGACGGCGTGACCAGCTTCAACAAGGTCATCCTCATCGGGAACCTGACCCGGGACCCCGAGATGCGCTACACCCCCAACGGCACACCCGTGACCACCTTCGGGCTCGCGGTCAACCGCCGTTTCCGCCAGGGCGACGAGCAGCGCGAGGAGGTGTGCTTCATTGACATCGTGGTATTCGGCCGTCAGGCGGAGACGTGCAGCCAATACCTCACCAAGGGCTCCGGCGTGATCGTGGACGGGCGCCTCTCCCAGCAACGCTGGGAGACGGAGGACGGCATGAAGCGCTCCAAGCACGAGGTGGTGGCCCAGGACGTCCGCTTCATGCCGCGCCGCGACGCCGTGGGCGGAGGCTACGACCGGGGCGAGTCCGGCGAGGCGCCCCGGCGCGCCGTGGCGGCGGAGTCCGGCGGCGGCACCGGCACCGGCGGGGGCGGGGGCGAGATGAGCCCGCCCGACTTCACCGACGACGACATCCCGTTCTAGGGCGCGGGCGCAATGGCTTCGCCACGATTTTCAACGCACCGTAACGTGAGAGCGACGGCATGAAAGGCAAGGTTTACCGGCGGCGCGTGTGCCGCTTCTGCGCCGACCGGGTCGAGGAGATCGACTACAAGGACATCGGCACGATCCGGCGCTTCATCACCGAGCGCGGCAAGATCATCCCGAGCCGCGTCTCGGGCACCTGCGCGCCCCACCAGCGCCAGCTCACCCAGGCGATCAAGCGGGCCCGCAACATCGCCCTGATCGCCTTCAAGGAGGTGCCGGTCTGACCGAGGGGCGGGACCCCGCCCCGGGGATGGACCCCGCCTCGGGGCAGGCCCCCTCCTCGCCCGTCGCCGGGACGCTGCTCGCCGCGGCCGCGTCCCTCGCCTTCGCCCTCCTGTTGTTCACCGCCGTGCGGGTCCTGGGCTTCTTCGGGACCCCCCTCGGGATGTTTGCCCCGGCGCCCCTGGCGGTCCTGTGCGTGCGCCGGGGGCAGGCCGCCATGCTGCTCACCGCGGCCGTCGGCGTGGCCGGGCTGTGGGGCGCCCAGGGGACCGGGGCGGCGGCCGGGTTCTTCTTCGCCGTGGCCGTTCCCGCGTACCTGATCGGGCGCGGCCTGGCGCGCGGCTGGCCCCCCGAGGTCGTCGTGGGCGCCGCCGCCGCGCTCCTGAGCGCCGCCACCTACGCCGCCCTGCACCTGGCCCTGCCGGACGGCATCCGGCCGTGGGTGGGGAATCTCGTCACCCAGACCATCGACCTCTACGCGAACGATGGGGGCAATGAGGCCAAGGTGGCCCTGCTGCGGGCCCGGGCGGACGGGTTCACGGACACGTTCTTCCACCTGTTGCCCCTGGTGCTGATGACCTCGGGCATCGCCCAGGGCACGGCCAGCCTGCTGGCGGCCCGGGGATGGCTCACCCGGCGCGGGCAGACGTCCGTGGCCTTCTCGCCCCTCGCCTGGCACCTGCCCGACACCTGGGTCTGGGCGCTGATCGCGGCCGGAATTCTGACCCTGATGCCCCAGGAGGCCACCAAGGTCGCGGGGCAGAACGCCCTGGGGGTGCTGGCAGTGGCCTACGCCCTGCAAGGGTGGGCGGTGGTGGCGGGCGTCTTCCACAGCCGGGGGGCCCACCCCCTGCTCCAGATGGCGTTCTACGGCGTAATGGTCCTGTGGCCGCCGCTGGTGGCGGGGCTGGCGCTCATCGGCCTGACGGACGTGTGGACCGACATGCGCAAGGTGCGGCCCGCGCCCCCGCCGCCCGAGGCGTAGGCCGCCGCCGGCGCGACTTCAGCCCGACTTCAAGCGTTCAAGCGCCTTGGGCAGCAGCTGGTCCAGGTGGACCGGGAGGGGGATCACGTGGGCCGGCAGGGGGCCCTCGATGTAGCGGTAGTGGCCCCGGTCCCACAGGAAGGCGGAGACGATGATCTCCTCCACCTGGAGCTTGAGGCCCTCGAACAGGGCCTTGGGGGCCAGGATGCCCAGCTCGACGAGGGTTTCGCCCTCGCGCTTGCCGCTCTCCTGCATGAACTTGGTGGTGGCCCGGTGGGCGCTCTTGGAGATGACGCCGTGGCGCAGGAGCACCTCCCCCAGGCGGTCGGCCTTGAGGGTGGAGGTGGCGAAGACGAGCTCGCCCTTCTGCAGGAAGATCGCCTTGACCACGTTGTCCTGGTGCAACGCCAGGGTGCCCGTGGACTGGGACTCCGTCAGCTGCTGGAGGATGTCGGCCAGGGCCGTGACGGCCAGGCTGCCTTCGGTGGGCACGGGGTCGGGGGCGGTCTCGGACATCACGCGGAATGATGCGCGACCGCGCGCATCCCGTCAACGGCTCCCGCGCACCCGGCCGGCCGCCGCGTGACGGCACCCGGCGGCCGGGGCGCCCGCCGTGCGATTCCTACCCGCTTAGGCGCGCGCGGGCGGGCGGAATTCACCCACTCCGGGGGATACGGGGCAAAACGCCGCGTGGTCGGGGGCTTCGTCATTTCCTAACGATTCCCGAACGTTGTGACGCGGAAGCGGGCCGACCCCAGGTTGGCACACCCGTTGCACAGTCACCTCTCCGCCGCACGCCCGCGGCCGCTGGAGGCGGCGCGAGAGGGGTATCGGCACGGGGAACCAGGGACGGGGGCCACAGGACAAGGGGGTCCGAGAGAGAGATGGCCGTGCAGCACACACTGGGAGACAGCGCCCGCTTCGAGGGCATCGGCCTGCACACCGGCGCGAAGGTCCGCATGGAGGTCCTGCCCGCCGGCGTGGACACGGGGATCCGCTTCCTGGTGGCCGGGCCCGACGGCCGTAGCCACGTCGTGGGCGCCGTGCCGGAGAACGTCGTGGACACGGCCTACGCCACGTCCCTGGGGGCGGGCGAGGTGACCGTCCACACCGTGGAGCACGTCCTCTCCGCCCTGGCGGGCCTCGGGATCGACAACGCCGAGGTGCGCCTGTCGGCGCCGCAGTTCCCCGTCGCGGAAGTCCCCATCATGGACGGCAGCGCCGCCCCCTTCGTGCACGGGCTCCTGGAGGCCGGCATCGTGGCCCAGGCGGCGCCCCGCACCTACCTGAAGGTGACCTCCCCGATCCGGGTGGCCGAGGGCACGGACAAGTGGATCGAGATCGCCCCGGGCGACGCCCCCACCCTGTCCGTGGCCCTGGAGATCCGGTTCGACCACGACGCCGTCGGCACCCAGCGCACCCGCTACGTGCACAGCCCCAAGGCGTTCGCGCGCCTGCTCTCGCGGGCCCGGACCTTCGGCTTCCTGCGCGAGGTGGAGGCCATGCGCCGGGCGGGCCTGGCTCTGGGCGGGTCCCTGGAGAACGCGGTGGTCATCGGCGACGAGGGGGTGATGAACCCGGACGGCCTGCGCTACCCGGACGAGCCGGTGCGCCACAAGGTCCTGGACCTGATCGGCGACATGGCCCTGCTCGGGCGGCCCCTGTGGGCCGGCGTCACGGCCCACCGCAGCGGCCACACCCTGCACGCCCGCGCGGTGCGCGTCCTGATCGGGCACCCGGAGTGCTGGGAGCTGGTCACGGACGTTCCGGAGCCCGCTCCCGCCGCCGCCCTGGTGGCCGTCTAGATCATTCCGACAACGGCCCGCGGCACCGGCCCGGCCCCGCCGACAGCCCGTCGTCAGCCCGTCCCGATCGAGTTCAGCGCCGCCTCGGCCTCCGCCCGCTCCGGGAACGGCCGCCCGCCCGCGAGTGCCTTCGTCAGGTAGCCGCGGGCCCGCTCGGCATCGCCCCCCTTCAGGCTCGCCACCCCGGCGTGGTAGAGGATCGAGGGGGCGTCGGGGGTCTTCTTGAGGGCCTCGTCGAACAGCCCCAGGGCCTTGTCCTGAAAACCCTTCAGGTGGTAGATCCAGCCCAGGGTGTCGGCCACGTTCGGGTCGTCCGGGGCCTGCTCCCGGGCGCTCTGGGCGAGCCCCAAGGCCACGTCCAGGTTGCCGTTGCCCAGGGCGTAGAGCCACGCCAGGTTGTTGGCCGCGGGGACGAACCCGGGGTGGGCGTCGAGCAGCGCCCGGTAGTCGTGGATCGCCTTTTCCGTCTCGCCGTGGCGCTCGTGCAGCGACGCCAGGAGCATGCGGGCGCCCACCAGGTCGGTGTCGCCCTCGGCGGCGCGGGTGAGGTTCTCCACCGCGGCGTCGTAGTTGTCGGCTTCGGCGTATGCGGTCCCGAGGCCGGCGTAGGCGGGCATGAACTCGGGGTCGGCCTTGATCGACGCCTGGAAGGCCGCGATGGCGCCGTCCATGTCCTTCCGGGCGATCAGGACCTGGCCCAGGAGCCCGAGGAGCGGCGCGCTTTCCGGGCGCCGCACGAGCTGGTCGCGCACGCGCTTCTCGGCCCGCTCCGGGTGGCCCGCCGTCACGTCCATCTGCACCAGCGCGTCCAGGGCGTCGAGCATCGCCGGATCCAGGGCGACGGCCTTGGCGAGCGCCGCCTCGGCCTCCTGCGTCCGGCCCAGGGCGAGGTTCACCCGGCCCAGCTGGTCGAAGCCCTCGGCGTTGTCGGGGAGGAGCCGGGTCATGCGGGTGAAGGCGGCCCGGGCGGCCTCCGGGTCGTCCTCGGCCCGGGCCAGGGCGCCCTGGAGGAGCATGGTGTCGGGCAGGTTCGGCGCCATCTCGGCCAGCTTCCGCACCTGGAGGCGGGCGTCCGTCAGGCTCCCCAGGCCCAGCCGGGTCCGGGCGAGGGCCACCCGCGCCGGGATCAGGTTGGGGTCGCGGGCGAGGGCCGCCTCGAACCGGTTCGCGGCGCCGGCCGGGTCGCCCGCCGCGAGCTGGGCGCGGCCCAGGTGGTACTGGGCCAGGGCCACGTCGGGGCGCTCGCGCACGGCGCGCTCCAGGTCGGTCACGGCGTCCGCCGGGTGGTTCCGCGCCAGGGCCACCAGGCCCGTGAGCATGGTGGCGACCCAGCGCCCGTCGTCCGTGGCGCCGAGGACCTTGGCCTGGGCCTCCACCTCGTCCAGCTTGCCCTGGGAGAGCAGCAGGTCCGCCAGGCGGACCCGCAGGCCCACCGGCTCCTTGGCCTTCTCGATCCCCTCCTCGTAGGCGGCCCGGGCGTCGTCCGGGCGGCCGATCACGCGCATCAGGTCGCCCCGGGCGCGGTAGCCGGCCTCGGCGTCCGGGGCCGCGGCCACCAGGCGGTCGAGGACCCGGAACGCGTCGTCGGTCCGGCGCCCGGCCAGGTACAGCCAGCTCAGGGCCAGGTAGGGGCCGGGCTCGGCCGGGTGGGCCTTGATGGCGGCCTCGAACGCGGCCTCCGCCTCCCCGGTGCGGCCCACGCGGGCCAGGAAGCCGCCCAGCTGGAGGCGCAGCCCCAGGTCGTCGGGGGCGGCGGCGACCGCGGCCCGGTAGCCCGCCTCCGCCTCCCCGTTCCGCCCCTGGGCGGCGCGCACGCCGGCCAGCCCCACCAGGGCCACGGGCAGGTCGGGGTGGTCCTTCAGGACCGATTCGTACAACGCCGCCGCGTCGTCCGGCTGGTTCAGGCGGGCCAGGGCCCGGGCCTTGAGCAGGCGCGCCTCCAGGTGGTCGGGGTCGCGGGTCAGGACCGCGTCGGCCCGGTCGCGGGCGCCGGCGGGGTTGCCGTCCAGGAGGTCGATCCGGCCCGCGGCCATGTTGGCGACCGGGTCGGCGGGCTCCAGGAAGATGGCGTGGGAGTAGGCCTGGTAGGCGAGGGACAGGTCGGACGGGTCGTTCATGGCGACGTAGGTGTCGCCCAGCTTGCGGTACACGTCCGCGCTGGCGTGGTCGTCGCCCGCCTCCTTGAGGGCGTTGTGGTACGAGATGACGGCCTCGGGCAGGTGCCCGGACTCGACGTACCGGTCGCCCGCGGAGAGGTGCTTCTCGAAGCGCTCGGCCTGGCTGGAGCAGCCCAGGGCGAGCAGCGCCCACCCGGCGAGCACGAGGCCCCGCACCGCGTACGTCACGGCCCTCCGCACATCGACCATCCGGCGCTCCATTGTCGGGTGTTCCACCGCCGTCCCTTCGGACCCTGACTCCACCGACCTGAGAATACCAGAATCCGGCCCCCGGTACGGGCCCCCGCGATCCGTCAACCCCTTCGGCCGCGCGCGTTGACCGATGCCCCGGCGGGGCCTACAATCCGGCGCCATGGGCGAAGCCGCGAGCGGTCCGCGTCGGGTGGTGATCCGCGCCACGGGCGCCTGCCTCCCCAAGGGCGAGGTGACGAGCGCCGCCCTGGGCGAGCGCCTGGGGCTGTCGGAGGCCGAAGTGCTCAAGCGCACCGGCATCCGCGCCCGGCGCTGGGCCGACCCGGCCGACACCACCGCCACCCTCGCCGCCGCCGCCGGGCGCCAGGCCCTGCAACGGGCCGGGATCGCGCCGACCGAGGTGGACCGGGTGCTGGTCTCCACCACCTCCCCGGACATGCCGTTCCCCTCCACCGCCTGCCTGGTGCAGGACGCCCTGGGCATCCCGGGCGCCGGCGCCATGGACGTGCTCGCCTCCTGCTCCGGCTTCCTGGCCGCCCTGTCGATTGCACGGGCCTCCATTCAGGCGGGGCTGGCGCGCTGCGTCCTGATCGTGTGCGCGGACGTGAAGTCGCGCTTCCTGGACCTGGACGACCCGGCCACGGCGATCATCTTCGGCGACGGGGCCGGGGCGGCCGTGGTGACGGCGACCGAAGACGACACGCCGGGCGGCGTGGGCCCCATTCGCCTGGCCACGGACGGCGGGCGCTGGCCGTGGGTCCACCTGCCCGCCGGGGGCTCGCGCCGCCCCACCACGGCCGAGACCGTGGCCGAGGGGCTGCACACCCTCAAGATGGACGGCATCCCCCTGTTCCGCACGGCCGTGGGGCGCCTGTCGGACGTGGTGCGCGAGGTGCTGGACGAAGAGAAGCTGCACGTTTCCGACGTCGCCTGCTTCGTCTTCCACCAGGCCAACCTGCGCATTCTGGAGGCCGTGGCGAAGCGCCTGGGGCTGCCCCCGGACAAGGTGGCGACGACCCTCCCCGACTACGGCAACACCTCCTCCGCGTCGCTCCCCATCACCCTGGACGCGGCCTGGGGTCAGGGAAGGCTGCGCCCGGGCGACAACGCGGTCCTCGCCACCTTCGGGGGCGGCATCACCTGGGGGGCCTGCCGGGTCGTGTGGACCAGCCCGCCGCCCGCCGGGCCGTAGGCCGGACGATCTGCTCGTCTGTGCCCGTCCGGGGCGGTTCCGGGCGAGGCGACGCGGCCGAGGCTCCCTGGACGGACCCGCGGACCGGGCCACGCCGACCCTGGTCCTGGGCTTCGTCGTCATGTTGGTCCCGGGCGTGGCCCTCGGATAGGAGACAGACATGCGCGCATCCATCGTGCGAATCGTCACGGCCGCCGCGGCGGCCCTGTGCCTCGCGGCCCCCGCGTGGGCCGAGCCCACCCACGTCACCGTGCGGGTGCTGGCCCGCGACGCCAAGTTCATCGGCACCAGCATGGGGGGCGTGAAGGTCACGCTCAAAGACGCGGACACCGGGGAGGTCCTGGCCGAGGGCATAACCGCGGGGGGCACGGGCGACACGGCCCGCATCATGCGCGAAGCCCACAGGCGCGGGGTGCCCCTCGCCACGGGAGACGCGGCCGCGTTCTCGGCCACCCTGGACCTGGACGCGCCGCGCCGGATCGAGGTGACCGCCGTCGGCCCCCTGAATCCAGCCCACGCCGCGGGCCGGGTCTCGGCCGTCCAGTGGGTGGTGCCGGGAAGGGATCTGACCGGCGGCGACGGCTGGCTGCTGGAGATGCCGGGGTTCGTGGTCCAGGCCCAAGCGCCGCCGGCGAAGGTCATGCTGAAGGGCGCCCCGCTGTCGATCGACCTGACCGCCGACGTGACCATGATGTGCGGCTGTCCCATCGAGCCCGGCGGCCTGTGGGACGCGAACCGCTACGAGGTGGCGGCCCTCATCCGGCGCGACGGCGCGCCCGCCGGGCGGGTGCCGCTGGCCTTCGCGGGGACGAGGAACCGCTTCTCCGGGGCGTTTCCCGTGGACAAGGCGGGGAACTACGAGGCCACCATCTACGCCTACGACGCGGCCACCGGGAACACGGGCCTGGACCGGGTGACGTTCACGGTCACGCCGCCTTGAGGCGCCGGGCCCGCTAGGGGCGCGCGGAGGGACGCTGCGCGAGACGCAGCAGGAGCGACAGGAGCACCAGGGCGGCGCCCAGGAAGAACAGGGCGAACCCCAGGCGCTGGGTCGGCGATGCGGCCAGCCAGGTGGCCGCGGCGGTGGCGGGGGACATCCACATACATCCGGACCCCGTCGGGGGACTCCGCCGGAAAAACGGAGCAAGCCCCGGGCCACGGCCGCCGTGGACCTACTTTGTAAGCACAAACAAGGGCTTGCGACAAGTTTTTGGCTTGGAAGACCGGCCCACGGAGGGCGCGCCGGGGGGCGAAAAGGGGAACCTACGTTCCCATCCGGTCGAACAGGTCGAGCACGAGGCCCTCGCGCAGGCCCCAGTCGCTCACGGTCACGCCGCCGAACTGCCAGTCGTGCATGACCCGGTAGAGGACCGCGCAGCCCGAGACGATCAGGTCCTCGCGCCCGCGCTCGATGCCGGTGATCCCGGCGCGCTCCGCTAGGGGGACGGAGGCCAGCTTGTCGAACAGCTCCTCCACCCGGGCCAGGGTCATGGGGTGGTTGTTCACCCGGGCCGGGTCGTACACCGCCATCTCCATGTCGATGGCGGCCAGGGTCGTGGGCGTGCCGGCGGTGGCGACGAGGCGCACGTTGCCCACGTCGCCGAGCCGCGCCCGCACCTCGCGCATGCGGTCTCTCAGGTGCTCGTCCAGGTCGTACAGCTCGTGGGGTTTCGGGGGGTCGGAGGCGAGGAAGCGCTCGGTGAGCATGACCACGCCGATGGGCGCCGACACCCGCGCCACGAGCACGCCGCCGCGCTTCAGGACGAACTCCGTGCTGCCGCCGCCGATGTCCAGGACGAGGAGGTCGTCCGCCGGGCCCACCAGGGAGCCGGACGCGCCCAGGGCCGAGAAGCGGGCCTCCTCCTCGCCGTCGATGACCTTCACGTCGATGCCGGTGCGCTCGCGCACCTGTTGCACGAATTCCGGGCCGTTCCCGGCCTCGCGCACGGCGCTGGTGGCGACCGCCAGGGTGGCCTCGGGGGCCTGCGCGGCGAGGGTTTCGGCGAACCCTTCGAGGCACTTCAGGCCGCGCGCCATGGCGGCGTCGGAGAGCCGGCCGGTGCGGCCCATCCCTTCACCGAGACGGGCCATCTCGCGTCCCTGGGCCAGGGGGGTCACGTGGCCGAGGCTGTCCACCTCGGCCACCAGCATGCGGATCGTGTTGGTGCCCACGTCCACCCCGGCGAGGCGGTGGCGGCGGGCGGTGGTCAGGCCGATCAGGTCAGCGGACACGGAAGCGGAACTCCCGCGTCTCCCCCTCGATGGGGAGCCGCAGGGTGAGCTCCTCGGCCCAGTCCACCGCGCGCTGGAAGTAGATGGCCCCGCGGATCTGCGTGCCCGGCGGCACGGGACCGCTCTTGAGGGCCCCCAGGGTGGAGAGCAGCTCCAGGTCGTAGGGGAACGGCGAGCTCGCCTGGTCGGGGGCCGGGGGCGGCGCGGAGGCGGAGGTGAGCAGCTCCTGCAGGCGCTCCGGCGGCAGGGGGCGGTAGAGGTTGCCCTCGTTGTCCACCAGGACCGCGTCCTCCACCGTGAAGTTCACCGTCGTCTCGCCCTGGTTCTTGACCTCCACGAACAGGGGCGTGACGTAGGGCTCCAGGCGGTCGAGCTGCTCGCTCTGCCAGCCCACGGTGCGCACCGTGACGAGCACGCCGCCCACCTGCTGGGTGGTGCCGTACTTGTCGCTCGCCACCGTGTTGACGGGGTCCGGGACCGGCGCCAGGTGGGCGCAGCCGGCCGCCGCGGCGAGGGCGAGCGCCGCGAGGGTTGCAGGCCACCGTGGCAGGGCGCGGTTCACCGCCCCATCGTAGCGGATCGGGCCGAAGCGATCCAAGTTGCCCGGGGCCGAGACGCCGCCACGGACGGCGGCCTCACCCGACCGCGCCCCACTTCAGGCGCCGCTTCCACAGGGCCGCGACCGTGGCCCGGAGGGCGGCGTGGGCGGGTGCATGGAGGTCCGGGTCGGCGCCGAGCAGGTCCCGCGACGCCTGGCGGGCGACGGCAAGCAGCGCCTGGTCGCGGATCAGGTTCGCCACCTTCAGCTCGGGCAGGCCCGACTGGCGCGCCCCGAACAGCTCGCCCGGGCCGCGCAATTCCAGGTCGGCTTCGGCGATCCGGAAGCCGTCGGTCGTTTCCACGAGGGCCTTCAGGCGCGCCCGGGCGTCGCGCGACACGGCCTTGGAGGCGATCAGGAGGCAGACGCCGGGGTGCTCGCCGCGCCCCACCCGGCCGCGCAACTGGTGCAGCTGGGACAGGCCGAAGCGCTCGGCGTGCTCGACCACCATGACGGTGGCCTCGGCCACGTCCACGCCCACCTCCACGACGGTCGTGGCGACGAGGACATGGATGCGCCCCTCCGCGAAGTCTTCCATGGCAGCCGTCTTCTCGTCCGGCGCCATGCGGCCGTGCAGGAGGCCAAGGGCGAGGCCCTCGAGGGGCCCCTCGGCGAGGGTCTCGCGGGCCTGGGTGGCGGCGGCGAGGTCGAGCTTCTCCGATTCCTCCACCAGGGGGAAGACGACGAAGGCGCGCCGCCCGGCCTTCACCTCGCGCCGGACGACCGCGTAGGCGGCGTCGCGGCGGGCCTCGGTGAACAGCCGTGTAAGCACGGGGCGGCGGCCGGGGGGGAGCTGGTCGATCACCGACACGTCCAGGTCGCCGTACACGGTCATGGCGAGGCTGCGGGGGATGGGCGTGGCGGTCATGATGAGGACGTGGGGGGCGTCGCCCTTTTCACCTAAGCGGGCGCGCTGGCGCACGCCGAAGCGGTGCTGCTCGTCGATGACGGCGAGGCCCAGGCGGTGGAACGCCACCTTGTCCTGGATCAGGGCCTGGGTGCCCACGACGATGCGCGTCTGTCCCGCCGCGATGGCCTCCAGGGCGGCCTTGCGCCCGCGCCGCCCGCCGGTGAGGAGGGCGACGGGGACGTCGAGACCGTCGAGCAATTCCGTGATGCGGCGGTAATGCTGCTCGGCCAGGACCTCCGTGGGGGCCATGATCGCCCCCTGGTAGCCCGCGTCCACGGCGCGCAGGAGGGCCAGGAGGGCGACGACCGTCTTGCCGCACCCCACGTCGCCCTGGAGGAGGCGGTGCATGGGCTCGCCCCGGGCGAGGTCGGCGCCGATCTCGCCCAGGACCCTTTTTTGCGCCGCCGTCAGGGCGAACGGGAGCGATGCCAGCAGCCCCCGCTCCAGGGGCCCGGCGCGGTTCGGGAGCCGGGCCCGGGTGCGGCGCCGGGCCATGCCGCGGCGCTTGAGCCCCAGGCCGATCTGGAGGAAGAAGAACTCCTCGAACGCCAGGCGCCGGGTGCCCGCCGCCGCGTCCTCGGGGCCCTCGGGGCGGTGGACGAGGCGCAGGGCGGCCTGGCGCTCGGGCAGGCCCAGGCGCTCGCGCAGGGCGGCGGGCAGCGGCTCCTCGACCCGCACGCGCGCCAGGGCCTCGGCCACCCAGCGGCGCAACTGGCGGCTCGTGAGCCCCTCCGTGACCGGGTACACGGCCACCAGGCGGCCGGTGTGCAGACCGGCCTCGTCCTCCCGCCACGGCTCGAACTCCGGGTTCTCCATGACGAGGCCGAGGCCCCGCCGGTCGTAGGTGACCTTGCCGGAGAACAGGTACTCCCGGCCCGGCTCCAGCTGCCTGAGCACGTAGGCCTGGTTGAACCAGCGGCAGACGAGGACGCCGCCCAGACCCCCGGGGTCGGCCACGGCGGCCTCGACGATCCTCATGCGGCGGCGCGGCGTGGTGGTGAGGTCGGCGCTCACGAGCCGGCCGCGCACGGTGTGGGGGCCCGGGGCGAGGGCGGCCACGGCGGTGAGCTGGCGCCGGTCCTCGTAGCGGGACGGCAGGTGCAACAGGAGGTCGCCGATCGTGTGGATGCCGAGACGGGCGAGGGTGGCGGCGCGCTGCTCGCCCACGCCGGGCAGGTAGCGCACGTCCGAGGTGAGCGCGAGGGCCCCGGCGGCGGGCGTTTCCGGCTCGGGCGGCGCGGCGAGGGCGAGGATGCCGTCCAGGACGGTCTGGAGGCGGGCCCGGCGGGCCTCCGGGGGGAGGCGTTCGTGGTCGGCCACGGCGGCGAGCCAGCGGTCGGCCGTTGCGCGGCGGGGGGCGCCGTCCGACAGCGTATCGCGCCAGGCCGTCACCCGGGCCGTCACCAGGGCCTCCAGGCCCTTGATGCGCGTGAGGTCGGCGTCCGGGCGGGTGGCGAAGGTCAGGGGCCGGACCAGGTCGGCCAAAGGCACCGGAACGCTCGCCGGGGCGCCCTCCGGAACGGCGCCGGGGGCTTGTCCGCCGGGCTTGCGGCTGCTATGATGCGCGGCTTCGATTCGCCGGGGCCCTCCGGCCCCGTGGCAAGGCGCGAGCGCACAGGGAGAGACGTCGATGGCCAACGTCTGTGACTACTGCGGCAAGGGCCGCATGGTGGGCAACAACGTCAGCCATTCCAACCGCCACACGAAGCGCGTGTTTAGGCCCAACATCCGGCAGGTGCGCGCGGTGGTGGACGGCGTCGTGCGCAAGGTCCGCATCTGCACCCGCTGCCTGCGCTCCGGCCGGATCGTGAAGCCCGCCGGACCCGCCGCGTCCGCCCCCTCCCCCGCCGATTCCGCCGCCCCCGCCGCACCCTCCGCGACGGTCTAGACCCCCCAAAAAACCGCCGGGGCCCGCCTACTTGGGCGCGAGGGCCCGGACCACCAGGACCGGGCAGTGGGCCTGGCGCACCACCCGCTCGGCCGTGCTGCCGATCGCCTCGCGGGCGAAGCCGGTGCGGCCGTGGGTGCCGATGACGATCAGGTCGGCCCCCTCCTCCCCCGCCGTCTCGACGATCTTCTGCCACGGCTTGCCCGCCGCCACCCGGTGGCGGACCTTGAGGCCCAGCTCCTCGGCCTGGGCCGCCAGCTCCTGGAGCTTGAGGCGCGCGGCGACGTCGTGCTGCTCCTCCAGCTCGGTGACCGAGGGCACCAGCCCCACCAGCCCGAAGTGCGACAGCACCGACTCCGCCACGTAGAGGAGCACGATCGTGGCCTTGCACTGCCGGGCCAGGTCCCGCGCGTGGGCCCAGGCGGCCTCGGCCGGCTCGGACAGGTCCGTGGGGACGAGGATCGTGTGGTACATGTCCGGTCTCACCCTCCGTGGGTCGGGGCCGCGGCGCGGCGGGAAACGAGTCGGGGCGCCCCAAAGGGTACGGAACGGGGCCGCCGGTGGCAATATCCGGCGGCGGGGGTGAGCCGCCTAAGGCACCTCGAGGACGAGCTTGCCGAAGACGCTTCGACCCTCCATCCGGGCGTGGGCGGCGGCCGCCTCGGCCAGGGGGAAGACCGTGTCCACGACGGGCCGGATGGTCCCGGCGGCCACGAGGTCCATGAGGCGGACCAGCTCCCCCAGGCTCCCCAGGCGCGCGCCCAGGATGGACTGCTGGGGGCCGAACAGGGTGCGCAGGTTGAACGCGACGTCGCCGCCGGTCGTCGTGCCGCACACGACGAGGCGCCCGCCCCGCGCCAGGGACGCCAGGTTGGCGGCGAACAGGTCCGTCCCCACGTGGTCCAGGACCACGTCGGCGCCCCGGCCGCCCGTGCGGGAGCGGACTTCGGCAGCAAGTTGGGCGGCGAGGTCGGGGGGGTCGGGCCGGACGATGACCTCCGCGCCGAGGGCCTCCGCCTTCGCGACCTTTCCGGCATCCCCCACGGTGGCCAGGACCCGGGCGCCGCACAGGCGCGCGATCTGGACGGCGAAGCTGCCCAGGCCGCTGCCGGCGCTGTGGATCAGGGCCGTCTCGCCGGGGGCGAGGCGGGCGCGGGTGACGAGCGTGTGCCAGGCGGTCAGCCCCGCCACGGGGGTCGCGGCGGCGTCGGTGAACGACAGGTTGTCGGCGAGCGGCAGGAGGGAGCGGACCGGGGCGACGGTGTACTCGGCGCAGGTGCCCGGCGTGTCGGTGCCGAAGATCGTGAATTGATCGCACAGCTGCTGGGCGCCGGAGAGGCACGCCGCGCACCGGCCGCAGAAGCGCATGGGGGCGATCAGGCAGCGGTCGCCCTCGCGCACCTCAGTGACGCCCGGGCCCACGGCGGCCACCTCGCCCGCGCCGTCGCTGCCGGGGATTTGCGGGAGCGGCGCCGGCAAGGCGCCGGTACGCAGCCAGATATCCAGGTGATTGATCCCGGCGGCGCGGACCCGGACGAGGGCCTCGCCGGGACCGGGCTCCGGGACCGGGACGTCGTCGAGAGAGAGGACCTCGGGGCCGCCGGTGCGCGCGAAGCGCACGGCCCGCATGGTCCGGCCGGGATTTGCCAAGGGGTCAGCCGGTGGCGAAGCGGCGCAGCCAGTCGTTGGGCTGGAAGCGCTCGCCGTGGCGCTCGGTGAGCTTGTCGAGCACGGCCAGCACCTGCCCCACGCCGCGCTCCTCCACGTAGCGCAGCAGGCCGCCGCGGAAGGGGGGGAAGCCGGTGCCGAAGACCATCCCGGCGTCGAGGGCCTGGGCATCCTCGACGATGCCCTCCTCCAGGATGCGCCCGGCCTCGGCCACCATGGCGAGCAGGCAGCGGTCCAGGATCTCCTCGTCGGCGAAGCCGTCCGGGCCGCGCTCACCGGCGAAGCCGTAGGTGGCGGGGTCCTCCTCGCCGGCCTTGCCGTCCGGGTAGAGGTAGAAGCCCTTGCCCGCCTTGCGGCCCAGGCGCCCGGCCTCGTGCAGGCGGTGCATCGTGCCGGCGGCGGTCATGCGGTCGCCGTAGGCCTCGTGCAGGACCTCGGCGACGTGGTTGCACACGTCCATGCCGATCTCGTCGATCAGGCGGAAGGCCCCCATGGGCATGCCGAAGGCGCCCAGGACCCGGTCCACGTGGCCGATCGTGGCGCCCTGCTCGAGCAGGAGCACGGCCTCGTTCAGGTAGGGCATGAGGATGCGGTTGACCAGAAAGCCCGCGCACTCCTGGACCACCAGGGGCATCTTGCCGATGCGCGCCGCCAGGGCCGCCACGATGGCGACGGTCTCGGGGGTGGTCTTGTCCCCCACGATCACCTCCACCAGGGGCATGCGGGGCACCGGGTTGAAGAAGTGCATCCCCGCCGTGCGGCCCGGGTTCGGCACGTCGTCGAACATGGTCGAGACCGACAGGGACGAGGTGTTCGTGAGCAGCAGCGCCTCGTCGCCCAGCTGGTGGCGGGCGTTCTCGAACAGCTGCTTCTTGATGTCCATGCGCTCGGGCACGGCCTCGATGAGCACGTCGGCGCGGCCCAGGCGGTCCAGGTCCAGGGTGGGCAGGATGCGCCCCATGATCCGCTCGGCCTCGCCCCGCCTGCCCTTCCGGCCGGCGCGCTGGGCCTCCTTGGCGATGCCCTTCAGGGCCGTGGTGACGGCCTTGTCCGACAGGTCCGCCAGGCGCACGACGATGCCTCGCCCCGCCAGCACCCCGGCGATGCCGCCGCCCATGATGCCGGCCCCCGCCACGACGGCGGTGCGCACCTGGGCGGCGTCGGCCTTGCCGAGCTTGACGGCGTCCTGGTGCTTCAGGCGCTCGGAGGCGAAGAACACCCGGACCAGGTTCTTGGTGGACTTCAGCGGAATGAGCGCCCCGCACGAGGCGGCCTCGACCCCGTGGGCGGCGGTGGCGCCCATGCCCGCGGTCTGGCGCAGGACCTTCAGGGCGGCGAACGGCGCCGGGTAGTGGTCCGGGTTCACCTTGGACCGGAGGCGCTTCTCGGCCTGGTCGAAGAACACCTTGCGCCCGAGGGGGTTGCCCGTCATGGCCCAGTTCACGGCGCCGCCCTTGGGCTTGGCGCGCTTCGCCCTGGTGACGAGGCGCCGGGCCGCGTCGTCCAGGATCTCGGGGGCCACCACCTGGGCCACGAGCCCGGCACGCTTCGCCTGGCGGGGGGTGATCGTGCTCCCGGCGAGGATCCACTCGGTGGCGCGCATGAGGCCCACCACCTTGGGCAGGCGCACGCAGCCGCCGAAGCCGGGGTGGATGCCCAGCTTCACCTCCGGCAGCCCCAGGCGGGCGTCCTCGGTGCAGATCCGCTGGGTGCAGGCGAGGGCCAGCTCGAGGCCGCCACCAAGACAGGGCCCATGAATCGCCGCCACCGTGGGGTACGGCAACTTCTCCAGGGCGATGAGGACCTGCTGGCCCTTCTCCACCAGGCGCGTGGCCGTGGCGGGGTCCAGGATCTCGGCGATCTCGGTCACGTCGGCCCCGGCGATGAAGCCGCTCTTGCCGGACCGGACCACGAGGCCCTTGAGCTTGCGGCCGGCGAGGTCCTTCAGGCACTCGAAGAGCTCCTCCACCACCTCGCCGGAGAGGACGTTCACCGGGCGCTCGGCGACGTCGAGGGTCAGGGCCCCGATGCCGTCCTGCTCGTCGATCCGCCAGTGGCGCAGGTCGCTCATGCCGCCGCCTCCACCAGGACCGAGGCCCCCTGCCCGCCGCCCACGCACAGGGTGGCGAGCCCCTGGCCGCCGCCGCGGCGGTTCAGCTCGTTGAGGAGCGTCAGGACGATGCGGGTCCCCGTGGCGCCCACGGGGTGGCCGTAGGCGACGGCGCCGCCGTTGACGTTCACCTTGTCCCAGTCGGGCGGGCCCGGGGGCGTGCTGCCGGGCAGCTCCTTGTCGTAGAACGCCTTGGAGTCGAACGCCTTCACGCAGGCGATGGCCTGGGCGGCGAAGGCCTCGTTCAGCTCGACGAGGTCCAGGTCCTGCCAGCCGATCTGGTGCTTCTCGAACAGCTTCGTGGTCGAGAACACGGGCCCCAACCCCATGCGGGAGGGGTCCAGGCCGCCGAAGGCGAAGTCCTTCACCGTGCCGACGACCTGAAGCCCCTCGGCCTCGGCGAAGGCACGGCTGGTGACCAGGACGGCGCAGGCGCCGTCGGTCACCTGGGACGAGTTGCCCGCCGTGACCGTGCCGTTGTCGCGGTCGAACACGGGCCTCAAGCCCGCCAGGCGCTCCATGCTGGTGTCGGTGCGGAAGCCGTTGTCCTGGATGACGGCCTTGAAGTCCGGGCCCGGGAAGGTGGGCATGACCTCGTCCTTCAGGCGCCCCTCCTCCCAGGCCGCGGCGGTGCGCTGGTGGCTTGTAAGGGCCAGGGCGTCCTGCTCCTCGCGGGAGATGGAGAACTCCCGGGCGAGGTTTTCGGCGGTCTGGCCCATGTTGAGGGTGCTCACGGGGTCCGTCAGCCCCAGGAGGATACCCACCTCGGGGTTGATCTCCTTCAGCGGGAATTTCGTGATGAGCGACGCCTTGGCGGAGGCGGTCCTGGCGCGCTGGAGCTGGTAGATCCAGGCGCGCAGCCGGCGCCGGACGAGCAGCGGGGCGTCGGACATGGACTCGACCCCCACCGCGATCACGCACTGGGCCCGGCCCGAGGCGATGAGCATGTGGGCGTCGGCGATGGCCTGGATGCCCGAGGCGCAGTTGCGGTGCACCGTGTAGCCCGGCAGGCGGTCCGGCAGGTGGGCGCGCAGGCCGATCACCCGGGCGATGTTTACCGCGTCCACGGGCTGGATCACGTTGCCGGCCACCAGCTCGTCCACCTTGGTGGGGTCGGCGCCGGTGCGGAGCATCAGCTCGGTAACGGCCCAGCGTCCCAGGTCCACGGCGCGGGCCCCGGCCTGGACCGTCCCGGCCTTGGTGAACGGGGTGCGCACCCCGCCGGCGACGATGCAGACTTCTTGGCCGGAACCGTTGGCCGGCTTCGCGGCACGGGTCGTCGTGTGGGTGGTCGTCTTGGACCTCGTTTTGGGCGTCGTCTTGCGCCTTGGGGTCGGTTTCGATTCGTTTGGCACGCGCCACGCCTTCCATGGGCGGCGGGGGGACTACTGTAAGCCTACCCGTCGCGATGTCAACCGCCGGGCGGCCTCCGGCGCCGGGCCAGGGCCCGGGCGAGGAGGGCCACCTCCCCGCCCCCGAGCGCCCGGTGGGCCGTCAGGTACAGCATACCGAACCCGGCAACCGTGACGGCAAGCCACGCGGCCCGAACCGCCAGGGTCCCTTCCCATATCGGCAAATCGGCCACCCAGGCGCACCCCCCGAACAGCAGCAGGGCCGCGGCGCAGGTGCGGGCGAGGCTCGGTCCGAGGGACCGGAAATCCAGCCCCGACAGGCGCTTGCGCAGGGCGAGGAGGAGCATGGTCAGATTCAGCATGGCGGCGAGGGAGGTGGCCAGGGCCAGCCCCCCGTGCCCCAGGGGGCCCATCAGGGCAAGGTTCAGGGCCACGTTGGCCGCCATGGCGATGGCGGCGGCCCGGACGGGGGTCTTCGTGTCCTGGAGGGCGTAGAAGGTGGCCGCCACGATGCGCACCGCCGCGAAGGCCCACAGGCCCGCGGCGTAGGCCACCACGGCGATCGCCACCCCGTCCGTGGCGGCGGCGTCGAAGGCCCCGCGCTGGAACAGGATCGAGATGATCGGAAACCGCAGGCCGATCAGCCCCGCCATGGCCGGCAGGGTGATGAACGCGATGAGCTTCAGGGCCTCCACCACCCCGCTCTGGAGGCCGTGCAGGTCGTTTTTCGCCGCCTGGGTGGACAGGGTCGGCAGGATGGCGGTCGCGAGGGCGATCCCGAACACCCCCAGGGGGAAATGGATCAGGCGCATGCCGTAGTAGAGATAGCTCACCGACCCGGTGGCGAGCAGGGAGGCCAGGAGCGTGTTGACCAGCAGGTTCACCTGGGTGACCGAGAGGCCGAAGACCACGGGCACCATGAGCTTCCCGATGCGGCGCACGTCCGGGTCCCGCGGGGCGAAGGCCGGGCGCGGCACCATGCGCTTCTTCACGAGGCCCGGAATCTGTAACGCCAGTTGGGCCGCGCCCCCGGCCACCACCCCCCAGGCGAGACCCACCGTCGGCTCCGTAAAGACCGGGGCCAGCCACAGGGCGGCCGAAATCAGGGCCAGGTTGAAGCAGAACGGCGCCAGGGCCGGCAGGGCGAAGGCCCGGTGGGCGTTCAGGATGCCCATGGCGAGGGCCGAGAGGCCGATGAACAGGAGATACGGGAACATGATCCGGGTGAGCAGCACGGTCAGGCCCGTCTGCCCCGGGTCGTCCGCGAAGCCCGGCGCCATCACCCGGACGATCAGGGGGGCGGCCGCCACCCCCACGGCCACGACCGCCACCAGGACCATGAGCAGGAGGGTGAAGACCCGGGAGGCCAGGGCCCAGGCCCCCTCCCGGTCGCCCGTGGCGAGCTTTTCGGTGAACACGGGCACGAAGGCGGCGGACATGGTGCCCTCGGCCAGCAATTCGCGGAACAGGTTGGGAATGCGGAACGCCACGAAGAAGGCGTCCGCCGCCAGGGAGGCCCCGAACAGGCGCGCCAGGACCATGTCGCGCACGAAGCCCAGGACCCGCGACAGGAGGGTGAACAGGCCGATGGTCCCGGCGGCCCGGGCCACCCGCTCGGTCTCGTGGCCGGCCGCATGGGCGCCGGGCGCGGGCGTGTCCGGCGGGTGCTCCGTTGACACGCGGGGTCTCTACCTCATACCATTTTGGGCTCGCCCGGCCCTTTCGGACGGGCGGTGAAACGGCAAGCAGGAGCAAGCGTCCTTCCCATGGCGAACCACCCCTCCGCCGCCAAGCGCGCCCGCCAGGCCCTCGTGCGCCGGGACCGCAACCGGAGCATCCGCTCCGGCGTGCGCACGGCCATCAAGAAGGTGGAGGCCGCCGTGGCCGCCAAGGACCCGGACACCGCCAAGACCGCCCTGGTGGACGCCACGTCCGTCATCGCCCGGGCCACGTCCAAGGGCGTCCTGCACAAGAACACCGCCGGCCGGCGCGTGTCCCGCCTCCATCTGCTGGTAAACGGCCTCTCCTGACGATTCCCGGCTGATTGCCCCCGGTCCTGACGGGGGCCGGTCAACCGCACAGCGAGAGCACCTCGTCCTCGAGGGTGCGCCGGTCGTCCACGGCGCCGCCCTTCAGGTCCAGATCCACCCGCGCGAAGCGGACAAACGCGTCCCCCAGCTCGGCGTCGCGGTAGCGGCGCGCCTGGGTCCGGAGCTTGCCCGCCACGAAGGGGGGCACGCCGAGGGCGGAGGCCAGGTCCCCGGCGCCGCCCTCCAGGGCCTCGCGCGCCCGCCACAGCTGGCGGAAGTGGCGCACGATCATGCCCTGCACCCGCAGGGCGGCCTCGCCGCCTTCCAGGAGGGTGTAGAGGGCCCGCAGGGCGTCCCCGGCGCGGCGCTCGCCCAGGGCGTCGGTCAGCTCGAAGACGCTCGCCACCCGGCCGCCGACGGCGGTCTCGGAGACGGTATCGAGGTCGATGCGGCCGCCCTCCCCGGCGAAGGCGACGGCCTTGTCCAATTCCGCGGCCAGGGAGCCCAGGGAGGTGCCCGTGTAGGCCGCCAGGAACTCGGCCGCGTCGCGCGTGATGGGGCGGCCCAGGTCGCGGGCACGGGTTTCGAGCCAGTCGGCGGCGCCGCGCTCGTTCGGGGGGGCGCAGCTCACCACGTGGCCGACGGACTTCACCTTGTTGAAGGGCCCCTTGCGCAGGTCCACCTTGGCGGCCTCGAGGACCAGGGTCGTGGTGGGGCTCGGGTCGTTCAGGTAGTCGGTGAGCAGCTCCAGCTTGTCCGCTGCCAGGCGGTCGGCGCCGCGCACGACGACGAGGCGGCGCTCGGCCATCACGGGCAGGGTGCGGGCCGCGCCGACCACCGCGGAGGCGTCGCAGGAGGCGCCCTCGAAGCGGTCGTCGTTGAACGCCTCCAGACCCTCCGTGAGGACCGCCGCCGCGACGGCCGCCACGGCATCGGCCCGCAGGAGGTCCTCGGCGCCGTGGACCAGGTAGACGGGGGCGGGCGGCGAGAGGGGAACCTTCATCCGAACCTCATGGCACGCCCCCGATGCCCGCGGCGGCGGGTCCCAGGTCCACGATGAGCACGTCGGCGAGCTGCACGGACGCCTCCTCCAGGGCCCGGTCCTTGGCGTCGCGGTTGGCGGTGGCGTCCTGGGCAACCGGGTACTCGGCCGAGACCACCACGGGCCGCTGGGTCCAGCGCGGCTTGCCGCCGTCGGTCAGGTCGAACCGGACCGTCACGGCCACCCGGCGGTGGCTCGCGAGGCCCTGGGCGTCGAAGGAGAGCACCTCGTCCGAGATGTCCGTCACCCGGCCCATGAGGCGCAGGTCGGCGTCCGGCACGACCACGTAGCCGCCCTCCAGCAGGCGCTGGCGCACCAGGCCCGTCATGAGGGCGCCGAGGCCCGGCTCCAGGGTCTCGTTGGCGAAGGTGGGCACCGCGACGCGGGTGCCGGAGGCGCTTGGCGCCCCCTCGTCGTCGGTCCACGTGTAGCCGGCGCACCCCGCCACGAGCACCAGGAGGACGGCCCCCGCCGCGTGGCGGCTACACCACCACATTGACCAGCTTGCCCGGCACGTAGATCACCTTCCTCGGGGGCTTGCCCCCCATGTGCCCCTGGACGGCGGCGCTCGCGAGGGCCGCCTCGCGCACGGCCGCCTCGTCCGCGTCGGCGGGCAATTCGAGGCGGTCGCGCAGCTTGCCGTTCACCTGCACGACGATCGTCACGACCTCGCGGGTCAGCCACGCCGGGTCGGCCTCGGGCCACGGCATGCGCGCGAGGGTTCCCGCGCGGCCCAGGCGCTCCCACAGCTCCTCGGCGACGTGGGGGGCGAAGGGGGAGAGCAGGACGAGCAGGGTGCCGAACGCCTCGATCAGGGCATCGCGGTCGGACGGGGCCGCGGTCCCGTCCACCACCCGCTCGGTCTTGAACTTCGTGGCGGCGTTCACCAGCTCCATGAGGGCGGCGATGGCGGTGTTGAACTGGTACGCCCGCTCCACGTCCTCCGTCACCTTGACGATCGTCCGGTGGGTGGCGCGGATCAGCTCCCGGGCCGGCTCCGACGGGGCGCCGCCGGCCGCCGCCGGGTTCGCCACGAGGCCGTCGCCCAGGGTCCACAGGCGTTTCAGGAAGCGGTGGGCGCCCTCCACCCCGGCGTCGGACCACTCCAGGTCGCGCTCCGGGGGCGCGGCGAACAGGATGAACAGGCGCGCCGTGTCGGCCCCGAAGCGGGCGAGCAGGGACTCCGGGTCCACCACGTTGCCCTTGCTCTTGGACATTTTGGCGCCGTCCTTGATCACCATGCCCTGGGTGAGCAGGCGGGCGAACGGCTCGTCCACCGCGGTGAGACCCTCGTCGCGCAGGAGCTTGGTGAAGAAGCGGGCGTAGAGCAGGTGCAGGATCGCGTGCTCGATGCCGCCGATGTACTGGTCCACGGGGAGCCAGCGGTCGGCCCTCCCGCGGTCCAGCATGTGCCCCTCGCCCTCGGGCAGGCCCTGGCAGGTGAAGCGGGCGAAGTACCAGGACGAGTCCACGAAGGTGTCCATGGTGTCCGTCTCGCGCTTCGCCTCGCCGCCGCAGGAGGGGCACTTGACCTGGTAGAACTCGGGCGACTGGGCGAGGAACGAGCCGGTCTCGGGCAAGGTGACGCCGGTGGGCAGGCGCACCGGAAGCTGGTCCTCGGGCACGGGCACGACGCCGCACTTGGGGCAGTGGATCACGGGGATCGGCGTGCCCCAGTAGCGCTGGCGCGAGATGCCCCAGTCGCGCAGGCGGAAGTTCACCTTGCGCCTGCCGGTGCCCGCCTTCTCCAGGGCGTCGGCGATGGCGTCCTTGGCCGATTCGCTGTCGAGCCCCGTGAAGTCGCCGGAGCCGGCCAGCACCCCGGGGCCCGAGTGGGCCTCCGCCATGGTGTCGCCGGACAGCGCCTCACCCTCGGGCTGGACGACCACGGAGACGGGCAGGCCGTACTTGCGGGCGAACTCGAAGTCGCGCTGGTCATGCGCGGGCACCGCCATGATGGCACCGGTGCCGTAGCCCATCAGGACGAAGTTGGCGACGTACACGGGAATCGACTCGTCCGTGAGGGGGTGGCGGACGGTGCGGCCCAGGGGCACGCCGCGCTTCTCCATGGTCTCCAGGGTCTGCTCGGAGAGGGCGTGGCCGTGGGACTCCTCGATGAAGGCCGCGAGGTCGGCGTCCCCTTGCGCCAGGTGCAGGGCGAGCGGGTGGTCCGGGGCGACGGACAGGAACGTGGCGCCGAACAGGGTGTCCGGGCGCGTGGTGTAGACGGTGAGCGTGTCCACCGGGTCGCCGGGCCGCGCATCGAGCCGGAAGTCGATCTCGACCCCGGTGGACCGCCCGATCCAGTTGCGCTGCATGGCGACGACGCGCTCGGGCCACTGGTCGAGGCCGTCCAGGGCGGCAAGCAGCTCGTCGGCGTAAGCCGTGATGCGCAGGGACCACTGCTCCAGCTCCTTGGCGATCACGGGCGTGTCGCAGCGCCAGCAGGCGCCGTCCACCACCTGCTCGTTGGCGAGGACGGTGTGGCAGGAGCGGCACCAGTTCACCTGGGAGGCCTTGCGGTAGGCGAGACCCTTTTGCAGCAGGCGCAGGAAGAGCCACTGGTTCCAGCGGTAGTAGTCCGGGTCGCAGGTGGTGACCTCGCGCGACCAGTCGTAGGAGAGCCCCAGGCGCGTCATCTGGCCGCGCATGTCGGCGATGTTGGCGTAGGTCCAGGCGTCGGGCGCCAGGCCGCGCTGGATGGCGGCGTTCTCCGCCGGCAGGCCGAAGGCGTCCCACCCCATGGGGTGCAGGACGGCGAAGCCGCGCATGCGCTTGTAGCGCGCGATCACGTCGCCGATGACGTAGTTGCGGACGTGCCCCATGTGGATCTTGCCCGAGGGGTACGGGAACATCTCTAGGCAGTAGAAGACCGGGCGGTCCGCGTCGGGACCGGACTCGGGGACGGCGAAGGCGTCCTCCGCCTCCCAGCGGGCCTGCCACTTGGCCTCGATGGCGTGGGGATCGTACCGGCTCACGGGGTCTTCGGCCGCTCGGCTCGGGGGGTGAAAGTGGCCGCCCGCGCGGGCATCGGCGGCACCGGCGGGCGGCGCCGAAAGGTACCACGCGGCGCCGAGGGGCGGCAAGGCGGCGGGGCCCCGCGGTTTGCGCCCCACGCGCCGCCCGTGCTAGCTTCGCCGCCCCACTCCGGCAATCCCATGTCCACGCCCGAAAACCCGTCCGACGCCACGACCCCGCCGCCCGTCGTCGCCCCCATCGTTGCGATTGTCGGACGGCCGAACGTCGGCAAGTCGAGCCTGTTCAACCGCCTCGCCGGGCGGCGCCTGGCGATCGTCCTGGGGGAGCCGGGGGTGACGCGCGACCGGCATTACGCCGAGGTGACGTGGGGCCGCCTGCGCTTCCGCCTGGTGGACACGGGGGGCGTGGATCTCGGCGAGCCCGGCGTCCTGGGGCGCGAGGTGGGGGAGCAGAGCCTCAAGACCATCGCCGAGGCGCGGGTGGTCCTGTTCCTCACGGACGCCCGCGAGGGGCTGCTGCCGACGGACCGGGAGATCGCCGACGCCCTGCGCCGCCGGGGGGCCCCCGTGATCCACCTGGTCAACAAGGCCGACACCGCCGCCGTGGCCGGGGGGGCGCTGGAGGCCGCGGCCCTGGGGTTCGACCCGACGATCCCCGTCTCCGCCGACCACGGCCTGGGATTGGACGACCTGTACGACGCCCTGGCCGAGCGGCTGCCGGAGTCTTCCGAACCCCTGGAGGAGCCGGAACCCGACGCCGGGGCGCCCGCCGCGCCCGTGCGCGTGGCGGTGGTCGGACGACCCAACACGGGCAAGTCCACCCTGGTCAACCGCCTCCTGGGCGAGGAGCGCCTGGTGGTGAGCGACGTGCCGGGCACCACCCGCGACGCCATCGACTCGGAGGTGCGCTGGCGCGGGACGGAATACCTGTTCATCGACACCGCGGGGGTGCGGCGCCGGGGGCGGATCGAGCGCGGCGTGGAGCGCATCAGCGTGGACCGGACGATGAAGGCCGTGGAGCGGGCCGAGGTGGCCGTCTTGCTCATGGACGCCGCCGAGGGGGTCACGGACCAGGACACCAAGATCGCGGGGCTCGTGCTCCAGGCCGGCCGGGGCTGCGTCCTGGCGGTCAACAAGTGGGACCTGCGGCAGGACGAGGAGGACGCCCAAAAGCGCTTCGGGCACGAGCTGGCGCGCCACTTCCCGTTCCTGGCCCACGCCCCCGTGATCTACATGGCGGGGGCCACGGGCTATCACCTGGCGCGGCTGTTCGCGGCCGTCGACCGGGTGGCTGAGGGCTTCCGGCGCCGGGTGGCCACGGGGCCCCTCAACCGGGAGGTCGAGCGCCTCACCGCCCGCCAGCCGCCGCCCCTGTCGGGGGGCAAGCCGGTGCGGATCTTCTACGCCACCCAGGTGGCGGACGCCCCGCCGCGCTTCGTCCTGTTCACGAACCGCCCGAAGGGCCTGGGCGACTCCTACCTGCGCTACCTGGAGAACGGCCTGCGCGAGGCGTTCGGCTTCGCGGGGGTGCCCGTGGCGCTCACGGCGCGGGCGCGGGAGCAGACGGGGAAGGGTTCCGAAAGGGCCGGGAAATCGGGTGGGAAATCGGGCGGGAAAACGGGCGGAAAGTCCGGCCGGAAGACGGGCCGGAGGCGCTAGGCCGCGGCCTTACGCCGCCGTGGTCAGCTTGTAGACCACCTCGGCGCGGGAGCCCGCGTCCATCTTGGCCATGATGGCCTTGATGTGGTCCTTGACCGTGTACTCCGAGATGAACAAGAGCTCGCCGATCTCGCGGTTGCTCTTGCCGAAGTAGAGCATGCGCAGGACGTCCTGCTCCCGGCGCGAGATGCCGTAGCGGCGCCGGACGGCGTCGAAGTCCACCTCGCGCTCCATGGCCACCACGTCGATCTGCAGGAGGATCATGGGCGGCTGGGCGGGCGCGCCCAGGGGCGGGGTCATGAAGGACGCGCGCAGGCCGTACACCGGGCCGTCCGGCACGTCGGCGGCGCTCGCCTCCAGGGCCGCCGGGCCGCCGGAGCCGGCCGCCAGGCGGCGGGCCAGGGCCACGGCCTGGAGCCACAGGGGTCCCGGGGTGTCGGGCAATGGGCCCGTGAGCAGGGTCGCGGCCTCGCCGTTGACCCAGCGCAGGGCCATCTCGGCGTCCAGGAGCGCGATGGCCGACGGGCGGCGCTTGCGCAGGATGGCGACGGGATCGGGGGGCCGGTTGTCCATCCCCCCCTTTTCGCCAAAATCGCCCCGCGACTTGAGATGGGGCGGTCCAGAGGGGCGCCCGGAGGGCGATTCGGCCTCGACAGGAATGGCCCGGGGGTCCAAACTGGTTATTTATGCCGTGCAGTCGGCGTGACGCCGGCGACGCGGCGCCAGCCAGGCAACGCCGGTGGGTGCGGTCATCCGCACACACTGGCGCCATGCAAGATGATCAAGTCCTTCCAGCGCCTGTACAACGAGCTCGTCCAGCCCCGGCCGGAGCCGGACGGTGTTACGAACCGGGAGGTCAACGACCGCTCCCTGCGTCTGGCCACGGCGGCCCTGCTCATCGAGGCCACCCGGGCCGACCGGGACGTCTCGGAGGCGGAGATGGCGGCCGTGGACGGGGCCCTCAAGGACGCCTTCGGCCTGAGCGAGTCCGAGGCGCAGGAAATGATCGCCCTGGGGGAACAGCAGGCCGCCGAGGCGGTATCGCTGTACGAGTTCACCCACCTGATCGACAAGGGCTTCGACGCCGCCCGCAAGCGCCAGATCGTGGCCCTGCTGTGGCGCGTGGTGTTCGCCGACGCCCGCATGGAGGCCCACGAGGAGGCCCTGGTGCGCCGCGTGGCGGAGCTCATCCACGTCCCCCACAAGGACTTCATCGACACGAAGATCGAGGCCCGGAAGGCCGCCGGGCGCGACGGCTGACGGGGCCCTGAAGGCCCCGGGTCAAAGCCCCAGGCTGCGGGCGATCAGGTCCGGCAGGGCCGCGGCCACCTTCACCCACGCGGGCACGCTGTGCGCCGCCGCCACGGCCGCCAGGGTGGTGGCCCCGAAGGCCAGCAAGAAGAAGCTGAACAGCCGGGCGGCCCGCACGTCAGCCGAGGCCGGCGCGGGTGACCCGGTCCACCCAGATCAGGGCGAAGATCGCCAGGACCGTGACGATGAGGATGAGGCGGCTCTTGGCGAGCATGCCCCACAGGAACTCCGCGGCAAAGTGGACGATCTGGCGCATGGGACGACGGCCTCACACACAGGCCCTGGCAGGCCGGCCGTCGTCCCCACGGTCCCGGCCGATTCCGGGAGGGGGGAGACCCGTCGCCTTTGCGCCCCACCCTCGCGGGTGGTTTGCCCTTCGGCGCTACGGAGACACAGACACAACTGCCCAATAGCTGTGCAACGGACGTGCCCCCGCTCCGGGGTGGGGGATTTCCCTGGAATGTCCGCGGGTTGGAGCCGATCCGCGGGCCACGGCTCCCCCAACCGGGGGAACCGGCGGCGTCAGGTTGGGTAAGGGATTTCCGCGTTCCGGCTCAGGGCCAGGCGCCCGCGGCCGCGTCGGTGACGGCGTCGGCGATCTCCTGGGCGATGCGCTCGGCCGCCGCGCGCGGGTCGGCGGCGGCGCGGATGGGCCGCCCCACCACCAGGTAGTCGGCCCCCGCCGCCACGGCCTGGGCCGGGCTGACGGTGCGGCGCTGGTCGTCGTCGTCCCGGGCCCACGTGGGGCGGATGCCGGGGGTGGCGATCACGGCGCCCTTGCCCATGACCTCACGCACCGCCGCCGCCTCGCGCCCCGAGCAGACGACCCCGGCACACCCCTTCTGCCGCGCCAGCTTCGCCCGCGCCACGGCCAGGGCTTCCGGGTCCCGCAGGGCGGGCCCCAAGCCCAGCGCCGACAGGGACTTCACGTCCAGGCTGGTGAGCGCCGTCACGGCCAGGACGTCGAGGTCCGGGTGGCGGGCGTCCAGGCCGCCCTTCAGGCCGATCAGGGCGTCGCCGTGGACGGTCACGAAGCGCGGGTGCATGGCCGCCGCGGCCGCCAGGGCGCCCTCCACGGTGGCCGGGATGTCGTGCAGCTTCAGGTCCAGGAAGACCGGGCCGCCCGCGTCCTGGATCGCCTTCACGATCTCCGGGCCCTCGGCCACGAACAGCTCCAGCCCCACCTTGAACACCCCCACGGCGCCCCGCAGGCGGGCCGCGTGACGGCGGGCCTCCCGGCCGTCGGGCACGTCGAGGGCGTAGATGATGCGCTCGTGGGGCTGCATGGGTATGGACGGGCGGAAAACCGCCCCGGAGGCGCAGTCTAGCCGCCCGGCCGGGACCCGACAAGGCGGATTTCGCAAGTGCGGGTAAAATAGACCGGATGACCGCCATCACCGAGCACACCGAGGCCGGGGCCACCGCGCGCCTGCCGGTCGGGGGCATGACCTGCGCCGCCTGCGCCGCCCGGATCGAGAAGGTCCTGGGCCGGATCGAGGGCGTGGCGTCCGCCGCCGTCAACTTCGGCACCGCCGAGGCCGTGGTGGCCTACGACCCGGCGCGCCTCTCGCCCCCCGACCTGGTGGCGGCGATCGACCGGACCGGATATTCGGTGCCGGCCGTCACCACGGACCTGCCCGTC
>CAZGRJ010000005.1:28791-46325 GCA_964528115.1 uncultured Nitrospirales bacterium
GCCGTGCTCTCGGCGGTCGTCTTCGCGGGCAGCATGACGGCCCTCTTCCCGGGGCTGGAGGCGATCCCGGGGCGCCTGTTCTGGCTCATGGCGCTCGCGGCGCCGGTCCAGTTCTGGGCCGGGTGGCCGTTCTACCGCGCCGCCTGGGCCGCCGCCCGGCACGGCGGGACCGACATGAACACCCTCGTCGCCGTGGGGACCAGCGCCGCGTGGGGCTATTCCGCCGTGGCCGTGCTCTGGCCGGGGGCCCTCGCCATCCCGGGGCAGAGCCCCCAAGTCTACTTCGACACCTCGGCGGTCATCGTCACCCTGATCCTCCTGGGCCGGACCCTGGAGGCCCGGGCCAAGGGCCACGCCTCGGACGCCATCCGCCGCCTCATGGGCCTGGCCCCGCGCCTGGCCACGGTCCTGCGCGACGGGGGCGAGCTGCACGTGCCCGTGGACCAGATCAAGGTGGGCGACGTGATCCTGGTGCGCCCGGGGGAGAAGGTGCCCGTGGACGGCACGGTGAACGACGGCCACTCCACCGTGGACGAGAGCATGCTCACCGGCGAGGCGATCCCGGTGGAGAAGCGCGGCGGCAGCGACGTGATCGGCGGGACCCTCAACAAGACCGGGACCTTCCGCTTCACCGCCACCCGCGTGGGGCGCGAGACGGCCCTCGCCCAGATCATCGAGCTGGTCCGCCGGGCCCAGGGATCGAAGGCCCCCATCCAGCGCGTGGCCGACAAGGTGGCGGGGATCTTCGTGCCGGTGGTCCTCGGAATCGCGGGCGCGACCTTCCTGGCCTGGCTCGCCCTGGGGCCGGCGCCGGCCCTGACGCACGCCCTGGTGGCGGCGGTGGCGGTGCTCATCATCGCCTGCCCCTGCTCCCTGGGGCTCGCCACCCCCACGGCCATCATGGTGGGCACCGGGCGCGGCGCCGAGCTGGGCGTCCTCATCAAGGGCGGCGAGACCCTGGAGGGGGCGCACCGGATCACGACGGTGGTCTTCGACAAGACCGGCACCCTCACCCACGGCCGGCCCGAGGTGACCGACGTGGTGGTGCGCGGCGCCGGCGAGGGCGACCTGTTGCAGATGGCGGCGAGCGTGGAGCACGCCTCCGAGCACCCCCTCGCCCAGGCGGTCACGGCCGCGGCCAAGAGCGCCGGCCTCAAGCTCCTGAACGTGGAGCGCTTCTCCGCCCTGCCGGGGCGCGGCGTGGAGGCGACCGTGCAGGGGGCGCGGGTGCTCCTGGGCAACGCCCGCCTCATGCGCGAGCAGGACGTGGCCCTGGGGTGGGCGGAGCAGGAGCTGTTGCGCCTCGCGGACGAGGGCAAGACGCCGGTGGTCGTGGCGCGGCAGGGGACGGTGCTGGGCATCGTGGCGGTCCAGGACGCCCCCAAGCCCGAGGCCCACGACGCCATCGCGGCCCTGCACCAGCGCGGCCTGAAGGTGGCCATGATCACGGGCGACCACGCCGCCACCGCCGCGGCCGTGGCGCGAACCCTGGGGATCGACACGGTCCTGGCGGAAGTCCTGCCGGGCGACAAGGCCGCCGAGGTGGCGCGGCTCCAGGCGGCCGGCGAGGTGGTGGCCATGGTGGGCGACGGCATCAACGACGCCCCGGCCCTGGCCAAGGCCGACGTGGGCATCGCCCTGGGCACGGGCACGGACGTGGCCATGGAGACGGCCGACGTGACGCTCCTGCGGGGCGACCTGAACGGCGTGGTGACGGCCATCGACCTGTCGCGCCGCACCATGCGGACGATCCGCCAGAACCTGTTCTGGGCCTTCGGCTACAACACCGCGGGCATCCCCGTGGCGGCGGGTGTTTTGTACCCGTTCACGGGGCTGCTGCTCTCCCCCATGATCGCGGCCCTGGCGATGGCGTTCTCGTCCGTGTCGGTGGTGACCAACTCGCTGCGGCTGCGCCGCTTCGCGCCCGCGCACAAGGCCGCGCCCCCCGGCGTGGCCTAACGTTTGACGCACGGGGGAGGGGTTCCTATCATGCCGCCCATGGACGGCGATCCGGCAATCCAATGACCCGCGCGGCCACATCGGAGGCGGACGAGGGGCGCATCTCGGCCCTCATCACGCTGCTCGGGGACGAGGACCCGCGGGTGGGCGACGCCATCGCCGGGCACCTGCGCGACATCGGCCCCGCCGCCCTGCCCGCCCTGCAGGAGGCGGCCCAGGGCGACCCGCCGGAGATGAACCCGCTCCTGGCCGCCCGCGCCCGGGCCCTGCTGGACGACCTCGGGCGCGAGGCCGTGCTTGCGGAGCTTTCCGCCTACGGGCGGCGCGACGCCGTGCCCCTGGAGGCGGGGCTGATCCTCCTGGCGCGGCTGCACACGCCCGATCTGGACGCGTCCTTGTGCACCGCGCCCCTCAACCGCATGGCCGAGGACCTGATGATGCGCCTGGACCCGGGCGACGGGGTGGACGCCCTGATCCACGGCCTGGCGCGCTACCTGCACGACGAGCAGGGCTTCTCGGGCAACACCGAGGACTACTACGACGTGCAGAACTCCTACCTGCACACGGTCATCGAGACGCGCAAGGGCATCCCCATCTCCCTGTCGTGCATCTACCTGCTCCTGGCGGAGCGCCTGGGGCTGCCGTTCTACGGCGTGGGGATGCCGAGCCACTTCCTGGTGCGCTACGACGACGGCCACGACGTGCGCCTGGTGGACCCGTTCAACCGGGGGCGCATCCTGGACCGGGCCGGGTGCGCGGCGCTGCTCTCGGGGGTCGGCGTCGCCTACGACGACCGCTACCTGGAGCCGGTGCCGAACCGCTACACGCTGGAGCGGGTGCTCAAGAACCTGATCGCGATCTTCGCCGACCGGAACGACGGCGAGGCCCTGGCCCTGCACCAGCGCGCCTTCGACGCCCTCCGGGGGGTCACGCCCGCCGCCCCGGAGATCCCCGGCTAGCTAGACCGACACAAACGGCAGGTCGGCCACGGTGGCCGGCGCGTCTCCCGCCCGGACGGCGGTGCCCGCCTCCCAGTGGGAACTCTTGAGGTAGGCGAGGGCGATGGTCTCCCCCAGCGTCGGCGAAACGACGGCGCTGCGGACGGTGCCCACCCCGGCCCCGTCCGCCGTGACGGCCGTGCCCGGCTCCGGCGGCGGGCCGTCCACGACGAGGCCGCACAGGCGCTTGTTCACGTGGCCCCGGAAGACGATGCGCGACAGGGTCTCCTGGCCGATGTAGCACCCCTTCTCGAAGTTCGCCGCCTCGATGAGGCCCGCCTCCAGCAGGATCACGTCGTCGTCCAGCTCCAGGCCGTAGCGCGGCCGGCCGGCCTCCATGCGCAGGGACTCCAGGGCGGAAAAGCCGAACGGCCCGATGCCGTGGGTCTTGCCGTGCCCGGCGAGCTTCTCCCAAAAACCCGGCAGCGCCTCGCGCGGGGTCCAGACCTCGAAGCCGGGCACGCCGAATTCCGCCGTCGCGACCACCAGCGTCGCCCCGCCGTCCCGCGCGGCGACGGCGCCGGGCGTCTCCGGCAGGTCGCCTCCCAGGGCGGCCGCGAGGACCGTGGCGGACTTCGGGCCGTAGAGCCCCACGTGGCCCCACCGGTCGCTCTCGTCCGCGGTCTCGGCGTCGCGGATGATCGTGTACTTGACCAGGAAGTCGCGGGTGAAGGCGATGAGGGCCGGGTCCAGGTCGAGCAGGAACGCGTCGGGCCGCTTCACGCACGTGAACAGGCTCTGGACCTTGCCGTGGCCGGTGCAGATGGCGTCGGGGATGGCCGTGTCGGCCGCCTGCTTCGCCACGTCGTTCGTGGTCATGCTCTGGAGCAGGTCCTCCCGGTCCGGGCCGGTGACGCGCAGCTTGCCCCGGTAGGAGCGGTCGATGAAGCCGCCCGCCGCGCGCACGCGGGTGTGCTCCGCGGCGGGGTCGCCGTAGTCGGCGGCGACGGGGCGGCCGTCCAGCTCGGTCATGTTCGCCCCGAGGGCGGCGTGGTCGATGATCGTTTCGCTTTCCATGGGGTTCGATTATAGGGCCCGGCCGGGGGCCGCGCTTGACGGGGCGGCTTGACGAGCCCCCTTGGTGCGGTGTAAACATCTGTTTGCCATGCAGCTGTCCCTCCTGCCCGACCTGCCCGTCCGCCCCGAGAAGGGCTCCCTGCCGTTGGGGAACACCCTGTCGGACCACGGCTCCGACGTGCGCTACCGGGAGATCCCGGTGCAGCGGGTCCTGTGCCGCAGCCCGTCGGCGGAGCGCATGGGGATGCCGTTCGCCTGGACGGTCAACCCCTACCGCGGCTGCGAGATCGGCTGCACCTACTGCTACGCGCGCTATACCCACGCCTACCTGGGGCTGGACGACCCGACCCGGTTCGAGCGCGAGATCTTCGTCAAGCTGGGCGCCGGGGCCACCGTCCCGCGCTCCCTGCGGCCGGAGCACTTCGAGGGCGCCCAGATCGCCATCGGCACGGCCACGGACCCCTACCAGCCGGCGGAGCGGCGCTACCGGGTCACCCGCGGCATCCTCGAGAAGCTGGCGGCCTTCTCCGGGCTGACGATCTCCATCACGACGAAGAGCCCCATTATCACGGACGACCTGGATCTCCTGGCGCGCATCGCGGAGCGCTCCGACCTGACGGTGAATGTGAGCCTGATCTCCCTGGACGCGTCGCTCATCCGCCTCCTGGAGCCCAAGGCCGCCACGCCGAAGGCGCGCCTGGAGGCGGTGCGCAGGCTCGCCGAACGCGGCATCCGGGTGGAGCTGTTCCTCATGCCCGTGATCCCCGGCATCAACGACGACCCGGCGGACGTGGCGCGCCTGAAGCGGGCCGCCCTGGAGGCCGGGGCGGACCGGGTGCGGGTCCAGCGCATGCAGCTGCGGCGGGCGACGTGGCCCATCTTCCGGACCCTGCTCGGGGCCCACTTCCCGGCCCTGGCGGCGCGCTTCGAGGCCCGGGCCCGGCGCTTCTCCGCCCCCGGCCATCCCGCCCAGCGCGCGCCCTGACGGCCCCCGGCCCCACCCGACAGACCGTCAACCCCCAGGGCGTGCGCGGTTGATCGTGCGCGGGGCCGGGGGGTAGACTGCGCGCGCGGCCACGCCCCACCGGATTCTCCGGGCGACAGAGAGGCTTTACAAAAAAATGCGCGATACGATCCGTGAATATGAGGAGCGGGTGCTCGCCGGCGAGCTGCTGGGCTACGACGAGGGGTGCCGCCTGATCGGGTTTCCGTCGGACGCGCCGGAGATGCTGGACCTGATCGCCTCCGCCAACCGGGTGCGCCTGCACTTCAAGGGCACGCGCATCGACACCTGCGCCATCGTCAACGCCAAGTCGGGGGCGTGCTCGGAGGACTGCGGCTTCTGTGCCCAGTCGGCCCACCACCAGGCCGCCACCGAGGTCTATCCCCTCATGGACGGGGACGGCATCGGCCACGCCGCCGAGGCCGCCTACGCCGCCGGGGCCGAGGCGTTCGGCATCGTCGCCGCCTGGAAGGGGCTGAAGGAGGGGGAGGAGCTGGAGACGCTCCTCACCCGCATCCGGGAGCTTTCCGCCAAGTCCCAGGGCCACGTGGACGGGTCGCTGGGGCACGTGCCGTCGGACGCCATCGCCCGAAAGCTGCGCGAAGCGGGCATCCGCACGTACAACCACAACCTGGAGACGGCCGAGAGCCACTTCCCGGATATCTGCACCACCCACACCTACCAGGACCGGGTGGACACGATCCGCCGCCTCAAGGGCGCGGGCATCCGCATCTGCTCGGGGGGCATCTTCGGCATGGGGGAGACGCCGGAGCAGCGGGTGGAGCTGGCCCTCGCCCTGCGCGACGTGGGGGTGGACGTGCTGCCCATGAACTTCCTGAACCCCATCCCCGGCACGCCGATGGAGCACAACGAGCCCCTGGCCCCCATGGCCTGCATCCAGACCATCGCCGTCTACCGGATGCTCATCCCGAGGGCCAACATCATGGTGGCGGGGGGCCGCGAGGTGAACCTGCGCGACCTGCAGTCGTGGGCCTACCACGCCGGGGCCAACGCGACCATGATCGGCAACTACCTCACCACCGCCGGCCGCACCCCCGCCGAGGACCACCGCATGATCGCCGACCTGGGGCTGGAGACGGCCGCCGGGCACAGCTTCGACGAAGAGCCCGCAGCTGCGCCGTCGCCTCTCCGGGTCATTTCGGCCGGGGCCTGACGGGCCCCGCCGATTGACGGCAAGCCCGCGCCGGAGGTACATTTGCCGCACTTTTGGCGGCGTAGCTCAGTTGGTTAGAGCAGCGGAATCATAATCCGCGTGTCCGGGGTTCGAGTCCCTGCGCCGCTACCAAGGTCCGTGACTTGAGGGGCCGCCCGCGTCCGGGCGGCCTCTTCGCGTTTGTGACGGCGAGCGCGCCGGAGGAGGAGTGAAGGCATGGAGTACCGCCGCCTGGGACAGTGGGGCCTGGAGGTCAGCGCCCTGGGGCTCGGCTCCTGGACCACCTACGGCAAGCAGGTGGGCGAGGAGGCGGCGCTCGCCTGCATGACCGCCGCCTACGAAGCGGGCGTCAACCTGTTCGACACGGCCGAGGGGTACGCCGACGGCCGGGCCGAGGAGATCCTGGGCAGGGTCTTCAAGACCCGGGGCTGGCCGCGCGCGTCCCTCGTGGTCTCGACCAAGGTCTTCTTCGGGGGCGACGGGCCCAACCGCTCGGGGCTCTCGGCCAAGCACGTCATGGAGGGCTGCCACGCGTCCCTGCGGCGCCTCCAGGTGGACTACATCGACCTGTACTTCTGTCACCGCCCGGACCCGAACACGCCCGTGGCGGAGACCGTGCGCGCCATGGACACCCTCGTGCGCCAGGGCAAGGTGCTCTACTGGGGCACCTCGGAGTGGCCGTCCGAGCGCATCCGCGAGGCCGACGCCTACGCCCGCGAGCACCACCTCGCCCCGCCCTCGGCCGAGCAGTCCGAGTACAGCCTCCTCCGGCGCGAGCGCGTGGAGGGGGAGCTGGCGCCGCTCTGCGAGGACCTGGGGCTCGGCCTCACCACCTACGCCCCCCTGTTCGGCGGCGTGCTCACCGGCAAGTACCTGGAGGGCATCCCGAAGGACTCCCGCGCCGCCTTCCGCGAGGGGGCCTGGGTGCGGCGCCATCTGACCGGCTCGGAGGGCGAGCGGGATACCCGCCGGGTGAAGGCGCTCCTGGCCGTCGCGAGCGACCTGGGCACCACGCCGGCGCGCCTCGCCATCGCGTGGTGCCTGAAGAATCCGCGCGTGAGCGGCGTCCTCACGGGCGCCACCACGCCGAGCCAAGTGCGCGACAACCTGGGCGCCCTCGCCCTCCTCAAGACCCTCGACGAGGGGCTGGTCCGGGCCGTCGAGGAGGCCGTCCGTACCCCGTAAATCCAGGCCCCGGCGTGATTTGCGAGTCGCGTTGGGCTACACTTGCGGACGAGATGCCCACGGCAGGTCCGGATCCAAACGGCCGCCGCGCGGATTCCGGGGTGGCGGTGCTGGGAGAGGTGCTCTTCGACCGCTTCCCCGACGGGCCGCGTCTGGGCGGTGCGCCCTTCAACGTCGCCTGGCACCTGGCGGCCTTCGGCCTGGCGCCCGACTTCGTCAGCCGCGTCGGGACCGATGAATTGGGGGCGGAGATCCGCCGCGCCATGGCGGGCCACGGCATGGCCCTGGGGCTGTTGCAGGAAGACCCGGACCACCCCACGGGACAGGTGAAGGTCACCCTGGACGGCAAGGGCGGCCACGCCTTCGAGATCCTGCAGGACCAGGCCTACGACCACATCGACGCCGCCCCGGTGCTCGCCCACCTGGGCGCCCGGCCCCCCGCCGCGGCCTGCTTCGGCACCCTGGCCCTGCGCGCCGGGACGAGCCGGGACGCCATCCTGAAGGCCGTCGCCGCCTGCCCGGGGGTGCGCTTCCTGGACGTGAACCTGCGCCCCGGGTGCTGGACCGACGCCACCGTCCGCGCCGCCCTCGAGGCCGCCACCGTGGCCAAGGTCAACGACGACGAGCTGGGCGTGCTGGCGGAGCGGTTCGCGCCGGCGGTCTCTCTGGAGGGCCGGGCCGAGGGCCTGCGGGCCACGTTCGACCTGGACGCCGTGTGCGTCACCCGGGGCGACGAGGGGGCCCTGTGGTGGGGGCGGGACGCGAGCGCGGTCGGCACCGTGCATGTGTCCACGCCCCCCACGAAGGTCGTGGACACGGTGGGGGCGGGCGACGCCTTCTCGTCCGTCACGATCCTGGGGCTCCTGTCCGGCTGGCCGCCGGAGCGCTTTCTGGAGCGCGCCGCCGCCTTCGCCTCGGCCATCTGCGGCCTGCGCGGCGCCTGCCCGGAGGGCCCCGCCTTCTACGCCCCGTTCCTGTCCGAATGGGGCCTCGCAAAGGGCGTCGGCGCGTGAGCGGCAATCCCGGCCTCTACATCGCCCTCATCTCGATCCACGGCCTGATCCGCGACCACGACGTGGAGCTGGGGCGCGACCCGGACACGGGGGGCCAGGTCACCTACGTCCTGGAGCTGGCCCGCACCCTGGCCAAGCACCCCAAGGTCGCCCAGGTGGACCTGATCACGCGCCAGATCTTCGACGAGCGGGTGGGGCCCACCTATGCCCGCGAGATCGAGACCATGGAGCAGGAGGGGGCCCGCATCGTGCGCATCCCGTGCGGCCCCAAGCGCTACGTGCGCAAGGAGCAGCTCTGGCCCTACCTGGACGAGTTCGTGGACCAGACGGTGAGCTTCCTGCGCCGCCAGCGCCACAGCCCCCACCTGTTCCACAGCCACTACGCCGACGCGGGCTACGTGGCGCGCGAGCTGTCGCGCTTTTTGGGCATCCCCCAGGTCCACACCGGCCACTCCCTGGGGCGCGACAAGCGGGCCCGGCTGCTGGCCTCGGGGGAGCACTCGGAGAAGATCGAGCGGGTTTACCGCCTGAAGGAGCGCATCCATGCCGAGGAGCGGGTCCTCGAGCACGCGGCCCTCGTGGTCTGCTCCACCCGGCAGGAGGTGGAGGAGCAGTGGGGCGCCTACCAGAACGCCTACAACACGCGCCTGGTGGTCATCCCCCCGGGCACCGACGCGCACCGCTTCACGCCCCCCACCCGCGGCTGGCACCGGCCCCGCATCCAGGGGCAGGTGGACGCCTTTTTCCGCGACCCGCGCCGCCCCATCGTCCTGGCCCTCGCCCGGGCCGACCCGCGCAAGAACCTGCGCCGCCTGGTGGCGGCCTACGCGGGCTCGAAGTACCTGCGCGGCCACGCCAACCTGGTCATCGTGGCCGGCAACCGGGACGACGTGCGCGACCTGGAGGAGGGGGCAAGACGCGAGCTGACCGAGATCATGCTCGACATCGACCACCACGCCCTCTACGGCCAGATCGCCATGCCCAAGCACCACAGCGGCGACGACGTGCCCGACCTGTACCGCCTGGCCATGCGGCGGCGCGGCGTGTTCGTCAACGCCGCCCTCACCGAGCCCTTCGGCCTGACCCTGATCGAGGCCGCCGCCAGCGGCCTGCCGGTGGTCGCCACCAACGACGGCGGGCCCCGCGACATCATCGCCAACTGCAAGAACGGCTACCTGGTGGACCCCCTGGACCCGGAGGACATCGCCGCCCGGATCGAGCAGGTGATCTCCGACCGCGTCCAGTGGCGCCGCTTCTCCCAGGCCGGCCGCACCGGCGTCCGGCGCCACTACACCTGGAACGCCCACGTGGGAAAGTACGTCAAGGAGGTCACCGCCATGATCGGACGCCTGCACCCGCGCGGCCTGCCGCGCCAACGCACCGAGGCGGCGCGCAAGCGCATGATCCAGATCGACCGCCTGATCGTGTGCGACATCGACAACACCCTGGTGGGCGACGGCGAGGCCCTCGGGCGCCTCCTGGAGCTGATCGGGCGCGAGCGCCAGCGCCTGGGGTTCGTGGTGGCCACGGGGCGCTCCCTGGAGCTGACCGCCGACATCCTCGAGAAGGAGAACATCACCCGCCCGGACATGCTCATCACCTCGGTGGGCACCGAGATCCACGAGGGGCCCTACCTGGACCCCGCCGCCGGGTGGGCAAACCACATCAACTACCGATGGGACCGGGAGGGCGTGATCAAGGCCCTGGACGACGTGAAGGGCCTGACCATTCAGGGCCCCGAGGGCCAGCGTCCGTGCAAGGTCAGCTACTACGTGGACGGTCAGGTGGCTGCGCCCGACGCGGCCGACCCGGCCCAGGAGGGGGGGCGGAGAATCCAGAAGGAGGTGGAGAAGCGCCTGCGGGCCGCGGGCATCCGGTTCAACACGATCTTCTCCCACGGCCAGTACCTCGACGTGCTGCCGCTTCGCGCGAGCAAGGGCAAGGCGATCCGGTATTTGGCCGACAAGTGGGAGATCCCGGTGGAGCGGGTGCTGGTGGCGGGGGACTCGGGCAACGACGAGGAGATGCTGCGCGGCAACACCCTGGCGGTCGTGGTGGGCAACCACAGCGCCGAGCTGGAGGTCCTGCGCGGCCAGCCGCGCATCTACTTCGCGAACGCCCACTACGCCGCCGGCATCCTGGAGGGGATCGCGCACTACGACTTCCTGGGCCCGGAGGGGCCGAACCCCGAGGCCGACGCCCAAACCTGACGCCGAGGCCGCCGCCGGACGGAGAGAACATTGATCACGCGCTTCGAGACCGCCCTCGCCCAGCAGCGCGAGACCCTCTACCCGCTGTTCCAGGACCTGATCCGCTTCGGGCGCCCGTTCCTGTTGCGCAGCGACGTGGCCGACGCCGTGGACCGCTTCCGCGAGCGCGAGCCCGAGGCCGCCGGGCGCCTGTCGGACGCCGCCTTCACCCAGTGGTTCCACCAGATCCAGGAGGCCGTGGTGGGCCCCACCTGGATCTGCCTGGCCATGCGCACCCAGATCGCGCGCTGGCTCTACATGCGGGTCCACGTAGAGGAGATGGTCGCCGAGAACCTGACGGTGCAGGACTACCTGGAGCTCAAGGAACAGATCATCCTGGGCCCGGCCCCCTTCGGCGGCCAGCCCCTGGAGCTGGACATCGCCCCCTTCAGCCGGGGCGTGCCCACCATGACCAAGTCCAAGAGCATCGGGCGCGGGGTGGAGTTCCTCAACCGCCACCTGGCGAGCCAGATGTTCCGCGACCGCGAGGCCGCCGGCAACCAGCTCCTGCGCTTCCTCAAGCTGCACCACGTGGACGGCCACTCCCTCATGCTCAACGAGCGCATGGCCGACCTGCAGGCCCTGGAGGACAACCTGCGCGAGGCCCTGTCGTACGTCCAGACGCGCTCGCCCCAGACGCCCTGGAAGGAGCTGGCCACGGACCTCCAGAACCTGGGGATCGAGCCCGGGTGGGGGGCCGACGCGGCCCGCGTGCGCACGACCCTGGAGCTGCTGGCGGACCTCCTGGAGGCCCCGGACGCGCCCACCCTGGAGCGCTTCCTGTCGTGCATCCCGATGATCTTCCGGATCGCCATCATCACGCCCCACGGCTGGTTCGGTCAGGACGGGGTGCTGGGCCGGCCCGACACGGGCGGGCAGGTGGTCTACATCCTGGACCAGGTGCGGGCCCTGGAGGCCCACATGAAGCGCTGGTTCGAGGAGCAGGGGGTGGAGGTGACGCCCCAGATCCTGGTGGTCACCCGCCTGATCCCCAACTCCGAGGGCACCCTCAGCCACGTGCGCCTGGAGAGCGTCCACGGCTGCCAGAACACGCGCATCCTGCGGGTGCCGTTCCGCCAGGAGAGCGGCGAGGTGGTGGCCGACTGGATCTCGCGCTTCAAGGTCTGGCCCTATCTGGAGCGGTTCGCCCTGGAGGCCGAGCGCGAGCTGCTGGCGGAGCTGGGCCAGCGGCCCGACCTGGTGATCGGCAACTACTCCGACGGCAACCTCGTCGCCTCCATCCTGGCCCACCGCCTGGGCGTCACCCAATGCAACGTGGCCCACGCCCTGGAGAAGTCCAAGTACGTGCTGTCGGACCTGTACTGGAAGGACAACGAGCCGTCCTATCACTTTTCCGCCCAGTTCACCGCCGACCTGATCGCGATGAACACCGCCGACTTCATCATCGCCAGCACCTACCAGGAGATCGCGGGGACGAGCGAGACCGTGGGGCAGTACGAGAGCTACGCCCACTTCACCATGCCGGGGCTCTACCGGGTGGTGAACGGCATCGACCTGTTCGACCCCAAGTTCAACATCGTCTCGCCGGGCGCCTCGGCGGAGGTCTACTTCCCCTACACCGACCCCACCCGACGCCTGCCCGCCCTGCACCCGGAGCTGCTGGACCTGCTGTTCGCCGAGGGGGTGGCGGCGCCCCACCGGGGCCACCTGACGGTGCCCGAGAAGCCGATCATCCTCGCCATGTCGCGCCTGGACCGGATCAAGAACCTCACCGGGCTGGTGGACGCCTTCGGCGCCTCCAAGCGCCTGCGCCGCCTCGCGAACCTGGTCATCATCGGCGGCCACGTGAACCCCGACGAATCGGCCGAGGCGGAGGAGGCCGACGAGGCCCGGCGCCTGCACGAGCTGTTCGATCACCACAATCTGGACGGCGACGCGCGCTGGCTGGGGGTCCACCTGACCAAGCCCCAGGCGGGGGAGCTGTACCGGCTGGTGGCCGACCGGCACGGGGTGTTCGTGCAACCGGCCCTGTTCGAGGCCTTCGGCCTGACGGTGGTGGAGGCCATGGTCTCGGGGCTGCCCACGTTCGCCACCTGGTACGGCGGGCCGCTGGAGATCATCGAGGACGGCACCTCGGGCTTCCACATCGACCCCACCCACCCGGCCGAGATGGCCGACCGGATCGCCGACTTCCTGGAGCACGGCGCGCGCCACCCGGAGCGGTGGGAGGAGGTGTCCGGCGCCGGCATCGACCGGGTCCACAGCCGCTACACGTGGGACCTGTACGCCGAGCGGCTCCTGACCCTCTCGAAGGTGTACGGCTTCTGGCGCTTCGTCTCCGACCTGGAGCGGCGCGAGACCGTGCGCTACCTGGAGATGTTCTACCACCTCCAGTTCCGCCCCCTGGCGGCCAAGGTCGACGGCGGCTAGGCCCGCCCCGGGCCAGGGGGGATTCTCAAGCGGAGCGGGGGAAGCCGACCTCGGCGTCGGCCACCTTCGGCCGGTCCACGGCGAAGGCGTCCAGCGACACCGGCGGCGTCTCTTCCATCAGAAGGCAGGCCATGGCCTCGGCCGTGGCGGGGGCGAGGATCACGCCGTTGCGGTAGTGGCCCGCGGCCACGAAGACGTTGTCCAGCCCGGGCGCCTTCCCCAGATACGGCAGGCCGTCCGGCGTGCCGGGCCGGAAGCCCATCCAGTGGCGCTCCACCTCGGCTCCCGCGAGGCCCGGGGCCATGGAGAGCAGCGCGCCGGAGAGGAAGTGCAGGGCCTCCAGGGTCGTGCGCCGGTCGAAACCGGCCATCTCCATCGTCGCCCCCACGAGGATGCGCCCGTCCGCGCGCGGGACGAGGTAGGCCCGGTCGTGCTTGACGATCCGGGCCAGGCGCCCCGGCTCCGCCTTCAATAACAGGATCTGGCCCTTCACCGGCGCCACGGGCAGGTCGAGCCCGGCCTCCCGCGCGAGGCCGCCGGACCAGCTGCCCGCGGCCAGGAGGAACCGGCCCGCCTTCAGCGTCCCGGTCGCCGTCCGGACGGCGGTCACGCGGCCGCCCTTGCGAATAAAGCCCGTGACGTCCGCCCCCGTGTGGTAGGTGACGCCCGCGTCCCGCGCCGCCGCCTCCGCGCCCCGGGCGAGGCGCGGGTTGCGCACCTGGGCGACATCCGGCCAGAACACGGCCCCGGCGACCCCGTCCGCCAGGGCGGGCTCCACCCGGCGCGCCTCGTGCGCGTTCAGGCGCTCGGCGCGCCATCCGAAGCGCTCGCTCCACGGCAGGGCGGGGGCCAGATCGGCCCATTCGGACGCGGCGAAGACCGGGACGATCAGCCCCGTGCGGCGCAGTTGCGGGTCCACGCCGGAGACCGCCTCCAGGCGCGCGGCCAAGTCCGGGTAGAGGGCCAGGGAGCGGTTCACCAGGCGGCTCAGGGCCTCCGGGTAGCGCCACGGGTAGATGGGCGAGAGGATGCCCGCCCCGGCCCACGACGCCTCGCGCCCCGGCCGGCCGCGCTCCGCCACGGCGACGCGCGCGCCGCGCCCGGCGAGCGCCAGGGCGGTCAGGGTCCCGATGATGCCGCCGCCGACCACGAGCACGTCGGGCGCGCTGCCGGAGTGGACGGCGGGAGCCCGCTGTGAGCGTTCGGACACTGGAATAGAGGCTCCTTCCGGTCCGCATTCTGGGCCGGAGTTGCCGGGCGTGCAACCGGTCACCCAGGCGACCCCCCGTGTCCGGGCCGACCGTCAAACTCCCGACGACCGGGCGTACGGGACCGGACCGTCCGCACCCCGCAAAGGGCCCCGCCGGCCCGTGCCCCATCTTGTCCGCTTCGCACCACCCTTTGCCTTTTCAATGCGTTGCACGATCTTTCCCGACCGGCGCCGCGCCACGCCCGTGCTGGCACCGCCATTGCTTTGTGTCCCCGGCGGCGCCCATCCCCCGCCGTCGGAGAACCGGCGGGCGGCGGCGTGCCCGAGGGAGGACGTGATGACACCGGAGGCGGTCGTGGAGATCGGCAAGCGAGCCCTGGAGGTCACCCTGCTGTTGGGGGCCCCCATGCTCATCTTCAGCCTGGTCGTGGGCGTGGGGATCAGCATCATCCAGGCCACCACCCAGATCAACGAGATCACCCTCACGTTTGTCCCCAAGATCTTCGCGGTCTTCCTGGCCCTCGCCCTGTTCCTGCCGTGGATGCTGCAGTTGGTGATCGGCTACGTCACCGAGCTGTTCGCCACGATCCCGGGCATGACCGGATAGCGATCGCATGTCGGCCGCACCCACCGTGACGCTCCCCTTCGCCTTCGCGCAGTTCCCCGTCTTCCTCCTGGTCTTCGCGCGCGTTGCCGCCATCGTGGTGAGCATGCCGCTCCTGGGGGAGGCCACGGTGCCGGCCCAGGTCAAGGTGGCGCTGGCGCTGCTCCTGAGCCTGCTGCTCTACCCGCTGGTCTCGGCCGGCTTCGCCGACCGGGTGCCGGCGGCGGGCCTCGCCTGGGTGCCGGCCCTGGTGATGGAGGTGCTGGTGGGGGGCGTGATCGGCTTCACCGTGCGCCTCATCACGGCCGCGTTCGAGTTCGCGGGCGAGGTCACGGGCTGGGTCCTGGGCCTGTCGCTGGCCCAGGCGGTGGACCCGCAGACCCACCTCCAGGTGCCCATCGTGGGGCAGTTCCTCACGGTCCTGGGCTTCCTGACGTTCCTGGCGATCAACGCCCACCACGTCCTGATCGCGGCCATGGTCCAGAGCTTCGCCTGGGTGCCGCCCTTCGCCCCCACCATCGGCGCGGGCTTCGCCGACGTGCTGGTGGACCTGGCGTTCAACCTGTTCCGCCTGGGGCTCCAGATCGCCGCGCCGGTGGTGGCGGCCATGCTGCTGGTGAACGTGGCCATGGGGATCGTCTCCCGGGCGGTGCCGCAGATGCACGTGATGCTGGTGGCCATGCCCCTCTCCATCGCCATCGGCTTCATCGTCCTGGGCGTCAGCCTGCCGTATATCGGCGCCGCCATGGTCCAGGCCTACGGCGGCCTCGACCAGACCCTGGCGGGCGTGCTCGGGAGCCTGGGGTAGCCCATGGCCGAGGAAGCCACCGGACAGGAGCGCACCGAGTCCGCCACCCCGAAGCGGCGCGAGGACGCGCGTCGCAAGGGGCAGGTGGCCCGCAGCAAGGAGCTGCCGGCGGCGGCGGGCATCCTGGCGGGGGCGCTGTTCTTCCTGGTGGGCGGCGGTGCGCTCATCGGCGGGGCGGGCGACCTGATGCACGGCCTGCTCGCCCGCGTGGTCCGCGCCGACCTGACCCCGGTCGAGCTGCGCGACGTGCTGATCGGCGCCGCCCGCGGGGCCCTGGCCCTCCTGGCACCCCTCATGGCCGTCATGGTGGTCATGGGCGTGGCGGCGAACGTGCTCCAGACCGGCCCCGTGGCGAGCCTGCACCCCCTGGCCCCGAAGTGGTCGCGCATCAGCCCGGCGGCGGGGATCAAGCGCATCTTCTCCGCCGCCACGCTGGTGGAGCTGATCAAGTCGATCGTGAAGCTGCTCGTGGTGGGCGCCGCCGCCTGGTGGGTCCTCAAGGGCGAGGTGGTCCGCCTGCCGGCCCTGGCGGGGGCCGACGTCCACGCCATCCTGCCCTACCTGGGCCACGCCTCCTTGCGGGTGGCCCTGGCGGCGGGGGTGGCGCTGCTCTTCCTGGCGGCCCTGGACTTCGGCTTCCAGCGCTTCGAGCACGAGAAGCGCCTGCGCATGACCCGCCAGGAGGTGAAGCGCGAGTTCAAGGAGACCGAGGGCGACCCCATGGTGCGGGCCCGCATCCGCAGCATCCAGCGCCAGGTGGCGCGCAAGCGGATGATGGCCGACGTGCCCAAGGCCGACGTGGTGGTCACGAATCCCACCCACCTGGCCGTGGCCCTCAGGTACGACGCCGCCAAGATGGCCGCCCCGCGCGTGGTCGCCAAGGGCGCCGGCCACATCGCCGCCCGCATCCGCGAGATCGCCGCCTCCGCCGGCGTGCCCGTCATGGAGGACAAGCCCCTCGCCCGCGCCCTCTACCGCGGCGTGGAGGTGGGCCGTGAGATCCCCATGGAGCTGTACCGCGCCGTGGCCGAGGTCCTGGCCTTCGTCTATCGAATCAACGAGAAGCGCGGGAAGCGGCGCGCTGAGCGGACGCTCACCGCCGGGGCCGGGAGGGCGGCCGGGTGACCCGGTCCACGCGCTCCCTGGCGCTGCCCATGCTGGGCGACTCCGAGGCCATGCTCGCCATGGGCGTGGTGGGGCTGCTCATCGTCATGGTGGTGCCGCTGCCGCCGTTGATGCTGGACCTCTTGCTCAGCTTCTCGATCACCCTCGCGGTCGTCATCCTGCTGGTGGCCCTCTACACCCGCAACCCGCTCGACTTCTCCGTCTTCCCCTCCATCCTGCTCATCGCCACCCTCCTGCGCCTGGGGCTCAACGTCGCCAGCACCCGCCTGATCCTCCTGAACGGCGACCGGGGCGCGGACGCCGCGGGCCAGGTGATCCAGTCCTTCGGCAACTTCGTGGTGGGCGGCAACTACGTGGTGGGACTGGTGGTCTTCTCGATCCTGGTGGTCATCAACTTCATCGTGATCACCAAGGGCGCCGGGCGCATCGCCGAGGTGGCGGCGCGGTTCACGTTGGACGCCTTGCCCGGCAAGCAGATGGCCATCGACGCCGACCTGAACGCCGGGCTCATCGACGAGCGCGAGGCCCGCGAGCGGCGCCGGGGCGTGGCGCGCGAGGCCGACTTCTACGGCGCCATGGACGGTGCCAGCAAGTTCGTGCGCGGCGACGCCATCGCGGGCATCGTCGTAACCCTGGTCAACATCTTCGGCGGCCTGACCATCGGCATGGGGCAGAAGGGGCTGTCGCTGGCCACGGCGGCCCAGAACTACACCCTGCTGACCGTCGGCGACGGCCTGGTGGCGCAGATCCCGGCCCTGGTGATCTCCACCGCCGCCGGCATCGTGGTCACCCGCGCCG
>CAZGRJ010000006.1:0-19977 GCA_964528115.1 uncultured Nitrospirales bacterium
TAGGGGCGCTTGTCGTGGGAGAAGCGGGTGTCGCGGTAGATGCGGAACATGGAGCCGCCCTGGGGGCGCGGGTCGGCGACGAAGTGGCGGCTGATCTTCGCCAGACGGGCGTCGAAGTCGGCGATGAAGGCGAGCAGGGGCGCCTTCACGTCGCGCTCGTAGCGGTGCTTGTTCTCCGCGAACCAGGCCCGGTCGTTGTGGGCATCCAGGTCCTTCAGGAACGCGAACAGGGCGGGCGTGAAGTGCCCCGCCGCCCGAGCCGGCGCCGGTGCGCTCACGCCTTCCGCGCCGGCATGTCGGGGTGGATCAGGCCGATCATGTTCCCCTCCGGGTCCTGGAACATGGCGATGCGGCCCACCCCCTCCACGGGCATCGGCGCAATGAGGCGCCGGGCGCCCATTTGCTCGGCCCGGTCGAGGGTGCCCTCCAGGTCGTCCACCTCCACGTAGAACGCCATGTAGGGCGGCGCGCCCGGCGGAGCGCTCATGATGCCGCCGTCGATGCCCCCCTTCTCGCGCCCTCCCGTGATCACCAGGCCGTAGCCCATGGGGTTGTCCGCGTGGACCTGCCAGTCGAACAGGTCGCGGTAGAACGTCTGCAGACGCGCCGCGTCCTTGGCCCCGATCTCCCAGTGCACCACCGCTCTGCCCATCGCGATCCCTCCTTCAGGCGCCGGGGCGGTCAGGCGGCCGCGCGGGTGTAGAGCCACTGCATCAGGTCCAGGGCGTCGCCGAGGCCGTAGGACATGCGCCAGTTGTCCACCTTCCCGCCCGCCGTGCGGGTGTAGCGGTAGCCGAACCGCGGCACGCCGCGCAGGTCCATCAGGAGCGGACCGGACGCGCCGGGCGGAAAGCAGCCGTCCACCCCCGCCTCGCGCCACACGCCGTGCTCCCCCACGCGGATCGCGGCGCCGGTGGCGTCGGGCGGCCCCACGCACACGGTGGTCCCGTTGCCCCGGGGGTCGATGCGCACCTCCAGGGAGGACTCGCGCTCGCCCGCGGTGCGCTCGTCGCCCAGGGCGGTGAGGCGGCAGGTGACGGCCCCAGCCTCGCGGCCGCAGTGAATCTCCCAGGCGCCGTGGCGCGGGTCCAGGGACGCGGCGTCCTGCTCCGGGCCGTTCGCCACCAGGGCGAACCGGTAATCGGGGGTGTAGATGTAGGCCGGGCGGGACTCGGCGGCGGTCACGTCCGTGTCGTGCCAGCGGGCGACCACCTCGCGGCCGCGGAAGGTGTCCTGGACGGCGGTGCCGGGCATGCGCTCCGACTCCTCCTTGCGCACCGTGGCGCAGCCCGCCGCGACGGCCACCGACGCCATCAACAGCACCACACGGGCCGTCCACAACCCCGGCGTGCACCCCGCCCCCGCGCGCTCTGCCATGCCCTCGCCTCCCCGTACGGCGCCCCCCGGCGTCTTCCGATGTCCCGATTCTAAGGGAATGGAGGGCCCGATGCGACCCGCAAGGCGCGGCCGGTCAGGCCGCGACGACGCGGGCGCCCAGCCAGCGCGCCAGGGCCAGGGCCCGGTTCAGCCCGAACGCGGTGTGGCTGCCGCGCACGTCGGCCCCGGAGGCGTCGGTGTAGCGAAACTGGAAGTCCTCGCCCGCGAGCACGGCGTCCATCACCCGCTTCGCGTCGCGGGCGCTCAGGCAGCCGCTGGAGCCGGCCGTGTAGTCGCGCCGCAGGTTCACCAGGCGGAAGGTGCCGTCGTGGGTCCCGTCCGGGCCCAGGCAGACCTCCACCGGAGATTCGCCGGAGGGGTCCACCAGGAAGCGCACGGCGTCCTGGATCGGGCGGCCCTCCACCTGGGCGGTGGCGACGCGGATCACGCAGCGGGTGGCGCCCTCGGGGGAGCAGGTGACGTACCAGTCGCGCCCGGAGTAGCTGAGGGTCCGCGCCCCCTGGCCGGGCTGGGCGGCCATCAGGCCGATGCGGTGGTCGGTGGTGTAGAGGTACGCGGCGCCGTCCGCCTGGCCGGTGAGGATCTCGCGCCCGGCCGCCTTCATGCGCTCCTCGTCCTGGCCGAAGGTGTAGCTGTCGCTCGGGCCGCCGTCCGTGCCGGGGGCGGGGGGACCGACGCGGGGGGCGGTGACGGCCTCGTTCACCGCGAACGGGTCCGGGGGCGGGCCGGCAACCTCGAGGGGCGTCGGCGTCGTGGCGCACGCGGCAAGCCCGGCGCAGAGGGTCACGCCCAGCGCGAGGCGCCTTCCGTATCGGGCCGTTGCCGCGTTCCCGTCTCCCATGCCTCCAACGTACGGCGGCGCGTCCGACCGCGCAAGCCCCGCCCGGGGCTCCCTCCGGGGCGGTAGAATGGGCCGGTGGCATGCCCCTCGGCCACATTCGCCCCCCGTACCGCGCGGTCCGCGCGCCCGGCCCTGAACGCCGCGGCCGCCCTGCTCGCCGTCCTTCTCCCCCCCTTGGCGGGCGGGCCCGCAGCGGCCCTGGACCTGCCCCTGCCGCCCGAGGGCGAGTCGGTCGTGGGGCACATCCGCCACGTCCGGGCGACGGAGGCGGACACGCTCCTGGACATCGCGCGCCGCTTCGACCTGGGCTACGAGGAGATCGTCGCCGCGAACCCGGGGGTGGACCCGTGGCTGCCGGGGGAGGGCACCCGGGTCACGTTGCCGCTCCGGTTCGTCCTGCCGCCCGGGCCGCGCATCGGCATGGTCATCAACACGGCGGAGATGCGGCTCTACTTCTACCCGCCGCCGAACACCCCGTGGGAGCGGCGCCGGGTGGTCACCCACCCGGTGGGGGTGGGCAAGGTGGGGCTCGAAACGCCCCACGGCAGCTTCACGGTGGTCGACAAGATCGAGGGGCCCAGCTGGACCATCCCGGAGGAGCTGCAGGACAAGTTCCGGGCCGAGGGCCTGGCCTTCCAGCCGGTCATGCCGCCGGGGCCCGAAAATCCGTTGGGCGATTACGCCCTGATCCTGGACGCGCCGGGGTACGCGATCCACGGCACGAACCACCCCTGGGCGGTCGGCATGCGGGTGAGCCACGGCTGCGTACGCCTCTTTCCGGAGGACATCAGCACGCTCTTCCGGCGCGTGCCCCAGGGGACCCCGGTGCGGATCGTGGACCTGGCCCTCAAGGTCGGGAAGCAGGACGGCGTGTGGTACCTGGAGGCCGGGAACCTGGACCGCCCGGGTCCCGCGGACGGTGCCGCGCTGGCGGCCCTGCTGCGCGGGGTGGGCCTGGAGGACCTCCCCGCCGCCGCGGTGGCCGGACGGGTGGTGACGGAGAACCGCGGGGTGCCGACCCCGATCACGCCCCGGACGCCGGAGCCCGAAGGGGCGCCGGCCGTCGCGGGCATTCCCCACCCCCCGGACCGGGACTGAGCCCGGCCCGGGTGAGGCGGTCCTACTTGCCGACCGCCTTCTGGAACATGCGGTCGGCCTTCTCGTCGGCGCGGGCCGCGGCGTCCTGGGCGTTGCGGGCCTCGGTCAGGGCCTGCTGGGCGAGGGAGCGGGCGTCCCCGGCGGTGCCGCGGGCCGAACGCGCCTCGGACAGCGCCTGCTCGGCGGTGCGCTTGGCCTCGTCCGCCGTCGTCAACGCGTTGTTGGCGGTGGCCTGGGCGGCCTCGGCGGTCTGCCGGATCTCCTCCATGGCCTTGCCGTTGGCGCAGCCTGCGGCGGCCAGGAGGACGCCCCCCAGGACGACGGTTCGGGCAAATGTCACGCGCATAGTCACCTCATCTGCGTGGGTTGCGCCGGCGCCCCGTGGCGCCGCGCTACTCTACCGGGCGGCGCCCCTTTCCGCCAACCCCTCCGCCTGGCCGCACGTGCGCCCACGCGGGGCCCAGGGCCTCGCGCGGGGCGTGGGCCAGGAAAATGCTCACCCCGGCGGACAACTCCCCGGCGATGGCGAGGACCTTCCGCGTGTCCGGCAGGTCGCCGGAGGCGGCGGCGGCGAACGCGATCCGGGGCCCCGCCGGGCCCGTCCGCAGGGCGGCCACCCCGCTCGACGGGGCGAGACGCAGGCGCTCCCACGCCTTGGCCGAGCGGAAGAAATCGGCCGCCGCGGCGTCGTCGGCGCGCGGCCGGGCCGGGTGCAGGAAGCGGGCGAGAGCCGCCGCGTGGGCCAGGAAGGCCTCCGTGAGGGCGTCCGCCACCACCGGGGGCCACTCGCCGCGCGGCGCCACGATGGCGTTGACCAGCACGGTCAGGTGGCGCACCTCGTCGCGCAGCCGGACCGCGACGGCCTGCAGCTCCTTCTGGGTCCGCTTCCTGCGCGCCATCCCTCGCTCTCCCGCCGGGTCCGCCCCGGGCGCGCCTCCCCGAACGGTTCGGGGCCGCCTCGCCCACCCGCGGCCCCGGACCGGTGGCGTATCTTACGGAATTTCGGCCGGAAGGGAAGCCCGCGGAGGCTCAGGCCCGGGGGCTTCCGGGGGATTCTCCGGGGATGCCGAGACGCCCCCGGACCGCCTCCACGGTGACGTCCAGGTCGTCCGGCAGGCCCATGCCGGGGTGGAAGGCGAAGACCCGCTCGGCGGCCTCGGCGAAGGGCAGGCCCGCCACGCAGCAGAGGTACGCCACCACCACTGACGCGGCCCGCTCGCTGGGCATGCGCCCAGCCCCGGCGGCGTCGAACACGAGCACCCGGTGGCGCGGCAGGGTGTCCCGCAGCCAAGCCACCGCCTCGGCCAGCTGGGCCGGCGGGATCGCCTGCTGCTCCACCATGGGGACCTTGTGATAGAGCCGGTCGGTGATGTGCAGGTCGCGCTCCCGCGCCACGTTGAGCAGGGCCGTGATCTGGCGCGGCGCCCCGGCGGCCTCGGCGAAGCCCCCCAGGGCCAGGTTGCCCAGGACGTAGTCCACGGCCGTTACCTCCCCTCGTTCCGGGCCGGCGTCACCACCAGCACGGCGTACATGCCGTGGATGGCGCATTGGTACGGATAGCGGCCCGGCACGCGAACCGTCATGGAATAGGGCTCCCGGGCGAGGCCCTGCTGGAATCCGGCGCCGGCCCCGGCGGGGTCGGTGTCGAACATCAGCAGGTGCTTGGCCGGGGTCTCGTTGACCCAGGTGACGGTGTCGCCCACGGCCACGGTGAGGGTGTCGGGCTGGAACGCGGACGTGTAGGTGTGGACGGTCCACTCGGCCCCGGCGGCCACCCCCGTCACCGGCAAGGCCCCCACCGCGGCCGCCAGGGCGGCGGTGGCTATCCGTGCAGCTTGCGCCACGCCGCGTAGACCCCCAGGCACATGAACAGGCCGATGGTGAGCAGCTCCAGCACGAGCAGGAACTGGCCCACCCCGCGCTCCCGCTGGTGGGTTTCGGGGTCCACGTAGCCGCCGCCCCGGGTGGGGCGGCGGAACGGCATCCGGGTCGGGCCCGTGGCCGCGCGCGCGGCCTTGTCCTTGCCGATCTCGGCCCAGCGCAGACGGTCGTACTCCCCCTTGCGGACCGGGTCCCGCAGGATCTCGTAGGCCAGGTTGATCTCCTGGAACCGCTCCTTGGCCCACGGCTTGTCGGGGTGCAGGTCCGGGTGGAACTCCTTGGCCAGGCGCTTGTGGGCGCGGGCGATCTCCTCGGGGGAGGCGGTGGGGCGAATGCCGAAGACCTCGTAGTAGTCGTTCCCCGGCTGGTAACGCACCTCGGCCATCTATATGGGTCTCCCGCCCCGAGGGATCATCGCGGGCCCGCCAGGAGGGGGATGCGCTTGGCGTCGCCCAGCAGCTCGAACTCCTCCTCCAGGGCCCGCACCTCGTGCACGTGCGAGAAGCGGCCGCCCGTGATGGTGGCGATGCCCCGCAGAAGCTCCTCGTCGTAGCTCACCTCGTGGGCGCGATCGCCGCCCCCCACGCCGATCGTGTCGATCACCACCCCCAGGTCGCGCGCCTTCGCCGCCAGGTCCAGGATCAGGGACGACCCGGTGGTCGTGGGGCAGCCGTCCGACAGCAGGATCACCCGGCGCAGGCCGTTGGCCTCCTCGAGCACCTCCAGGGTGTAGGCGAGCCCCTCGAACATGGCGGTGCGGCCGAAGGCGCGCAGGCCCCGGACCCGCCGGGCCAGGGTCTGCATGTCGGCCAGGGGCTCGGAAACCAGGACGCACTCCTCGCCGAAGGTGACCACCCCCACCAGGTCGCGCTCGCGCGATCGGGCCTTGCCGGCCACCAGGCGGTCGATGGCCTCGCAGGTCGCGTGCATCTTGCTCTTCAGGAAGCCCAGGGCCTCCTCCATGCTGCCCGAGGCGTCGATGAGCAGGACCAGGGTCTCGTAGGGGACGACCTCCACCAGGTCTCCCACCTGCACCTGGAGCATCCCGCACGCCATGGGGTTCAGGCGCGCCGACTGGCCGTCGTCCGCCGACCCCGCCTCCACCCGCGCCGGCACCCGGTGCTCGCCCGACTGGAGGTTCACGTACTCGCCCCCGGAAAGCCCCAGGTTCTTGCGGACCTCGGGACCCAAGCGCACCACCGGCTCGGCGTCGTGCTCGTCGCCCGCCACCGGCTCCCCCACCTCGAGGGGCACGGCCGAGGACGAGATGGGCGACAGGGCCACCACCGCCTCCACCCTGGACCCCACCTCCACCCCCAGGAGCTTGCGGGCCTTGGGGTTCAGGCGCACCGACTGGAGGCCCTCGTCGGAGGTGGCGCCGGCCCCCACCCGGCACCCCACGGTCCTCTCCCCGTGGACCACGGACAACAGGCTGCCCGGCACGACGTTCAGCCGCTCCCTGAGCGAGCGGCACAGGCGGGCGCGGGGCAGGCGCACGGCCTCGTCTTCCTTGAAGCCGGGGGCCACGGTCAGGGCGACGCGGGGCCGCCGCGGGGCCGCGTCCCGCCGGCCGGTCAATGCCTGGAGAAACTTCATGGAGGCCGTATTCGCCGTATCCGAGGGGGCCCGGCGCCGGGAGGGACCCCAAGCATCCATTCTAAACAACTTCGCGGAGCCGGCGAAAGGCGCCGCCGGGGAGCCTCCGGGGCCCCATTTCGCGCTGTTTACCCCACGCCATAAGCCGTACAAATCCGTGCACCGGGAACCCCCGGACGGCCCCGGGCGGGCAAAAAATCCCCCCATCCCTTCAAGGCCTTGCGTCAAGAACCCGACGCTGGCACGGCCCTTGCCTCCCGGGGGTTCCGGGCACCGTCCCATGCGAGTGGAGAACAGGCAGATGCACAGGAAGGACGAACAGGGATTCACCATCATCGAGATGATGGTCACCGTGGCGATCATCGCCATCATGGTGGGCATCGCCATCCCGTCGGTCCTGGCGTGGATGCCGGCGGCGAACCTGAAGGACGCCGCCTTCGACCTGCGCACCGCCATGATCCGCGCCCGCTCCCTGGCGGTGAACGAGGGCATCGAGTACCGGGTCGCGTTCGACGTCGACTCCCAGACCTACACCGTGGACAAGGGCAACCTGAGCTCCGGCTCCACGGCCTGGACCACGGTGGTTGGTCCCCACGACCTGCACACCGGCATCGAGTACCAGTCCACCTCCCCGGAGATGGAGGTGACGGGCTCGGTCCACTACATCCGGTTCGAGACCGACGGCGGCGTCCTGACCAACGTGGACGCCCTGAACGTCGTCGTGGTCAACAGCAACGCCGACACCTACAAGGTGTCCGTACAGCGTCGCACGGGCCACGCGGACATGACCAAGGGAGCCTGAAGCCCATGGACCGCACCCGCTTCCCGTTCCGTCCCGCCGCGCCCGCGGCCGGTGCCCAGGGGGGCTTCACGCTCCTGGAGCTGCTCGTGGGCCTGGCCGTCTTCTCCGTGGGGATGATGGGCATCTCGGCCCTGTTCCTGATGCAGATCTCGGCCAATGCCGACTCGATCCGCAAGAGCACGGCCAACAACATCGCCCTGGGGATGATCGAGAAGGCCCGCTCGGTGCCGTTCTACAAGATGATCTCGTGGGACCCCACGGATGAGCGCCCGGCCATCCCGTGCCAGGGCTCCGGGGCCGCCAACAAGGCCAACATGGTGGACTGCCTGCGGCCCGACACGGCCGACGTGACCGTTCCCGCCGCGCCCTATGACTCGCTGGCGAGCGACGCGGCCTACGTGGGGATCGGCACCCTGGGCGGCGAGGAGATCGGCGCCCTCGACACGACCTACACGCAGGGGATGGAGATCAAGCGGACCTACACGATCGTCCCCGACACACCGCAGGCGGACATGAAAACCATCACGGCCCGCGTCGACTGGCGCCTGGCCGGCTCCACCACGGTCCACACCGTGACCCACATGGTGGTGCGGGATATGGAGGTGCGCTGATGGCTTTCCCGGCAGCCCATATGCGGGCCCAGCGGGGCTTCACCCTGGTGGAGCTCATGGTGTCCCTCGCCATCGCGGCGATCGTCGTGACGGGGATGTTCAACCTGTACACGAACCTCTTCAAGTCCTCCGTCCAGCAGGACCGGGTGCTGCAGATGCAGCAGAACGCCCGCGTCGCCCTGGACGATCTGGAGCGCGACCTGCGCATGGCCGGCGTGGACGTGACCCGCGATGACGGCACCCTGCCCGACCAGGCGGTGTTCGCCTACGCCGCGCCCTACGAGGTGGACTTCAACGCCAACCTGGACAACTCCCTGGCCGGCATGAAGCCCACCGCGGCGCCCGACAAGGTGCCCGCCAGCCTGCCGGGCGGCGACACGCCCTTCTACGACCCGTCCTCGGACTACCCCCTGGCCGAGACCATCCGCTGGACCCTGGACGCGGACAACGACGGCGACATCGACGCCGACGACCGCCAGGGCGTCACGAACCCGGCCCTCTACCGCCTGACCCGCCAGGTGTACGGCTACAACGCCGGCACCGGGACCAACGGCCCCGAGACCGCCCGGGCCGCCGAGGGCGTGCGCGGCCCCGACCTCTATCCGGACGACAGCCGCCCGCCCGTGCTGTTCCAGTACTGGGTCAAGGAGATCGACCTCAACGACAACAAGGCGGTCGACGCCGGCGAGGACATCAACGGCTCCGGCAAGATCGACTTCTTCCTGTGGGGCGACGACGGCGGCACGGACGGCCTGGGCAGCCCGTTCGCCAACAACGGCGTGCTCGACCCGCCCGAGATCGAGGCCCTGATGACCGGCAACGGCGGGGGTCCCAAGGTGATCGACGGCGAGGCCGCGGCCATCACCGCCGCCACCGGCGACGCGCGCGCCACGGGCCTGACCTTCGCCCAGGTGCTCTCCAAGATCGCCCGGGTCACCGTGAACGTGGTCACCGAGGCGGCCGAGCCCGATCCCGACTACGTGGGCTCGCCCCACGGCGCGGACTACCCCTACCGCGAGCACGTGGTCTCGGCCTCGGCCAGCCCGCGCAACGCCCTGACCGAGGTGACGCCGGACAAGAGCCTGACCGTGTCGGCCTCGCCCTCGGACGTCCAGTGCCCGGCCACCAGCACGATCATCACCATCGCCATGTGGGACGACACGGGCGCCCTCTACACCGCGCCGGTGGACGTGGACATGACCACCAGCCTGGGGAGCTTCGACGCCTCCACCGAGCAGCCGGCCATCACCCTGACCACCTCCGGCGGCACCGCCACGGCGGTCCTGTACGGCGAGATCAACTCCACCACCACGTCGGCCGTGGTGAGCGCCAGCACGACGGTGCTCTCCGAGCCCTACTCCGCGGCCGTGGTGGTCAACTACATCGCGGGCACGCCCTCGGTGGTCACCGTGTCGCCCGACAGCCCGGCCCTGCCGGCCGACGGCCTGTCCACGACCGGCGTCACCGCCTCGGTGGTGGACCAGTGCGGCAAGCCCACCGGCGACGGCGACACCATCGACTGGACCATCTCCACCAACCCGCCGGGCATCGGCGGCTCCATGAACCCGGTCTCGGCGTCGATCTCCGGCAACACCGCCTCCACCGTGCTCACCTCCGGCCTGACCGCCGGCATCGCCACCCTGACGGCGACCGACACGAGCTCCGGCGTCGCGGGCAACGGCACCGTGAACTTCACCAACTGCGCGGTGACGATCACCCCGGACACCGCCTCGCTGCCCGCCGACGGCACGTCCACGGCGGGCCTGGCGATCGAGGTGACGGACATGGCGGGCACGCCCCAGACCGGCGTGACCGTGAACCTGACCACCGGCGAGGGCATCCTGACGCCCACCAGCGTGGTCACGGACGGCTCGGGCAAGGCCAGCTCGGTGCTGATCTCGTCCACCACGCCCCACGTGGCGGTCATCACCGGCAGCGTGCCCCCCACGGGCGGCTACTGCGACTACGCCCGCGGCACGGCCGAGGTGGAGTTCGCCAGCTGCGGCCTGACCATCGCGAGCGACGTGGACGAGGTGGTCCCGGGCAACCCCGGCACCTCGGCCGTCGTCACGGCCAACGTGTCCGAGTCCGACACCGGCACGCCCCTCTCGGGCCAGGACGTGACCTTCTCCCTGACGGCCGCGGACGGTACCGTGAACCCCACCACCAACACGACGAACGGGTCGGGAGACGCCACCACCACCTTCACCGCCGGACCCACGCCCGGCGTGGCCACGGTCACGGCCTCGAGCGCCTGCGGCTCGGGTTCGGTGGACATCTACGTGCGCGACTGCGAGGTATCGGTGGCGGCGGAGCCCCAGGTGATCGCGCCGGCCGCCGGCAACACCTCGGTGATCACGGCCACCCTCACCGACGCCGTGTCCGCCGGCCCCCTGGCGGGCCGGCAGGTGACCTTCAGCCTGGACGACCCGGCCCTGGCGGACTTCTCGGGCTCCACCACGGTGACGACCGACGCCAACGGCGAGGCCTCGGTGACCATCGTCACCAAGGGCAAGTCGGGCACGGTCAACGTGACCGCCACCTCGTCCTGCGGCGACGGCACCGTGCCTGTGGTGCTCAACGACTGGGAGATCTCCCTGGAGTCGGACGCCGGCAGCATCCAGCAGGGCACCACCGCCACCCTGACGGCCACCCTCACCGAGAGCGGCGCGCCAACCGACCCACCCGCGGGCCAGGACACGGTGACCCTGACGTTCGAGTCGCCGGGGGGCCTGGGCAGCACCCTCACCCCGGCGTCGTCCGCCACCAGCGGCGGCGTGACGACCAGCACCTTCGAGGCCGGCAGCACGTCGGGCAACGTGACCGTGCGGGCCTCGGCCACCATCAGCGGCATCCTGGTGACCGACACCGTGGACCTGGTGATCACCGACCCGGGTGGGCTGGACGACCTGACCCTCGTGACGGGCTCGGAGAGCATCTGCGGGTTCAACCACGACCAGTCGGGCTTCCGGGTCCAGAACCAGGGCCTCGACAACATCGTGGTCGACTCGATCCAGATCACCTGGTCGGGCGGCGGGCGCCTGCGCTCCGTCCGCACGGAGGGCTCCGTGTCCGACTGCAGCGGCGGCAGCTACCTGTGGCGGTACGACGGCTGCGGCTACCCCAACTTCTATCAGTCGTCGCCCACGACGCTTACCAGCTTCTGCAAGTTCGTGTACATCCCGTCGGGATCGACCTACGCCTTCCACGAGTTCAACTGGGACTTCGTGGACATGCGCGGCCAGACGGTGACCGTTGTCATCACCCACCACAAGGCCGGGGGCGGACCGTCGAAGACATCGACGATCACCTACCAGGTACCCAATTTCTGACGCCCAACCAGTGACGGAGGATCGACCGTGAACAAGAACCACACCCCCATCGGGCGCCGCATGAAGCGGACGGCCCAGGGCCAGGGAGGGTTCGTCCTGGTGCTTTCCCTCCTGACCTTGGCCCTGCTCTCCTCCATCGGCCTCGCGGCCCTGTACCAGAGCAACGGCGAGGTCACCGTGGTGGGCAACGAGCGCTCCGGCAACAGCCTGCTGCTCGCGGCCGACTCCGGCGTGGAGTTCGGCAAGAACGAGATCTGGGCCCAGTCGGGCTTCGGCACCGGCACGTCGGTGTCGTTCTCGACCCTGGACGCCTACTTCGCCGGCAAGACCATGCCCTTCACCATGGGTCCGCTGAACCTGACCGGCGACACCTACTACACGGTGACCGTGCCCGACACGGTGGACGTGCCCGGTGCGGGCACGGTGGACGGCTACGACACCTCCGACGCCAGCAAGCGCATGATCACCTTCCAGGCGCGCGCCTGGCACGACGCCAACAACAACGGCGCGTTCGACGCCGGCGAGCAGAGCCGCATGGTGACCAGCCGGGTGTCGTTCCAGTACGGCTCCCTGTCGTTCCCCTACGGGGTCTTGACCCAGAACGTGGAGTGCATCTTCTGCCACGCCAAGATCGTGGGCGACGTGGTCTCCCTCCAGGAGATGACCGTGCGCAAGAGCGACGAGGCCTACTCGACCGTGCTCGGCAAGGTCTACACCATGGGCACCACGAACCTGGACCAGGCCGACAAGCGGGTGGTCAAGACCTACACCGACCAGGACGGCAACCCGGACACCGTCGAGGACGCCGGCGAGGAAGCCCTGGACATCACCACCAACTACGCCGACCCGGACCGCTTCCCGGTGGACGAGAACGGCAACCCGTCGTTCCCGCAGATCGAGAACCTGGACTACTACAAGGGCCTGGCCTCCAACTACGACGGCGGCAACGGCAGCACCCTGTCCGGCGGGACGATCACCACGGTCCCCACGGGCAGCGACTACGCGAGCGGCGCGGTGAACGTGGGAAGCATCGACCAGAGCTACTCCGGCAACGTGATCCTCACCGGCACGCCGGGCAACTGCATCCAGCTCAACGGCCCCCTGGTGGTCGACGGCGACCTGATCATCCGCGGCTGCGTTGAGGGCCAGGGGAGCCTGTACGCGGGCGGCAACGTCTACGTGCCGGACTCGGTGACCTACAACGACGCCTCGAACGACAAGCTGGCCTTCGCCGCGGGCGGCAATATCGTCATCGGCGACTACCGCGACACCAGCTCCTTCGGCTTCTCCAGCCCCAAGAACGTGGGCGGCGGCGGCTTCATCAAGCAGAACGAATGGGAGTTCAACACCCAGGTGAAGGCCAACTACCCGTCCGGCGAGCGCCGCTGGTACGCGGCCGAGAATGGCAAGGTCTACACCAGCGGCACCACGACCGTCACCCCGGCCGCGGGCGACATCGTGGTCAAGTACACCCCGGGCGAGACGGCCGGCGGCGGCGCGCCGTGGATCTCCACGACCGACTACCTCAACAACTTCGTGGACCAGGTCAACGGGGTGACCCAGGTGGACGCCCTGGCCTACACCGCCAACGCCATCTTCGGAATGAACAAGTACGGCGACGAGAAGATGACCATCAACGGGGCGCTGGTCTCGGCCGACATCGGGCTGCTCATCCCCGGCCCGTCCTTCCTGGGGAAGGACTACAACCCGGACAACGTGGGCCTCACCCTGGTCTACGACGACCGGATGGAGAACTTCCTCTCGGTCGCCCGCAACCCGACCAAGCGGACCGTCAGCTGGCGCGAGGGGTCGTAGCGCCCTCGAACATACCGGCCGCGTCCCAGGCCCCGGAGAGCACCCAGGTCTCTCCGTGGGCCAGGACGCGGAAGGCGTTCTCTTTCAGCCCCGCCCTCTCCCGTGCCGCGGCGAGACGGCGGGGCGGCTCGTCCAGGGGCTCGTCGGTCAGGACGAACGTGCCCCAGTGCATGGCCACCGAGCGGGCCGCCCGCACGTCGGCGTGGACCCGCACCGCCTCCTCCGGGTCCATGTGGTACGGCCCCATGAACCAGCGCGGGGCGTAGGCCCCGATGGGGATGGCCGCCAGGTCGAAGGGCCCCAGGCGGCGGCCGATCTCCCGAAAATCGCCGGGGTAGCCGGAGTCGCCGCAGAACAGAAACCGGAAGCCCGGCGCCGCCACGGCGAAGCCCGCCCACAGGGTGCGGTCGCGCCCGATCAGGTGGCGCTTGCTCCAGTGCTGGGCGGGCACGGCCGTGACCGCCAGGCCGTGGGCCTGCGCCCCCTGCCACCAGTCCAGCTCCACCACCCGCCGGACGCCCCAGGACCTCAGGTAGGGGCCCAGCCCCAAGGGGACGCACCAGAGAGTCTCGTCGCCCCCCTCGCGCCGCGCCAGGAGGCGGACGGTGCCCTCGTCCAGGGAGTCGAAGTGGTCGTGCGAGATCACCACCAGGTGGACCGGGGGCAGGTCGTCCATCGCCAGGCCCGGGGGCACCGCCCGGCGGGGGCCGGCCCAGGAGACCGGGGAGCAGCGGGTGGTGAAGTGGGGGTCGGTCAGGACGTTGCGCCCGCCCATCTGGACCAGGAGGGTGGCGTGGCCGATCCAGGTCACCGTGGGGGTGTCCCCGTTTCCGCGCAGGAAGGCCGGGTCGTTGGGGGCGAGGGGGAAGTCGTACGTCTCCGGCGGGGGGATACGCTTCGTAAGGGCCTCCCGCCGCCAGCGCAGGAGGTCACGAAACGTCCGGGGGGCCGACAGGCCGGGGTTGGTGAAGCCGCCCGGCACGTGGTGGGCCGGGGGGCGGGGCGGAGCGGGCTCGGGCACGTGCCCCATTGTAGCCCTCCCCCGCCGCCTCCGGGGCCGCCTCACGCCGGAGCGCGGGGACGCCGATAAAGGGGGCGCGCGTCCCGGGATGGCCGGGCTGCGCCGGGGTGTGCGGTACGGGGTCCTTCGGGAGAAGGGAGACCCATGCCCACGCCCCCCACCGCGCCGGAACCGGCGCCGGCGCCGGAGTCGGGCAATCCGCCCGCCGGCTGGGCCCTGCGTCACCTGCGGCCCCTCCTCATGGTCCCCGTCGCCGCCTTCACCCTGGCGGGGGTGGTCTTCTACCTGCTCCAGCTCCACGAACGCCTGGAGGCCGGCATCACGGGCCGCCTGGCGGGGGTCCGGACCGCCCTCGAGGACGTCTTCCCGGACCCCAACGGCGCGGCGGTCCATACCCTGGCATTCGGCGCGGACGTCCTGACCGCCGACCCCGGCCTGACGGCCCGGCTCGCGGCCCGCGACCGCGAGGGCCTCGTCGCCCGCACCACTCCCCTTCTGGCCGATCTGCGGGCCCGCCGCGGCATCGTGGGCCTGACCTTCACCGGGCCCGACGGGGTGGTCCTGGCGCGGACCCACGACCCGGACCGCCACGGCGACCGCCTGGGCGACTTCACCACCCTGCGCGCCCTGGCCTCCGGGGTCGCCGCCTTCGGCCTGGAGGCGGGCCCGCCGGGGGTCGTCGGCCTGCGCTACGTGACGCCCTGGCCCGGCACGGGCCCGGAGGGCCCTTCCGGCTACGTGGCGCTGGACGTGGCCCTGGAGGCCATGCTCGCGCCCATCGCGGACGCCGCCGGGGTGCCCGTGGCGGTCCTGTTACAGAAGGACGTGGTGGACCGGGCGGCGTGGGAGGCGCACGAGCGGGCCCGGGACGCGGCGCCCGGGTGGGACGCCCACGGGGCGCTGATTCCCTACACCACCGGCCCGGCGGCGCCGCCGGAGGGCCTGACGGCCGCCGTGGAGGCGGCTCCCGCCCGCCCCGACGACCCGAGCGGCCTGGCCCTGGACGACGGCCGGCTCCGGGCCGCGGTGGGGCGCCTGGTGGACGCCTCGGGCCGCCAGCTCGGGTACGTGGCGGGCGTGCTGGACGTCTCGGACCGCGTGGCCGCCGCCCACCGGGCAGCCCGGGTCGGCATCCTCCTGGGGCTCGCCTGCGGGGGCCTGCTCCTGGCCCTGGCAGGCGGCCTGGCGGGGCGGGTGCGGCGGCGCCTGGACGCGGACGCCCGGACGATCGGCGACCTGGTCACCCGCGACCCCCTGACCGGGCTGTTCAACCACCGTGCCTTCTACGGCTTCCTGGACCAGGAGCTGAACCGGGCGGCCCGGTTCGGGCAGCCGGTGGCGATCCTGCTGATCGACCTGGACCGCTTCCGCGAGGTCAACGACCGCCACGGCCACCGGGCCGGGGACCGGGTCCTGACCTGCGTCGCCGGGGTGATCCGGAACTCCATGCGGCGCATCGACCCGGTGTGCCGGTTCGGCGGCGCCCAGCTGGCGGTGGTCCTGCCCCACACCGGCGCCGGCGCCGCGCGCCGGGCGGCGGAGCGGGTGCGCGAGCGGATCGCCCGGGCCCCGTGCGAGGTGAGCGCCCACGCCGTGGTCCACGTGACCGTGAGCATCGGCGTCGCCGCCCACCCGCCCACGGACGGGGACCCCGAGGCCCTGGTGCGGGCCGCGGAGGACGCCCTGTATGCCGCCAAGGCCGCGGGGCGCGATCGGGTGGTGGAGGCGCCCCACCCGGCCGAGGCCCGGGCCCCGGTCTGAACGATGTGAAACCGGGTTCCCACCCGGCGGTGGCCGCCGGACCCAACCGGGGAACCCGGTTTCCCCCCCGGCCCCGGCCCGGGGCCGCCACCGGCCGCGTATCTCCCTGATCGACAAGACATTTTCCGGCTCCTCCCGGGGCTGGCCCGGCGATTGCACAATATATAGGCACGAGCGGGCGGCCTGTGTGTGGCGCCGCCCGCGCCCTCTCGGGTTCGGGGAGATCGATCGTGCAAAGTGTGCCGGCGAAGACGGTGAGCGAGGCGTGGGGACACCCCTTGAGGCCCCTCCTGGTCTGGCTCCTGGTGGCCCTGGTGCTGATCCTGGCCGGGTGCGGCGGCGCCCCGGCGGCGGCGGACGCCCCGCAGGAGACGGCCCGGAACGCCGCCAAGGACACCGCCACGGCCGCCCTCGCCGTCAAGGAGACCTTCCCCAAGTCCTACCCGGACGCCGTTCCCGCCTCCGACGAGGTGGTCCTGAAGTGGAACGGCACCCTCGTCCTGCCGGGCGAGGCGCACCCCATCGTCCGGACCTCCAACTGATCCCTCTTTAGAGCGCCCGCCCGTCGGGGCCGAACAGGCGCAGGGCGGCGGGGTCCACCCGGACGGCCATCTCCTCGCCCACCCGGGCCTCCGCCCCCGGCGGCAGGCGCGCCACCACCGGGGCGCCGTCCACGCTCCCTTCGACCTCCAGATGGACCAGGACCTCGTGCCCCAGGCGTTCCACCGCGGTGACCCGGGCCGCCAAAGACGGCCCGGGACCGTCCGCCGACAGGGCCTCGGGGCGCAGGCCCACGGTCACGTCGCCGTCGGGCGCGTCCCGGATGCCCGGCTGGCGCTCCAGAACCTCCCGCGCAAGGGGGAGGCGGAGGCCCCCGGCCTCGACGACCTGGGCGCCCCCCTCGCGCCGCAGGCGGCCGCGCAGGAGGTTCATGCCGGGGCTCCCGACGAAGCGGGCCGTGAAGGTGTCGGCGGGGGCGGCGTAGAGGGCCCCCGGCGTGTCCACCTGGCGCAGGCGGCCCGCCGCCATGACGGCCACCCGGGTTCCCAAGGTCATGGCCTCGGCCTGGTCGTGGGTGACGTAGAGGGTCGTCGTGCCGGTGCGGCGCTGGAGGGCGGCGATCTCGGCCCGGATCTCCACGCGCAGGCGGGCGTCCAGGTTCGAGAGGGGCTCGTCCATCAGGAACACGGCCGGGTCGCGCACCAGGGCGCGGCCCATGGCGACCCGCTGGCGCTCGCCGCCGGAGAGGGCCGCCGGGCGCCGGTCCAGGAGCGGCCCCAGGGACAACAGGCGCGCCGCGTCCCCCACCCGGCGGGCGATCTCGGCCTTTTCAATCCCTTGCATCTTCAGGGGAAATTCCAGGTTCCCGGCGACCGTCAGGTGGGGGTACAAGGCATAGGTCTGAAACACCATCGCCACGTTGCGCTTCTGGGGCGCGAGGCCGTCCACCACCGCGCCGCCGATGGACACGGAGCCGGAGGTGGGCGCCTCCAGGCCCGCGACGAGACGCAGGAGGGTGCTCTTGCCGCACCCGGAGGGGCCCACGATGGCGACCAGCTCGCCGTCCGCCACGTCCAGGGTCACGCCGTCCACGGCGGCCGTGCCGTCCGGGTAGGTCTTGGAGAGCTTCGTGAGCGTGACCGCGCTCACCCCTTCACCCCACTCTCCAGGACGCCCTTCACGAACCACCGCTGGAGCACCAGGACGACGGCGAGCACCGGGGCCGCCGTCATGAGGCAATAGGCGAAGATGTCGCCCCAGCGCAGGGGCGGCAGGGTGTGGAACGCCGCCAGGCCCACCGGCAGGGGCCGCACCCGCTCCCCCACGGTCACCATGAGGGGCCACAGGAAGCTGCCCCACTGGAGCAGCAGCGTCACCACCGCCACCGTCGCGAAGGGCGTCACTGAGTTCGGCACCACGACCCGCAGAAAGGTGCCGAAGAACCCCGCGCCGTCCACCCGCGCCGCCTCCTCCAGCTCCCTGGGGAAGGCGAGGAAGAAGCTGTAGAAGAGGTACACGGAGAACGCCTGGGCGATGAACGGGACGATCTGGACGGTGTAGGTGTCGCGCAGGCCGAGCCAGGTCATCTGGAAGTAGAGCGGCACGGCGATCGCCTCGAACGGCACGACCAGGAGCCCCATCACGAGGGCGAACAGGAGGTGCCTCCCCGGGAACGACAGGCGCGCGAAGGCGTAGCCCGCGAGGGCGTTGACAACGAGGCCACCGGTCACGATCCAGAGGTGGATCCAGAGGCTGCTCGCCAGGTAGCGCCCGAACGGCACCCGGGCGAAGACGTCGGCGAAGTTGCGCAAGGTCGGGTGCGCCGGCCACACGGCCGACCAGCCGGCGGCCTCGGCCAGGACCCGGGCGTCGGGCTTCAGGGCCCCGGCCGCCATGAACAGGAACGGGCCCAGGTAGACGAGCGCACAGGCGGCGACGAGCGCCGTATAGGCGGTGACCCGCAGCCGTGACCGGCCGTTCACGTCCGCCCCCGCCCCCGCGCGAGGCGCCGCACGCCGTAGGTGACGGCGAGCACCAGGGCGAACCAGACCACCGTCATGGCCGAGCCCACCGCCACCTGCTGGCGGTCGAAGGCCGCCGCCACGGCCTCGTACAGGGCGGTGGTCGTGGCGTCCTCCGGCCCCCCCTGGGTCAATATGCGCACCTGGTCGAACAGGCGGAAGGCCAGGATCGTCGTGATCGTCACGGTGAACACGAGGACGTTGCGCAGCCCCGGCAGGGTCACATGGCGGAACGTGGCGAGGGGCCCGGCGCCGTCGATGCGGGCGGCCTCGTACAACGTGCGCGGGATCGCCTGGAGGCCCGCCAGGAGGATCACCATCTGCAGGCCCACGCCCTGCCAGACCGAGAGCACCGCGATGGCCCCGAGGGCGTAGCGGGTGTCGTGCAGCCAGTCCACGGGCGCCCAGTGGCCGAGCGTGACGAGATGGAGAAGCGCGTTCGCCGGGCCCGCAGGGCCGGGGGCGAAGATCAGCTCCCACACCACGGCCACCACGACGAACGGCAGGACCACCGGCAAAAAGAACAGCGTGCGCAGGACCGGCCGCGCGTGGAGCGGGCGGTCGAGGCCTAAGGCGATGGCGAGGGCCAGGCCGGTCTGGACCGGCACCACGACGGCGGCGAAGGCCGCGTTGTTCAGGAGGGCGCGCAGGAAGACCGGATCGGTCAGCACCCGTGCGAACTGGTGCAGGCCGACAAACCGGGTGGGGAGCGGCGAGCCCAGGCGCAGGTCGGTGAGGGCCAGGCCGAAGGCGAGGAGGAACGGCACCAGGACGAAGGCGGCCAGCCCCGCCACCGCCGGGGCCGCCATGAGCAGGCCCGCGCGGGCCTCCGGGCCGGCCGCGCGGGCGCTCACGGCGTGCCGGATACCGGGTAGCCGTGGTTGTCCGCCACGTCGCGGTCGATGGCGGCGGCGGCGCGGGTGAGCGCCTCCTTCACGTCGGCGCCGCTCGCGATGTCGGCGAAGGCCCGCTGAAAGGCGTCCGTGATCGCCGGGTAGGCGGCCGTGCGCGGGCGCGGCACGCTCGCCGTGCCGAGCTGCTCGGCGAACAGGCGCAGCGGCCCCTGCGGACCGTACAGGGGCGAGCGCGCCGTGGCCGTCCGCGTGCCCGGCGGGGCGCCGTTGGCGTTCGCCATGGCGAGCACCTGCTCGGGCTCCAGCAGATATGCGAGGAACGCCGAGGCCCCCTCCGGCGATTTCGCCTTCGCCGTCACCGCCCACTGCCACGACCCCTGGCCGGTGCGGCTTCCGTGCCCCATGTCGGGCAGGGGCAGGACGGCGAGGCGCTCGCCCAGGGTGT
>CAZGRJ010000006.1:20077-25784 GCA_964528115.1 uncultured Nitrospirales bacterium
CTTCCGTGCCCCATGTCGGGCAGGGGCAGGACGGCGAGGCGCTCGCCCAGGGTGTCGTGGTAACGGCCGTACTCCCAGTGGCCCGCCCAGGAAAGGGCCACCCGGCCCCGGACGAAGGCGGCGTCGTCCAGGTTGGGGTCCACGTAGCCGCCTTGGATCCACCGCTGGACCTCGGTCATCGCCCCCACGGCGGCGTCCGAATCCAGGGTGCCGTGGGCGGTGAGGGTCTTGCGGTCGATCAGGTCGGCCCCGGCCGAGACCAGCAGGGGCGAGAAGGCGTAGGTGAACCACTCGCCACGATAGTTGCGCTTCAGGTCCAGGACCTGCCCGTCCGGGTCGTGCGCCGCGAGGGCCGCCAGGGCGTCCCGGAACTCCTTCGCGCTCCAGGCCGTGGCGGTGGAGGTGGGCACCCGCACGCCGGCGGCGGCGAGGGCGGCGCGGTCGGCGAACAGGCCGAGCCCCGAGTCGAAGGTCCCGGCGCCGTACAAACGCCCGTCCGGACCTGAGGGCCAGGTGCCCTGGGCGACGATGGAGGGGATCAGGTCGGCCCGGGTGGCGTCCGGCAGCAGGTCGTCCAGGGGGACCAGCAGGCCGGACCAGGCGTAGGAAGCGAGGAGCGGGCCGTCCAGGTCCAGGAGGTCCGGCAGGTCGCCCGCCAGGGCGGCGGCACGCACCTGGGCGTTGTAGCCGCCCTCGGGGATGAGGGTCAGCGCCACCCGGTAGCGGTCCTGGCGGCCGTTGAAGTCGGCCACCTGGTTCTTCAGCGTGTCGCGCTCGTCGGGGCGGCCGGTGTGGTACCAGACCGTGACCGGCTCGGCCCCCTTGGCCGCCGCCGGCGCCCCGGCCTCCTTGCGGGTGCAGGCCGCGGGCAACATCAGGGCGGCCGTGACGAGTGCGGTGCCGAGCGCGGCGGCGAGCACGGCGGCGATGCGGGTCCGGCCTCTCACGACGGCCACAGCCTAAGACGCCGGGGCCACGAAGGAAACCCCACCCTCGCCATCCCGCCGCCGTTGTCCGATAATGGGCGCGCGCCGCCCTGCCGTGCCATGTCCGGCCCATGACCCAGGAGTTCCCCGGCATCCCCTACCGCAGCCCCGCCTACGAGGAGGCGTCCGCCCATCCCGGCGCGGCCATGGGTGGGGTGACCTCGCGCGGGCGGGCGGCGGGGCGGGCGCCGTTCTCGCGCCGGGCGCTGGCGTTCATCCTGGACCTGGTGGCGGCCCAGTTCCTGGCCACCCTCCTGGGGAGCGTGGCGGCGGCGGCCCGGGCGATCGTGGACGCGGGCATGAACCCGGCCCTGTGGGACGGCGCCCGGCAGGACGCCACCCTGTTCACGGCCCAGATGCTGCCCCTGTTTCTGTTCGCCTACTTCGCCTTCTTCACCGCTTACGGCGGCCGCACGCCGGGCAAGATGCTCCTGGGCCTGAAGGTGGTCGCCGCGGACGGCACGACGGTGGGGCCGTGGCGGTGCGTGTGGCGGACCGTCTGCTACCTGGCGGACGTGGTCACCTGGGGCCTGGGCTTCCTCCTGGCCGCCGGACCCGCCGGGCGCGCCCTGCACGACCGCCTGGCCGGCACCCGGGTGGTCGTGGCCCCCCGTTCCGGCGGCACCCCCGCAACCCCGCGCTGAGTGTTGCGGACGGGGCTCCCTCCCCTGCGCGCGCGCGCCGCCGCCCCGGGGCCGGGGCGCCCGCGCGCCGTGGCAATCCCTCTGCTCGCATTTCTGCTGCTCGCCTTTCTATGGATGCTCACGTTCGCAACGGGGGCCCGGACGCAGACCTGGTTCGACGCCCTGGTGGCGAGCGTGGACGGGGAGCCGATCCTGGCCTCGGACGTGACCCTGGACGACGTCCTGTTCGGCCAGGGGCGCACCTTCGCCACCATGGACCCGGCTGAGCGGGACCAGGTGATCAACCGCCTGATCCGGCGCCGCCTGCTCCTGGGCGAGGCGGAGCGCTTCGGCGTGGCCCGGCCCACGGCGGCCGCCGTGGAGGCGGAGGTGGCGAGGGTCCGCGAACACCTGGGACCGAAGGCCGAGGGCATCCCGCCGGTGGCCCTGGAGGCGCGGGTGCGCGAGAAGCTGCGGGCCGACGCCTTCGTGGACGCCCGCATCCGGGCGTTCGTCCTGATCCGCGACGCCCAGGTGGGCGCGGCCGTGGCCAAGCGCCTGCAGGCGCCCGACGCCCCCGACGTGCGCGACCCCAAGGCGCGGGAGGCCCTGGAGCGGGAGGTGCGCAGGGAACTGGTCCGGCGCGAGACGGACCAGCGCCTGGAGCGCTACATCAAGCGCCTCGAGGAGCGCGCGACGATTCGAAGATATCCGGTGCCCGACCCGGACTTCTAGGCCGCGGACCAGCGTCCGGGCGTCAGACGCATTCCCAGAACAGGTCGCTCGCGTGGGACGAGTCGGCGTCGCCCGTGTTGACGTACAGCAGGTAGTGGATCACCTCGTGCTTCCACACGTAGGGGCTGCCGAGCTTGATCGTGTTGGGGGTGACGAACTCGCCGGAGCAGCCGCTCTCGTACCAGCGGCACGGGAACTGGGGCTCCATCATCACCACCGTCAGGTCGTCGAAGGTGCCCCCGGTCAGCCCCGAGCAGGCCTTGGCCTCGTCGAAGCTCACCTGGAGGTACTCCACCAGGGTCTGGTCGGTGTACATGCCGGGCGGGTTGGCCTTGTTGAACGACCCGCCCCCCAGGTCGGCCGGCCCGCACGACGAGATCAACAGAAACACGCCGGCACCCAACAGGGTGCGCAAGGAAATCCGTACGCTTCGCCGCATGCGGCCCACCTCCGACAATTGACCAGTTCGTCAACAATTTGTCGGATGGCCGATGGCCGACCTTGAGGGCCCGGGGAGGGGTTTCCGGGAGAAAGCCGGGGGGCGGGTCCGGATGGCGCGCGGAGCGCCTTGACCCGCCCCGATCCGGTGCCGTACCGTTTGCGGGCGGGTGCGCCGGTGGACCCGCGCGCGCACCCAGATGCCCCGCTCCCCCCGTGCATCCAAGGCCCCCGCTCCGGACGCTCCGACGCCCCCCCTGCCCGATCCCGACGCCCTGATTCCGCTCCTCGCCGACCTGGTGGCGCGAATGGAGGCCGACGTGCCCTACGCCGCCGCCCTGGTCACCGACGAGCGCGGCGAGCGAGTCCGCATGGGCACGGCCCGGGAGCAGGTGGAGCCGGTGGCCCCGGCGCGGGGGGCGGTGTTCACCGTCCACACCGGACGCACGGTGGTGGAGGCGGCCGTGGACGAGCTGTCCGAGGAGGCCCTGACCGCCGCCGCCGACCGGGCCGTGGCCGCGGCCCTGGACGCCGGGATCGACCGCCGGTTGCGGCCGGTGGACCCGGGGCCCGAGATGGAGGCACGTTTCGCCACGGCGGAACAGGTCCCCTACGACGCCGTGCCCCTGGCCGACAAGGTGGCCCGCGCCCGCGGCCTGCGCGACCGCGCCGCGGCCGCCGACGGGCGGGTGGTCAACGCCATCGGCCTGATCGGCCACACCCGCTCGTTCGAGGTGTTCGTCAACCGGACCAAGCGCCTGGTGCAGGACCTGAAGCGCACCCAGGCCGCCCTGTCCGTCACCTGCGCGCAACGGGGGGACGGCGAGGGCCACAGCGCCGCCCTCAGCGACGGCCGCGCCCGCCGCGCCGGGTGGGAGGCGACGGACCTGCCGGACGACCTGGTGCCGCTCCTGGTGGCCGACTGCACCCGCATCCTGGGGGCCCCGCGCCTGACGCCGGGCTACTACGACTGCGTGTTCTCGCCCGAGTTCGCGGGCATCTTCGCCCACGAGGCGTTCGGCCACGGCACCGAGGCGGACATGTTCCAGAAGTGCCGGTCGCGCGGGCAGGACTACCTGGGATCGCCCGTGGCCGCCCCCATCGTGAACATGTACGACGCCCCGGACCTGACCGGCGAGGCGGGGGGATACTTCTTCGACCACGAGGGCCAGGTCGCCACCACCACCCAGATCATCGAGAAGGGCATCCTGGTGCGGGCCATCACCGACCTCGCCAGCGCCCACGCCCTGGGGCTGCCGCGCACCGCCAACGGCCGGCGCGAGTCGTTCGCCCGCAAGGCCTACACCCGCATGAGCAACACCTTCTTCGGCGAGGGCGACGCGGATTTTTCCGACATGCTCGACACGATCCGCCACGGCTTCTACCTGGAGCGGCCGTCGAACGGCATGGAGGACCCCAAGAGCTGGGGCATCCAGCTCGAGGGCCACATGGCCTCCGAGGTGGTGGACGGCAAGCTCACCGGCCGCGTCTTCTCGCCCGTGATCGTCACGGGCTACGTGCCGGAGCTGCTGAAGTCCATCACGATGGTGGGCCGGCACCGCGAGATCACCGGCCTCGGCATGTGCGGCAAGGGCTACAAGGAGTGGGTCAAGGTGACCGACGGCGGCCCCCACCTGCGCCTGAAGGCACGCCTGGCGTGAGCCTGGAGGCCGTCGCGAAGGCGGTGGCGGCGTGCCCGGGCGTGGCGGCCTGGGTGGTGCGCGAGCGGCGCCTTACGAGCCACCAACGCTACCGCGTCTTCCGCAAGCGCGAGGCCGAGCGCAGCGCCCGCACCACCACCATCGAAGTGACGATCCACACCGAGCGCCGCGAGGGCGACCGGCACGTCCTGGGCGAGGCCGCCTTCACCCTCACCGGCGACGCCCTGGACGGCGCCCGGGCCCTCGCCCGCCGGGCCGTGACCCAGGCCGACCTGGTGGCGAACCCGCCCTACGCCCTGCCCGGTCCCGCAGCCGTGCCCCACATGGCCCTACGCGACCCCGCCGTGGCGGAAAGGCCCCTGGAGGTCCTGGACGACCTGGAGGCCGAGCTGGACGCGGCCGCCGGAGATGCCCCGGTGGGCAGCTCGGAGTTCTTCGCCGAGACCCAGGAGGTGCGGGTCAGGAACTCGGCCGGGTTCGAGGGGGCCTACGCCGCCACCGACCTGTACGTGGAGTTCGCCCTGCTCGCCGGCGAGGGGGCCGAGGGGGTGGAGTGCCACGCCATCCGCCGCGCCCGCCGCCGGCGCGAGCTGGGCCTGGGACAAGCCGTCGGGCGCTACGCGCGCTGGGCCGCGGACCGCCTGCGGGCGGAGCTGCCGCCCACCGGGGTCCTGCCGGTGGTGTTCTCGGAGGAGGCCCTGGACGCCCTGTTCGCCCCGTTCGCCGCCCACGGCTCGGCCCGGGCGCGGTACGAGGGGTGGTCGCGCCTGACCGAGGGCAAGGCGGTGGTGGAGAACCGCCAAGGCGATGCCCTGGACCTCTCGATCGACCCCCACCTGCCGTGGCGCCTGGGCAGCCGGCCGTTCGACGCCGAGGGCCAGGTGACGGTGCCCGTGGCCATGGTGAAGGGCGGGCGCTTCGAGGCCCGGACCGCCTCCAAGCGCTACGCCGACTACCTGGGCCTCCGCCCCACCGGGGGCGGCGGCAACCTGGTGGTGGCCACCGGCGAGACGCCCATGACCGACCTCCTGGCGGACGGGCCGGTGCTGCACGCCCTGCGCTTCTCCACCTTCCACCCGAGCGCCGTCACCGGGGCGTTCTCCGGCGAGCTGCGCACGGGCTACCTGTGCGAGGGGGGGAAGGTCACGCCGGTGTCCGGCGGGAGCGTGTCGGGCAACGTGTTCGAGGCGTTCGCGGGCGCCCGTCTGTCCCGCGAGGCCGCCGTGCGGCCGGAGTACGACGGCCCCATGGGGGTGCGCCTGGA
>CAZGRJ010000006.1:25884-31084 GCA_964528115.1 uncultured Nitrospirales bacterium
CCCGCGAGGCCGCCGTGCGGCCGGAGTACGACGGCCCCATGGGGGTGCGCCTGGAGGCCGTCACCGTCGCCGGACGACCCTAACCCGCCAAAAACGTAGAAAGAGGGCCCGCCTGGTCGGGCGGGCCGATTTCCGAACGAAGAGGGCCCGCCTGGTCGGGCGGGCCCTCATGGCAGCGCGCGGAGGAAAGTCTTAGGGGGGCGCCCCGTGGGCCGGGGGCGCCCCCAGGCGGGGAGGACAGGGGTGCCTTCAGCCCGCCTTCACCAGGTTCATGCGGTTCACGTGCAGACCGTTCTTGTTCTGGATGATGTCGGTGTCCATCACGGTGCCGCAGTTGATGCACTTCCAGGCGAAGAAGGTCAGGGCGAAGTCGGCGAAGCGCTCGGAGTACATGAAGCCGCGGCACTTGGGGCATTTCACGTGATCTTGCATGGCCCGTTCCCGAAGAGGTTTCAGGGGCCCGGGAGGGTCCCGGCGAATCTCACCCCGGACTGGTAGCAAGAGGTGGGCCAGTCCCCGACCCGGCTCCCAACTGACTGAAATTCCGCGGGGTTTGGGCCTCCGTCGGACCGCCGGGGGGCGGTCCGGTTGCCGGGAGGGGGTCAAAATGGGAACCCCGGGTGACACCCCCTAGCCAAAAATTTGCCGCCATTCCGGTGGCGACCCCTGCCCGGGTGGCCGGAAGCGGCCGATTTCCGGCCTGAAGCGCCCGGCGCCACCTGCCGATAAGACCCCGAAGCCGGGACCGAAGGGGGTGGACCGCGATCCCACTCCCGGCCCGGCCCCGAGACGGGACGCACGGGAGGCGAGCGAGGCGAACGGACCATGGGCTGGCTGAGCAAACGGGATTCCGAAGAACCCTCCGGCGAAGGTACGACGGCGCCGTCCCTTGTGCCCACGCACCGGGCCCTGGACGGCCTGGCCGACGCGGACCGCGAGGCCGTCGCGGCGGCGGCCCAGATTCGCAAGTTCTCCGGCGGCGACGCCCTCGTTGAGGCCCACTCGGTGGACGCCGCCCTGTTCCTGATCGTGGAGGGCGAGGTGGGGCTCCTGACCCCCCAGGGCGGTCACCTGGAGGTGGGCGCCACGGTGGGCGCGGGGGGCTACGTGGGGGCGCTGCCCGTGCCCAAGGCCCCGCGCCGGCGCACCGCCGCCGTGGCCCGGGGCCCGGTGACGGCCATGTGCCTGACCGCCGAGGCGGTGGCCGCCCTGCCCGAGACCGCCCGCACCGGCCTCATGACCGGCCTGCAGGCCATCGCCGCGGCCCAGGCCGAGGACATCCTGGTCAAGCAGGGCGACGGCGAGTCCCGCGCCCGGGCCCTGGCGGCCCGCACCCGGATTCTCCTGGAGGCCCGCCAGCAGGCCTGCGCCGAGTCCGAGCTGGTCAAGCGCATCGTGGCCAGCGTGCCCGCGCTGCCCATGTACGCCACCCGTCTGGCCATGGTTCTGGAGGACGAGGGCGCCTCCGCCGCCGAGGTGGTGGACCTGGCCAAGCTCGACCCGTCCCTGGCCGGCGTGGTGCTCAAGACCGTCAACAGCCCCTACTACAACCTGCAGAACAAGGTCACCGACCTGCAGCACGCGGTGGTGCTCCTGGGCTTCGACCAGGTCCACCAGCTCGTGATGTCGGCGGGCATGGCGAGCACCATGCCCAACACGCCCGAGTTCAAGGAGCTCAAGCTCCACGCCAACGCGGTCTCCTTCATCTCCATGGAGCTGGCCCGCCTCGGCGGCGCCTCCCGGCCCGCCACCATGGCCACGGCGGGCCTGCTGCACGACATCGGCGTGAGCGTGGTGCTGCTCATGGCGGAGAAGTTCCCCAACCTCAAGCTGTTCCTCTCGCTCCTGGACTCCGGCAAGCTGGGGGCGATGCTGCTCGAGCGCTGGGAGCTGCCCGGCTCGTTCTGCCAGGTCGTCATGTACCAGGCCTACGCCGCCTACCTGCCGCCCGACGAGCTGCCCGAGCCCCTGCGCCGGCCGGTGGCGACCCTGTATCTCGCCCACCTGTGCTACAACACCCTGCGCGGCCGCCCCGAGGGGGAGATCACGCCGTTTCTGGGCGAGTACATCGCGGCCGCCGGGCTGGAGGGGACCAACGTCCCGTCCGTCATGGCGCGCGTCCTGCCCGCCATCCAGGGCCGGATGAGCAACTACCCGGAACCCATGCGCAAGTTCTTCAGCGAGTGCATGGAGCGCGTGCGCGCCTAGGCCCGACAGCCCCGACGGGGCTTCCGCACAGCGACGACCGTCCCCGGTGGGGACGACCGGCTACAGCATCCGCATCACGGTGGGGTTGCCCAGGGCGTAGTAGTGGCGCCCGAACTGCTCCAAGCAACGGGCGGACAGGTCCGGGTCCGCCAGGGCCCGGCAGCCGGCCTCCAGCGCGGGGCGCCGGCTGTTGCCCTGCTTGGCCAGGGCGAAGCCGCTGACGCACAGCACCCGGTCCTCCGGGCTGCCCCGCGCGCACAGGTCGTTGATCCGCCCCGGCTGCGTCGCCACGTGGCCGCGGCCCAGGTAGCCCAGGGCGTTGAAGCACCCCAGGCGCTGGGGGCCGTCCATAGCGTCGCAGGCGTCAGTCAGGCGGACGAGGTCCCCCTCGCCGCGCCGGTCGCGCAGGAGGAAGCGCATGCACGCCCCGACGAAGCGGGTGGCGCTTCGGCAGTAGTCCAGCCGGGCGGCGGTGCGGGCCTCCTCCGAGGCGCCCGCCCGGGCGTCCAGGGCCGGTCCCAGCCGGGGCGTCACCTGCATGAAGACGCCGGTGGCGCAGTAGTACGCGTACTCCCGGTCCGGGAAGGTGGCGCACAGGTCCAGGGCGTCGTGGATGTCCCGGGCCATGATGGCGAAGGCGTGGCCGGCCGCGTGGGCGCAGTTGCCCCGGTAGAAGCCCGGGATCAGCCGGCCCTCCGTGCACAGGGCGACCAGGTCGGACCGGGCCCGGGCCACGCCGCCGTCGCCGTCCTCGCGGGCCCGTTCGGCATAGTGGGCCTTCAGGGCGCCGTGGATGCAGGCGAAGGTGCAGGCGTCGCCGCACACGGCCATGGCGGTGGCCGGGTCGCCGGTCTTCTCGGCCACCACCTTGCCCAGGTTGTGCAGCTCGCCGTGGCAGCCGGGGCGGACGGTCGCGAAGTACCGGGCGATGCGGGCCACGCCCAGGGCCTCCAGGTGCTTGCGGTACACCCACACGGTGCCGCTGCCGTCCTCGTGGGCCCGCTCCCAGTCGCGCACGAACGCCGCCAGGCGCGCCTCCGCCGCGGCGCCCGTGAGGCGGCCCGTGACGAGCGGGTGGTCCACCGCGTCCATGGCGTCGTCCAGGCCGTCCGGCGCGGTCTCCACGGCCGGCGCGGGGTGGTGCGCCACCGGGTCCGTGTCGGTCCACGCGAGCGGCAGGATCACGGCGACGCCCAGCCCGCAAAGGAGCACCAGCAGGACAATCCGGCGCCTCACCAGTCACCCTCCAGGAAGAACCCGTAGAGCTCACGCTCGTAGTCCCGGTCGCGGTAGTCGGCGGCCGTGATGTTGGAGCGCCGGATCTGGCCGGTCCACGAGAGGCTCAGGCGCACGGACCTCGTGATCGCGCGGGAGATCGAGATATCGGCCACCACCCGCTGGTCCAGGCGGCGCTTGGACCCGCGGGTGGGCAGGTCCCACGTGTCGTCGTGCAGGTACTGGCGCACCTCGTAGCGCAGGAGCCCCGTGGTCCTCAGGCCTCCGGGCAGGTCGGTGCGCGCCCCGACCCGGGGCTCGATGCTGGCGTAGGAGTAGTCCACCCGCACCGGGATGCCGCCGTAGGTGACGTTCGCCGTGCCCCGGTCGCGGTAGCGCGCGCGCAGGGCGGCGTAAATCCAGCCGTCCGCCAGGGCGTCGCGGGAGCCGTACAGGACGGCCTCCCAGCTGGTGCCCGAGAGGTAGTCGTACTGATGGCCCGGGGCCTCGTCCAGGGACACGCCGGCCCGCACCCACACCCGGCCACGCTCGGTGCGCCGCAGGGTCAGGCGGCCCTCGAGCCAGTTCGAGGCCAGGTAGGCCTCGCCGCCCAGCTCGGCGAAGTCGTAGCCCCACGTGACGCGTGGCCGGAGGACCCCCTCGCGGTCGTCCAGGCGCAGCCACACGCGGTGCCGCCGGTAGTTGTAGGCGTGCTCCGCGTGGTACCAGTGGCCGTAGAACTCGTAGCGGGGCGTCAGGTCGTACCGGTCGGACACGGGCAGGCGGTACTGCACGTCGGCCTGGAGAGTGGTGCGCCAGTCCGAGAGGCCCGTGGTCGTGCCGTCGTCGGGCCGGGCGAAGACGTTGGAGTCGAACTCCCGCCCGACGCTGAGCGACTCCGACAGGCGCGCCTTTCGGGTCGCGGCCCGGCGCTCGGGCGAGGGGGAGAGGAAGTCCAGCATGCGCCGGGCGGTCTCGGCATCGGACCCTTCCGGCTCGGCCTCGATGGCCCGGGCCAGGAGCGCCTTCGCCTCCTCGACGCGGCCCGCTTTGTAGCGCGCGAGCCCCGCGTTCCGGTAGGCCTTCGCCGTGGCCCGGGGGTCCAGGGCGGGGACGGCGAGGAAGGACTCGGCCGCATCGTCATAGTGCCCCAGGGCGAACTGGACGACCCCCAGATTGTAGCGGATCACGCCGTCGTCGGGGGCCAGGGCCGCGGCGTGGGTGAGGGCGATGGCGGCGTCCTGATAGCGCCTCGTCTGGTGGTAGGCCATGCCCAGCAGGAACACCACCTCCGGGTCGCCCGGCGTGGCGACGGCGGCCTCCTCCAGGAGGGGCACGGCCCGGGCCGATTGGCCCTTTTCGATCAGGTTCCGGGCCCGCGCGGGAACGTCCTCGCCGGCCGCCGCGAGGCCGACGCCGCCCGGTGCCAGGAGGATCGCCGCGACCAGAAGGGCCCGCGCCATTGGCGAAAGCGCCCGGGACCGGGGGATGCGCACGCTGGGCTGGTTGCCTCTTCTCAACGGCGGTTCGGGGGTGCCGGGACGCAAAAAGGGGGAGCGGTATGATGCCCGCTCCCCCCGTTCGATTCAAGGGCGCTTACGGCGCCTTCGGTCCGTGGCCGACGTCAGTCGTCGTGCTCCTCTTCGATGGCGTCGGCGCCCTCGTCAAAGGTACCGACGTCGCCCCCGTGGTCCTCGCCGGCCTCACTCTCGTGGTCCTCGACCTCGCTCTCGTGGTCGCCTGCCTCGCTCTCGTGGTCGCCCACCTCGCCGTCGCC
>CAZGRJ010000006.1:31184-43995 GCA_964528115.1 uncultured Nitrospirales bacterium
CTCTCGTGGTCGCCTGCCTCGCTCTCGTGGTCGCCCACCTCGCCGTCGCCGTGGTCGTCGCGGTCCTCCGGATACACGATGTGGACGTCCCGGTCGTCGTCCCGCTCGCCCTCGTCGAGGTCGGCGGCGTCCAGGTGGTCGAAGTCCATGATCACGTCGATGGTGATGTCCACGTCCAGGTCCGGCATGTCTCCGGGCTCCTGGGCCCAGGCACCACCCGTCCCCGCCAGCGTCAGCAGGAGCGCAAGCGTGGGGCCCATCATTCGTCGCATGTCCAACGGTCTCCTACCCGCCGATGTGGACCCGCCTGCGGATCGTCATCCGGGCACCCTCCCCTTCGTCAGGCGCCGTCGACCTTCAAACCAACGGAGCTCTCCCGCTCGGCCCCGCCCCGCTCCACCTTGGCGGTGACGGTCCACTCGCCGCGGGCGACGCCCCGAACGTGCAGCGGGATCATGTTGCGTCCCGCCTTGAGCTCCCCCTCCCAGGTCACGGACGCGCTGTCCACGACCTTGCCGTCCTTCACCATGCGCACCCCGGCCGGCAGCTCCAGGGTGAACCGCACCGGTCCCACGTCCTTGGGGGCGTCGAACCAGATCCGCACCAGGGCGTCCCGGCCCAGATCCACATGCGGCGCCCCCCCGGGGGCCGACGCCGGCACGGCCCGGGCGCCGGGCAGCGGCACCGGGCCCGTATGGGGGCCCCGGGCGTAAAAGGCGACGAACAGCACCACGGCCACCGCCGCCCCGGCCAGGGCCCGGACGGGCCAGCCGGAGAGGGTGAGCCACGCCCGCCACGGGGTGCCGGCGGCCCGCTTCGGCCGGGCGGCCGGGCGGCCGGGCGCCTCCGCCGCCAGGCGGGCGGCGAAGCGCGCCTCGAACCCGTCCGGCAGGGCCACCCGGTCCAGCGCGTGCAGGGCACCCGTCAGGTCGCGCAGCTCGGCCAGCCGGGCTGCGCAGTCCGGACAGCCCTCCAGGTGGCGCCCGACGGCCTCGCGCTCGGCCGGCCCGAGGGCCCGGTCCAGGTAGTCCGAGAGGTGCTCCCGGGCGCTGTGACAGGGGTCGTTCATCATCCGTGTTCGTGGTTCGTTAGACGGCCCCGCCGTGCAAGAAGTTCCCGCATTTCCCACCCATCCCTAACCTTTTTTCACGGCCGACGGACCCCGGCCTCCTGCCCGGCCTCGGCCAGGAGCGCCCGGAGCTGCTCCCGGGCCCGGGCCAGGCGGCTCTTGACCGTGCCCACGGCGGTGCCGGTGATCTCGGCGATCTCCTCGTAGGCGTGGCCCTGGACGTCCCGCAGGACCACAACCTCCCGAAAGATCGGCGAGATTTCGGCCAGGGCCCGCTCCAGGCGGTCCCGCAGGTCGGCCCCCCGGGTCTCATCCTGGAACCGGGCCACGGCCTCCCGGGCCAGGACCGGCGGCTCCCCGCCCTCGTCGTCCTCCCCGGCGTCCCCCAGGGAGGCGGTACGGGCCTCCCGGCGCACGTGGTCGAGCCAGGTGTTGTGGAGGATGCGGTAGAGCCAGGTGGCCAGGGCCGAGCCCCCCGAGAAGCCCCCGATGGCCCGGTAGCCCTTGAGCAGGGCCTCCTGGCACAGGTCCTCGGCCAGGTGGGGGTTGGCGGTCAGGCGCAGGGCGTAGGCGTACAGGGGCCGCTGGCAGGCCCCCACCAGGCGCCCGTAGGCCTCGGCGTCGCCTCCCTTGGCGGCCGCCACCAGGGCGGCCTCGGCCTGTCTGTCCATGCCTTGGGCGGGGTCCATCGGGGCCGGGACAATGTACCACGGCGCGCCCTCCCCGCCCGCACCGGTCACCGGTCACGGGTTCTCGGCCGCGGGCAGCACCACCTTGCGCTCGGAGCGCCAGAAGATCCAGTTGAACCCGACCCCGAAGGCGTAGCTGTGGTCGGACTGCACGAGGGGGCTGTCCTCCACCACGGTGCCCTTCAGGGTGGTCCCCCGGACGTACACGCCCACGTGGACGCGGGGCGTGACCTTCCAGCTGGCCGAGACGCTCGCGTTGTAGGCGGCGAGCCCGGCGCCGCTGGAGAAGGCGGGGCGCGTGGGGGTCGCGAAGGCGGAGTCCACGTCGTAGAAGTAGCCGTTGACCTCCGAGTCGCCCAGGTCGGCGGACACGGTGGTGCTCAGGGAGAACCGGCCGTTCCGCCCCCACGGCCGCAGGGTCAGGCGGACGGCGGGCTCCACGATGTAGCCCCGGTGGGAGACGTCGTTGAAGGCGGCGGCGCTCCACACGGCGCGGGCCGCCAGGCGCAGGAGGGTGTCGCTGCGGGGGGTGGCGGCGGCCAGGTAGTTGATCCGGGGGCCCGCCTGGACGGTGAGATCCAGGTCGGGCATGCCGGCCCGCGCGGTGTCGTTGCCGGCGTTCACGGGCAGCCAGCCGCCGCCGGAGATGTCGAGCCAGTAGCGCGGGGTCTCGGCCAGGATCAGGTGGGCCGAGCGCCCGCTGACGCGCAGCCAGGGACCCCGGTAGATCAGGTAGGGGAAGCCGGCGACGTACACGTCGCGCCGGTTGGAGCCGGCGTACTTGGCCACCGACGCCACTCCCGCGGCCACCCCGGCCTCCCACACGGGCTGGGGCTCGGACGGCGGGGGCGTGTACCGCGCCCAGGCGGGGGCGGCCAGCAGCAGCGGTACGACCAGGAGGCCGAACGCGCCGGCCCCGGCCCTTGTGGGCATCGGCGTGCCGTCAGGTGTTGAACAGGACGTTCTGGATGCGCGCCTCCATGTCGAACAGGGACTTGCTGGTGGCGCTCTCGTGCTTCATGAGCATCATGTGCAGGCGGCTGACGGTCTCGAGCACCGCCTCGAACGCCACGCGGCTGCCGGGGTCGGAGACCGCAGCCACCTTCTCCCGCGCCACCTGCAGGCTCTTCAGGTACTCTTCCTCCAGGTTCTTCACGTCGCACCTCCCACACGGCGATCGGGCGGCGTCTCGCGCACGCCGCCCGCGTCTAGGGTTCAACGGTTCACTTTTCCACACTTCCGGCGGGAAATCCACCGGGGCCGCGAATTCAGCCCACGGCCGCCTTGGCGGCGCGCCACAGGCCCTCCCACGCCTCCGGCGAGAGCTCGGCGAGGGGGCGCCCGGCGTGGCGCTCCATGTGGGCGAAGCGGCGGGCGAAGCGCTCCACGGTGCCGGAGAGGGCCTCCTCGGGCGGCAGGTCGAGCTTGCGCGCGAGGTTCACCAGGGCGAACAGCACGTCCCCCAGCTCGTCCTGGGTGCGCGCCCGGTCGCCCTCCGCGGCGGCGGCCTTGAGCTCGTCCAGCTCCTCGTGGACCTTGGGCCAGACGTCTTCGGCCCGCGTCCAGTCGAACCCCTCCCGCGCCGCCCGCGCCGCCACCTGGTGCGCCCGCAGCAGGGCCGGCAGGCTGCGCGGCACGCCGTCCAGGACGCTCTCCCGCCCGGCCTTGGCGGGCTCCTGCCCCTTGAGGCGCTCCCACCGGGCGGTCACCTCCTCGGGGGTGTCGGCCACCTCGTCGCCGAAGACGTGCGGGTGGCGGTGGACCATCTTGGCGTGGATGGTCTCGATCACGTCGGTGACGGTGAAGTCGCCCGCGTCGCGCGACAGGTCGGCGTGGAACAGGATCTGGAACAGGAGGTCGCCCAGCTCCTCCTTGAGGGCGGACGGCGCGCCGGAACGCAGGGCGTCCACCACCTCGTAAGTCTCCTCCACCAGGTAGGGGGAGACCGACTCGCGGGTCTGGGCCCGGTCCCACGGGCAGCCGTCCGGGCCGCGCAGCCGCTCCACCAGCTCGACGAGGCGGGCGAAGGCGGCGCCCGCGGCCGCGACCCGGTCTTCGGGATCGGGCGCCGCGCTCATCCGGCCTTGGCTGGAGGCGCGCCCTCGGGCGGTGTCTCCTGGCTGCGGTCGGAGCCCTGCTGGCCGGGCCAGGGGGCGGTGGCGGGGTTGAAGGGCTCGGGTGACGGGTCGGGCGACGGCTCGGGCGCCGGGGCGGTGGCAGGGGGGTGGGGCGCAGGCGCCGTGCCCTCGGCCATCATGCGGCGGGTCTCGGCGATGAGCTGGCGGATGCGGTCCGCCTCCTCGGCGTCCGGGTCCAGGGCCAGGAAGTGCTCCCACGCCTTCACCGCCCCCTCCAGGTCGTGGCGGCCGAAGCGCAGGGCGGCGCCCATCTCGAAGTAGGCCGGGGCGTAGTCGGGATCGAGGGCGAGGGCCTGCTCGTAGTGGTGCATGGCCTCGTCCAGGTGGCCCAGGAAGTAGGCCACCGTGCCCAGGTGGGTGCGGGCCTCCACGTTGTCCGGCGCCACCTCGGCCGCGCGCATGTAGTAGCCCCGGGCCTTCGAGTAGGCGTGGTGCTCCACGTAGACGTAGCCCACCGAGAGCAGGGCGTCCACGTCCTCCGGGTTCACCTGCAGGCGGGCGCGCAGGGGCGGCAGGCGCGGGTCGTCCTCGCCCACGCCGTTCTCCGGGGCCGTTTCTGCCGCGCCGGGGGCCGGATCGGCTGCCGCCGTATCGGCCGGATTCTCTTGGGCCAGCACCCGCTCCAGCTCGCCCTGGACCTTGGCGCGCCGGATCTGCGCCGCCGCCTCGGCGGGGCCGGACGCGGGCGGCGCGGCGGGGACCCGTACCGTGGCCGGGACGGGGGCCGACGCCGTGGGGACGGGGCCGGAGGCCACGCGCCCCACCGCGGCCGCGGCCGCCGCCACCACGAGGGCCGCGGCCGCCACGGCCAGGGTCGCTCTGACGGGCTTGCGCTCGGGCATGGTGCGAACGGTCCGATTATACGCGAGCCCGGTGCGCCCGCCCCGGCGCGGGGCGCTTGACCGGCCCCGGGCAAATCCCTACCATGCGCCCCCGTTGCCGCCGCCCCCCTTTTGGTCGAGAGGGGCGCCCACCGCACCCGCACGAGGAGCTCTCATGCCCGCCGCCCGCACCGAGCGCGCTCGCCGCGGCCTCGTGGTGGCGCTGGCCGCCGTGGTCGTGGCCCTGGCCACCGCCGTCCCGGCCCACGCCACGAGGCCCTTCCGCGTCACCGAGAGCGCCGTGTCCCTGCCCCCCGGCGGCGTGCGCGTGGAGGAGGGCGTCTCCCGCACCCGTTGGGACAGCGGCCTGAAGGTCTATGCCCTGGAGACGGAAATCTCCTACAGCCTCTACGCCAACCTGGACCTGGAGGTGGAGGCGCCGTGGATCGTCGCCGGCGGCGGCGGCGCGAAGTTCGAGGACGGCATCGGCGACGTGGTGACCAAGGCGAAGATCAACTTCGTCAAGGAGCGCGCCGCGATCCCGCTCACCCTCTCCGGCCTGATCGGCGTGAAGTTCCCCACCGGCCCCGACAACGTCTCCACCGACGAGGCCGACGTGCAGATGGCGGCCCTGGCGAGCAAGGTGATCGGCCCCGCCCAGGTGCACGGCAACCTGTCCTACACCTTTGTGGGCGACAGCGCCGGCCGGCCCGCCAACGACGTGCTGGGCATCGCCCTGGCGATGGCGGTGGACACGCCGGTGGAGTTCCTGAAGGGCGTGGGCGAGTTCGTGTGGGAGCAGGCCCGCGCCAAGGGCGGCGACGACAAGGTGCAGGTGACGGGCGGCGCGGTCTACCGCCTGAACCCCCGGATCGCCGTGGACGCGACCCTTACCCTGGGCGTGAACCCCGACCGGGGCCCATACAGCGGCGCCCCCGAGTCCGTCGTGGCCCTCGGCGTCACCTGGGACGCGGGCCGGCTCTAGGCGGCTCTAGGCGGCTTGGGGGCGCCTCAGGCCAGGCGCTCGATCATGTCCTGGGTGACGACGGTGATCCCCTCGTCGGTCACCGAGAAGCGCTGCTTGTCGCGCTCGACGTCGAACCCGATCTCGATCTTCTCCGGGATCTCCACGCGCTTGTCCACGATGACGCGGTGCAGCCGGGCGTAGCGCCCCACCTTCACGTCGTCGTACAGGATCGACTCGCTCACCTCGCTGTAGGACCCCACCCGCACGCCGCGGGAGAGGACCGATCCCAGCACCCGGCCGCCGCTGATGATGCAGCCGCCGCACACGATCGAGTCCAGGGCCGCGCCGCGCCGGCCGCCCTCGTCCGCATTCTGGGCGAACACGAACTTGGCGGGCGGGCTCTGGGCCGGCGAGGTGCGCAGGGGCCACACCTTGTCGTACAGGTTGAACTTGGGCGAGACCGAGGTCAGGTCCATGTTCGCCTCCCAGTAGGCGTCGATGGTCCCGATGTCCATCCAGTAGTTGTCGTCGCCCTTCTCGCCGAAGTTGGTGGCCTGGGAGAAGTCGAAGGCGTGCAGGCGCCCCTCGTCCCCCATGGCGGGCAGGACGTTGCGGCCGAAGTCGTGCACCGACCCGGCGGTGCGCGCGTCCTCCACGAGGTGGTGCTTGAGGGCCCGGACGCTGAACAGGTAGATGCCCATGGAGACGTAGGCCCGGGTCGGGTCGTCCGGCGTGGGCACCGGGTCCTTGGGCTTCTCGGCGAAGCCCGTGATCCGGCCGATGTCGTCCACCTGGATGACGCCGAACCGGGTGGCGTCCTCCAGGGGCACGCGGATCGCCGCCACGGTGGCGTCGGCCCCCACCTCCACGTGGTGCCGGAGCATCTGGGAGTAGTCCATCTTGTAGACGTGGTCGCCCGAGAGGACCAGGAGGTGCTCCGCGTCCTCCTGCTCGATCAGATAGAGGTTCTGGTAGATGGCGTCGGCCGTCCCCAGGTACCAGTCGGTCCCCACCCGGTGCTGGGGCGGCACGGAGAAGATGTACTCCCCGACCTCGGGGTTGACCACGTTCCACCCGATCCGGATGTGCCGGTCGAGCGACAGGGACTTGTACTGGGTGAGCACCGCGATCCGGCGGATGCCCGAGTTCATGCAGTTGGAGAGGGTGAAGTCGATGATGCGGTACTTGCCGCCGAAGGGTACCGCCGGCTTGGCCCGATCTCGGGTGAGGGGCCACAGGCGCCGCCCCTCTCCGCCCGACAGGATCATTGCGATGGTGCGGCTGAGTGCGTGTGCCATGTGTGCTGTCTCCTGGTCCTCCACACCCTTCGGGACGAGACGCCGACCCCACGCTCCCCCTTATGCCCCAAGTCCATTGTGACAGAAAGCGGGGAAGCTTTCCGCATTGACGCCCGGCGCCGCGGCTCCCTATAATTTCGTGTTTTTCCGCGTACGAGGGAGGGGCCCCGGGAGCGGGCGCGGCGCGTTTCCGCCAGGAGACGCCGGGGGGCCCCAAGCGCCTCGTCCGCGCAAATCACACACGGGAGCGTCTGCCGGGCCATGCCGATCATCCATTTCGCCGATACCCGCCGCAAGGTCGAGTGCGTTCCGGGGGCCAACCTGCGTGAGGTGGCGATCCGCGAGCGGTACCAGGTCTACAAGGGCATCTACCGCCTGATGAACTGCCACGGCCACGGCCTGTGCGGCTCGTGCAAGGTGGCGGTCCTGGAGGGGCGCACCATGCCCCGCAACGACGTGGAGAAGCGCCGCCTCAAGAAAATCCCGGAGCCGTGGCGCCTGGCCTGCCAGCTGGAGGTGCTGGACAACATCACGGTCACCGCCGACGAGGCCAAGGTGGCGGAGTTCGTCGAGGCCCGCGAGATCCGGCGGCACGAGGCGGAGACCCAGGCCGCCGTCTCCGCCCACGCGGCCGAGGTGGTGCAGGAGAAGATCGAGGCCGCCCACGAGGCGGAGGAGGCCCGCGCCGCCGCGCAGCGGGCCACCCAGGAGGCCACCGCCGCGGCCCACGAGGCCAAGACCGCCCGCGAGGCGGCCCACGAGGCCCCCCTGGGGGAGACCCGGACCGCGGTGCTCGCCGCCGCCCACAAGGCCCACGAAGCCGCCGCCGAGGCGATGCGCGAGGCGGGCCGGGCGCGGGAGGCGGCCCAGGCCGCCAAGGCCGCCGCCGCCGCCGGCAACGAGCAGGCCGCCCGCGCCGCCGAGCAGGAGGCCAAGGACGCGGTCGCCAAGGCCCTGGCGGCCGAGGCCGCCGCCGCCGCGGAGGCGAAGAACGCCAAGCTCCTCGCCGAGCGCGCCGCCGCCCAGAACCCCAAGCCCGCCAAAGCCGCCCGGGCGGGCGCCGCCGCCAAGGGCGAGGCCCCCAAGAGCGAGGCAAAGCCCGAGGCGAAGCCCGCGCCGCCGGACGCCGGCAACGGCGACCAGGCCCCCGCCGGCGAGGCCCCCGCTACGGAGGCGGCGCCGAAGGACGGCTGACCAGGGGCACCAGCGCCCCGAAGGTCGCCACCCCGGCCTGCACCAGCGCGTCGCGGGCCAGGATCTTCCCGTCCCCCAAGGGCACGGTCCGGCCCACCTTCAAGAAGCCCAGGGCGTCCAGCGCGTCCGGCGGCACCGCCGTGAGCGCCACGTGGGCGCCCCAGTCCCACGGGTCGCCGCCGAACCACACCCCGATCCCCGCCCCGACGAGGTCGTCCAGGTGGGCCTTCAGGCGGGCCCGCTGGTCGGCCAGGGCGGCGCCCTTGAGGATCCAGCAGAACGACACGGACCGTCCCCACCAGACCAGGGTACGGAAGGTGAAGAACTCGCCGCCCGTGAAGTGGCGGGGGAAGTCCAGGTACTGGTAAGGGGTCCCTTCCAGGTTCTCGCCCCGGGCGATCTGGCTCGCCGCCGGGTCGAACCCCGCGGGCGCGTCCCAGGCCGGGTGGCCCGCCTGGACCGCGGGGAACAGGGCCCACTTGAGGGCCTCCAGGTGGGCCCTGATGCGGGCCTTGGCCCGGGTCTTGGCCAAGAGCCGGGCGCCGTCGGTGACGGCGGCGATCTCCTCGTCGGTCAGGTCGATGGTTCGTCCCCCGGGGGGTGGGTTTGCCCTCCCCCCCGGCCGACACCCTACCCCGCCGGGGGACGAAGCGACAACCCGCGGCGCGCCGCCGCAGCCGGACCAGGGCGGCGCCGGGCGGGAGCACCACGCCCCCGGCGTCGCGCTAGCACCCGAAGCCCGCGGCCACGCAGCCGCCCCCCCCGTCCGCCTTGGGGGGCGCCACGTCGGCCGGGTGGCCGCCGCCTTCCCGCAGACGCCGCGACTCCTCGGGCATGACCGCGATGCTCAGGGGCCCGAGGAGGTACTTGTGGCCCGCCGCACCCACGACCTCGACCTGGTAGTGGTAGGTCGCTCCCGGGTCCACGGCGAGGTCCGAGAAGGCGTAATCGCCCGTGGGCCCGGCGAGGATCAGCCAGGGGTTGATCGGGGCATAGGGCCCGCCCGGCCGGCGCGCCCGAAGCAGCTGGAAGCCCGCCACGGCGGGCCCCGGCGGGAGGGACCAGTGCAACCGCACCGTGGCCCCGTCGGACGTGGCCTCGAATTGGACCCGGGGGGATGCGGTCGCGCCCGGACCGGGGTCGCTCCGGGGGGCGGAGGGTAGCAGGAAGGCGGCGCAGAGGACCGCCGCCGCGAGGAAAACGGCGCACAGGGGAACGCCCGGGCGACATCGGGGCCGCCCGGCCGACACGTCTCCACCGATGCAGGGTCGGGCGCGCCCACCCGCTGCCCCGGGTGGCACCCGACGGTTCCTCCCCATCGATCCCCTCTGCGCGCCGCGCCGCCCCACTCGCCGGTTCGGGCGCCGAAACCGGCCATCGCCAAGCCGGGGGTCCGCATCCCGCGGCCGGCCGTCGGCCGGAAACCCTCCCCGTGGGGGCGGGTGCAAGATCGGTTCCCGGTCCGGGCTCAAAACCGCACCCCGCTGCGGCTTTCGGAACCCCACCGGCCTTGGGCGGGAAGCCTATCCTACCGGTGAATGGCCCCTACACGAATCGGGATTTCCACGTAAGAAATCCGATTCCAACTATGGGAAACCGGAGTGCGCACAAGGGGCGGCCGTCCGCCCGCCGCGTCCCCGCCCCGAAGTGCCCTACTGAAAGGCGTTTTCGGGCCGGGCGGGCCCGGCGGGCACCGTGATCGGCGCGGGCGACGCCCCGGCGGCGTGGCGCTCCCACATGGCGCGAAACGCGGCCTCCAGGGCGCGGGCGTGGCCGACGGGATCGAACGGCGTCCCCGGGCCCTTCGCGCGGGCGAGCCGGTCCCGCAGAGCGGCCAATTCCTCCGGGTGCGTGGCCAGGTGGACGGCCATGCGCTCGTAGGCGGCCATGTCCGGGGCGATCAGGTCCACAAGGCCCAGGCTCGTCAGCAGGCTCCCCCCCACCCTTCCGGCGAAGCCGTCCCCCGGGCAGGTGAGCACCGGCACCCCCGCGTGCAGGGCGTCGATCGCCGTGGCATGGGCGTTGTACGGCCGCGTGTCCAGGAACAGGCCCGCCAGGCGCAGCCGCCCCAGGTGGTCGCGGACCTCCGGCACCCGGGCGGCGAAGACCAGCCGGTCCGGGTCCACGCCGCGCCGTTCGGCCTCGGCGCGCAGGCGGTCCGCCGCCTCTCCCCTCGCCGTGAGCCACAGGACGCTCTCGGGAACGCGGTCGAGAATCCGCATCCACACGTCGAACGTCGCCGGGCGCAGCTTGTCCGTCCGGTGGAAGGCGCAGAACACGAAGCCCCGCTCCGGCAGACCGGCGTCGCCGCGCGCGGGCGCAGGGCCCACCTCCCGGCCCGGGTCGGCCACCAGGTAGCAGCCGGGCAGGTGGACCAGGGCCTCGCAATAGTCACGCGCGGCCGCCGTCGGGGCGACGAAGGCGTCCGCCACCAGGTAGTCGATGAAGTCCGCCCCCGTCGTGCCCGGGTAGCCGAGCCAGGCGCACTGCACCGGGGCCGGGCGCCGGGCCGGGATGCCCATGCGGGCGCCGTGGGTGTGCCCCGCGAGGTCCACCAGCACGTCCACGCCGTCGGCCCGGATGTGCGCGGCGACGTCCGCGTCGGAGGCGGCGCTCAGGTCGGCGAAGGTGTCGAACGCGGCCACCAGGCGCCGTCGCAGGGCGCTGCCGTCGTCCGGGTTCAGGGCGTAGCCGATCGTCCGCACCTTCCCCCGGTCGTGGGACTCCAAAATGGCGGGCAGGAGCCGCCCCACCGGGTGCTCACCCAGGTCGGGCGACAGGTAGCCGATGGTCAGGACCTCCCGGGGACCGGCCGGGACCGCCGGCAGCGGGGCGTAGCCGCCATAGGCCGCCTTGCAGCGCGCGCGGGCGGCGGCGAGGCACTCGGCGGGCGTCGTGTCCAGCTCCGACAGGACGAGCGGCGCCAGGTCGTCCGCCCCCTCCGCGACGCGGGCGCGGACGGCGGCCTCGAGGTCCGCGAGGTCGTCCCACCGGCAGCGCCGCGCCTCGGCCCTGACGAGGAACGTCAGGGCCGCGCCGCTGTCCGGCTCCAGGGCCAGGACCGCGCGGAACGCCTCGGCCGCGTCGGCGTCGCGCCCCGCCTCCAGGAGCGTCCACCCCAGGCCCAGGTGGGCCTCGGCGAGCCGCGGGTTCAGGGCGACGGCCTTGCGGTACGCACCCTCGGCCTCGGCCGGGTGGCGCCGGTCGGTGAGGAGCTTTCCCAAGTTGCAGTGGACCTCGGCGTAATCGGGCCGGCGCTCGAGGGCGCGGCGGAAGGCGGCCAGGGCGCCGTCGAGGTCGCCGGAGGCGGAGAGGGCGTTGCCCAGGTTGTTGAGGACGACCGGGTTGTCCGGGCCGGCGGCGAGGGCGGCGCGGTAGGCGGCCGCGGCGTCGGCGTGGCGGCCCTGGTCGCGCCGGATCATGCCGAGGCTGTTCCGGGCGAAGGCGAGCCCGGGGGCCAGGGCGACCGCCCTCTCCAATGCGGTGGCGGCTCCGGCGAGGTCGCCCCGATCGTGCAGGACGGCGCCCAGGTTGGCGAGGGCCTCGGCGTGGCGCGGGTCCAGGGCGACGGCCTTGCGGAACGCGGCCTCCGCCGCGGCCACGTCACCCAGTCGCTTGTGGGCCAGCCCCAGGAGGTTGTGGGCGCGGGCGTCCTTCGGGCGGGCGCGGACCAGGCGCGTGAGGAGGTCCGCCGCGGCCCGGTCGTCGCGGGCGTTCAGGGCGAGGACGGCGAGGCCGTGCAAGGCCTGCGGGTGGTCGGGTCGCCGTTGCAGAACCCCGGCGTAGCCGCGCCGGGCGGCATCCATCCGCCCCGCGCGGTGATCGGCGAGGGCGGCCTTCAGGTCCGCGTCGATGCCGGAGGGATGCTTCCCGGTGGGTGTCAATTGGCCCCTTGGCTTCGCGGGGCCGGCCCGGGCTTAGTAGCGGTAGTAGTCCGGCTTGTAGGGGCCGGCCACCTCGATCCCCAGGTAGGCCGCCTGCTCGGGGGTGAGCTGGTCGAGGGCCACGCGGATCTTCTTCAGGTGCAGGCGCGCGACCTTCTCATCGAGGATCTTGGGCAGCACGAACACCTCGTTCTTGTACTTTCCAGGATTGCCCCAAAGTTCGATTTGCGCCATCACCTGATTGGTGAAGGAGTTGCTCATCACGAAGCTGGGGTGGCCGGTGGCGCAGCCCAGGTTCACCAGGCGGCCCTCGGCCAGCAGGATGATCTGCTTGCCGTCCGGGAAGGTGATCAAGTCCACCTGGGGCTTGACGTTCTCCCACGGCAGGTCGCGGACCGAAGCGACGTCCACCTCCAGGTCGAAGTGGCCGATGTTGCACACGATGGCCTGGTCCGGCATGGCCTCCATGTGGGGGCGCCGGATGACGTCGCGGCAGCCGGTGGTGGTCACGAAGATGTTGCCCAGCGGCGCGGCGTCCTCCATGCGCATGACCTTGAACCCGGCCATGGCGGCCTGGAGGGCGCAGATGGGGTCGATCTCGGTGACGATCACCTGGGCGCCCATGCCGTCCAGGGCCTCGGCGCAGCCCTTGCCCACGTCGCCGTAGCCCGCCACCACGGCCACCTTGCCGGCCACCATCACGTCGGTGGCGCGCTTGATGCCGTCGATCAGCGACTCGCGGCAGCCGTAC